>JAYKGR010000113.1:0-27554 GCA_035285645.1 Cyanobacteriota bacterium | reverse complement strand
TGAGCAGCTTGCGCCGCTCCAGGCTCATCGTTTCCGGCATGGTGAGGGTGAGCGGAAGGCCGCGGGATGCGGCCACGAACGCCAGGGCGATGCCGGTGTTGCCGCTGGTGGGCTCCACCAACTCCTTGCCGGGGCCCAGCAGGCCATCTTTCTCCGCTTGCCAGATCATCGCCGCGCCGATGCGGCACTTCACCGAATAGGCGGGGTTGCGGCCTTCGATTTTGGCCAACACCCGGGCGCCGCAGCCCTCGGTGACACGATTGAGTTGCACCAGCGGCGTGCGGCCAATGCTGAAACTGTTGTCGGCGTAGATGGTGCCCATGTGAGGTGTGTGGATCCGCCCAAGCATCGGCACCATAGACAGAGGCAGCCGTCGCTGGCCACGCCGCGGCGAGACAGCGCGGCGCCCCCTCAGGCCAACAGGTGGCGGATCAGCGCCAGTACCCGGTCGAGGTCAAAGGCGTTGCCCCGCTGGAAGGTGGCGCCGGCCTCGGAATTCGGGCCGGGGGGCCCGGGGTCGGGCGCCAGCGTCTCCGCCGGGCTGGCATCAAAGAAGAGATCGTGAAAGCCACAGGCCTGATCCACATTGATCCAGCTGCTGGGCAACGACTGGGGGCCAGCGCCCAGAATCACCTGGCGCGCCAGCTCGCTGTTATCGCGGCAGGGCGTAAACGCCTTGAGCATCAGTGAAGCCTGGGGAAAGCACACCAGATAGCGGTACTGCTGATAAAGGGAAATTTTCTCAATTTCATCCATCTCTTCGGGGCAGTACACGTCCACACCATCGAGTTCAGAAAGACGCTCAACCAACTCAGCTTCCTGGAGAAAACGAGTACTCCCGAAACCCAACTTGTGGCGTGATAGATAGGCAACGGGGCGCCGCTCGTCCTGGCGCTCCAGAATGCTTTGGGCCAGATCTGGTCGTAAAGCCGCCTGGCACGCGGGCTGAAAGTCGGCACTAACGAAGGCACGGTCCCGATAAATCGCTGCCGCCGAAACCAGAGTCTTGGCCTGCAGAGGATGGCGCACGATTCGATAGCGACGCTCCAGACCAAGGCTGGCAAGCCAGCGCTGAATCATGGCATTATCCCTCAGGCGACCTCGCCAAGTGGTGGGATAATGGAACCAAATCTTGACCTTAAACTTGCGATAAAGACGCAAAAGCTGATAGGCGCGGCCGGTTTCGGCCAGGAGATGACCATATTCGGGATAGAGCGTACCGCCATAAAGCACGAGGTCGCGATTGCGCACGCGTCGACCGCTCAAGGCATCATCAGGAAGCCGGGGTAGAGGCGGAAAAAACTGCCTCGCACCGCGACAATCATTGAGACTTTCTACAGCCTGGCCTGCCGCATCGTAGATCCCAAATCCGACACGATTCCACCAGCCTGACGCATGGGGATTGCGGCGCGGGGGCAAGACGGTGGCGCCGCGCACGATCACCAGTGGCTCCGGGGGCCGCACCGCAATCTCGCCCCATAGGCAGGGATGCTGGGGCCGCAGAGTGGC
The DNA here is from genome assembly GCA_035285645.1 of Cyanobacteriota bacterium. Lineage (GTDB taxonomy): Bacteria > Cyanobacteriota > Cyanobacteriia > PCC-6307 > Cyanobiaceae > Cyanobium. The sequence continues at coordinate 26,045 of JAYKGR010000113.1, read as the reverse complement.
GAGAGGCTGCAGGCCGGGGAGCAGCGAGAGATCGTGCATGGGGGGAACCTGCCCTGGTCGATCTGTTGATTATCTCCAGGGTGTTCACCTCTCCACCCTCCCCATCAACGGACTAGCGGCAGCACCAGCTCCAGCAGAGCACCACCCTGGGAGTGATTATAGGCCTGCACCCGCCCGCCATGGGTGAGGGCAATCTGTTGCACGATCGCCAGGCCCAGCCCGCTGCCGGCCCGGGTGCTGCGGGCTCGAGCGGGGTCACCGCGGTAAAACCGCTCAAACAGATGGTCGAGATCCTCCTGGCTCAAGCCAGGACCATGGTCGCGTACGGCCACCAGGCCCCACTGGCCACTGCGCTGCAGATCCACTTCCACCGCAGCACCATCCGGGCTGTAGCGCAGGGCGTTGTCGAGCAGATTGAGCAGTGCGCGGTGTAATCGAGGAGCCTCACCCCGCACCTTCAGATCCTCCATTCCCGGCACCGCGCAGCGCACCATCAGGTGAATGCGCCGCGGGTCTGCCAGGGGCCGCAGGGTGTTCCACACCTGATCGAGCAGGGCCCGCAGGGGCACGGTCTGATAGCGCTCACCGTCGTCGGGCAAGGTGTTCTGCAAACGGGAGAGCTCCAGCAGGTCACCCACCATCTCCTGCAGCCGCAGCAGCTCGCGCTGCAGGCGTTCCACCAGCACCGCATTACCGCTGTCGGCCCGGGCCGCCAGGCTGTCGCCCACCAGCAGCAGGGCTGTGAGCGGCGTGCGCAATTCATGGGCCACATCGCTCACCCAGCGCTCCTGCTGCTCCAGATGGGCTTCGATCGAGCGACGATCCTGCAGAATCACCGCCATCCACCCCTGATCACCGGGCAGCAGCAGGGCTTCGAGCTCCTCGTCGGCCGGCTGCCACTCCAGCCGCTGACTGCGCTGCAGGCGGCGGACCTGGGTGAGCGCTTCCGCCAAGGCGGTCACCCGCGGCAACTCCACGAGGGCCACATCGCGGCGCAAGCCCAAACCGGGGGTCTGCAGCAGCCGTTCGGCCCGGGCGTTGATCAGCGCGATGCGATCGGCGGCATCCAGAATCAACCAACCGACCGGGGCGACATCGAGCCAACGCAGCAACTGCAACCGCCCCACGGCATCCAGATCCTGGCGGCGGCGCCGGCCGGCGCGGGTCAGCAGCCCCCCCAGCGCCAGGCCGATCGCCAGAGCGAGCCAGGCTTCCACTCAGCCGAAGCGGTAGCCGAAGCCCCGCACCGTGATGATGTAACAGGGAGCGGAGGGATTGTCTTCCACTTTTTCACGCAACCAGCGGATGTGCACATCCACGGTTTTGCTGTCACCGATGTAGTCGTGCCCCCACACGTGCTCCAGGAGCTTGTCGCGGCTCCAAACCCGTCGCGGATGCTGCATGAACAGCTCCAGCAGCCGGTATTCCTTGGGTGAGAGGTTGATGTCAACACCGTTGCGGCAGACCCGGCACTCCTCGGGGAAGAGGCGCAGGTTGGCATGCTCCAGCACACGCGCGCCACCGGCTGGGCTGGAGGCGCCGCTGCGACGCAGCAGGGCGCGACACCGTGCCACCAACTCACGCATGCCAAATGGCTTCACCAGATAGTCGTCGGCACCCACCTCCAACCCCAGCACCCGATCGGTTTCGGTGTCGCGGGCGCTCACCACCAGAATTGGCGTGGCATCACCCTGGCGGCGCAGCTGGCGACAAAGATCCAGGCCTCCAAGCCCGGGCAGCATCAAATCGAGCACAACCAGGGAGAAGGGCTGACCATCACGGGCCTGAGCCAACAAGGCCAGCGCCTGGCGGCCATCGCTGCAGGCCTGCACGGTGAAACCCTCCAGATGCAGGGCATCGCGGATGGTGTCGCGGATCGTGTCGTCGTCTTCGACGAGCAGAAGAGAGGGGGTCATCGAGCCATGGGCAGCCGCAGGGGGCTCACCCCAAAACACACTATCAAGCAAGGGCGCAGGGGCAGCGAACCCGAAGGATGCGTTAATGTAAAAAAGCTAGGCGCGACCAAGGTCAACGCACGGTAAAGATTTGATCAAGACAGCATGAAGTTCAGCGCTGGGCCGTCCAATCCTGAAACCAGCCCCGACGCCACAGCCACCAGGCCTGCAGCCCGGCCACGACAGCCATCAGCACCAGCGCGTAGGCATAACCCCACGACCATTTGAGTTCGGGCATCACTTCAAAGTTCATGCCATAAATCCCTGCAATGAAAGTGAGAGGCGCAAAGATAGTGGTCAAAATAGTGAGCGTTTTCATAACCTGATTCATACGGTTACCCACGCTAGCGGCATAGGCTTGCGTTACGGCGTCACACTGATTACGTAGCATTTCACAATTTTCAAACAGCAATTCAACGATCTCCGCCATCTCATGGAATCCACCCATAGCCTCCGGGCCCAGCAAGGGCTGCTGCTCCCTGAGCAGCATGCGGATCTGATGGCGGAGCGGCCAGATCTGGCTACGAATGGCCCGCAGATTGGTGCGATAACCGAAGGCACGACTGAGCAACCGTGGCCTGGGCTGACGCAGCGCCGCCTCCTCCAGGTCATCCAGGCGATGGGCGATATGCTCAAGAATAGGAAAAAATTCATCCAGTATGCCATCAACTAAAAAATGCAGTATGTCGTCAAGATCTTGATACTCAACAACGGCTGATCGAGATAAAAGCCACTCTGTGAGCGACTGGCATGCCTGACCTGACGGATCTTCCTCCACGCTGATCAGCAGACCGGGCAACAGCAGCAGGCCCACCTGGCTGCTGATCAGAGCCTGGTGATCTTGAGCGAGGCTGAAGCGGTGCAACACCACCAGGAGCACATCGTCGAGGCAATCCACCTGCGGGCGTTGCGGCACCTCCATCAAGGGCTTGTGGAGCAGCTCAGGCACCTCCAGTGCTGTGAACAACTGGGCAATGCGGTGGCGATCATGCAGACCCCGCACCCGCAGCCAGAGGGGCCTGGAGGTGATCGCTTCAGGGGGTCGCTCGGCCCAGCGATCAACCGGTACAAGCTGGGGGCCAGCCGCCCCAAACGCTACCGCGTCCACCCAGGTGGGGGCCGCACCTCCATTGACAAAGAGATGGCCCGGGAGGCCGGCGGGGCGCTGTTCCAGCAGCTGGGAGCTCAGGGCTCCGGGAGTCAATCTGAGCACAGGAACACAGCGGTGGCCAAAGGCTCATCGGATTCTGGCTAAGCCGGCGCGGGTGGTTCACCGACGCTTAACCTCAGCGGGCTTGCAGCCTGTCTAAGTTGGCAAGGCTGTCATGCATGGCGCAGTGATCAGAGCAGGAAAACCCGACGATGGCGAGGCTGGCATCCGGTCTCCTTTGGAAAGCCATGGCAGCTACCGCGGCGCCGACTGGAGCCCTGAACGCTTGATGTTTCATCAGAACCTGGAAACGTTCGCTGAGCGGGTTGGCCTCATTGTAGGTCTGCAGGGCAATGGCAAACTCTCCCAGGAAGAGGCCTATGCCGAAATTCGCAAGATCTGGAATGACCTCAAACACAGCAAAGACCAATTGTTGAATGATTCCGGCCCTCCCCGCGAGTCTTGAAAACTGGGCAGCTCAGCGGGGTCGCGGCAAATGGGCCACCACCAGGCAGCGCTGAGCATCCACCAGCAACCAACCCTGCTCCTTGAGCTGCCCCAGCACCCGCGTCACCGTGACCCGGGTGGTTCCCACGGCGCAGGCCAGCTCGTGATGGGTGAGACGCACACCCAGGCGCAGGCCCTCCGGGCAGGGCTGGCCGTAGTCACTGGCGAGCAGCTCCAGGAATCCCTTCACCCGTTCCTCAACCCGACGGAGGGCCATCAGTGCCAGCAGCCGCTCACTCTGGCGCAGACGCCGCGTCACGGCTTCGAGCATGCCCAGCGCCAGGGTGGGATCATCACGCAGTTCCTGGCTGGTGAGGCACAGCAGATCGGTGGAACAGAGGCTCACAGCGTCCGACGCTTCCACCGCCTGCAGCGGGTCGCCGAAAGGTTCGCCAGGTCCGGCAATGCCAAGCAGCACCTCATCTCCGTGATAGGTGATGGCTTGGAGGCGCACCATCCCACGAACCACCAACCAGTAATTCCCCTTGATCTGGGGAACGGTGCTGCCGGCGGGGAGTTGCACCAAGGAACGGTTGCGGTAGTTGGCCTCCAAATGGATCCGGAAATCAGCCTGCTGATCGGCATGGCGACCGGGAGAGAAAACCATGAAGGCCCCTGGATTGGCTTGGCTAAAACCTAGGAAGGGAGTCACCGCATCCCAACCAAGGTTCGGTTGTCAGCCGATTAAGGATTGGCTAAGAATTGGCGCCTCGCCAGCCAGGGAAGCCACCCGGCGGGGCGAAGCGGCAGTGGCAGAGGGGCTGGATCAGGGGGCACCGTGCGCACGCTATTCACCCAAGAACAACCAGGAACCACGCTGATGCTGCCGCCTACGGTGTTGATGACCATGGTTCGCTCGGATACTGAAGACGTTCTAGGTATCCAGATCGTCGTTGCAGGTGATTGTTGCTACTAAGTGCTGAATATGCAGCTGTTCTGCCGAGAATGGCGTGACCCGGAAAGTCGCCAGAAAAAAGGTGGGGCTTGAGCCCCACCCGAAAGCGAGAGGTTCAGACCACCAGCCTCATTAGCGGATCTTCTTCACAGCAGCCTGCGACTGCTTGAGGATGGCCCCTTTGAGAGGAACATAACCCAGATCATCGGCCAGGTTTTGGGCGGCGGGGCTGAGCAGGTGGTTCATGGCCGCCTGAATGGCCGGAGCCTTAGCGCCATTGCCCTTCTGGTAAGCCAGGATCCAGGTGAGGGTGGAGATGGGGTAGCTGTCGGCACCGGCGGGATTGGGATCCTCACCGGCCAGATTGCCATCGAGCTTGATGTTGTTCAAGGCCGCGGCACCTCCTTTGAGATTGGGCATGACAAACTTCCCGGCCTTGTTCTGCAGAGCAGCTGCCTTGATCTTGCCCTTGACATAGGCCTGATTGAGATAGCCGATGGCGCCGGGGGTGTTGGCGATCACGCCGGCCACACCTTCATTGCCCTTGCCGCCAACGCCCACGGGCCACTTCACGCTCTTGCCTTCGCCCACCTTGCTCTTCCACTGGGGCGAGAAAGCCGAGAGGGAATTGGTGAAGGCGAAGGTGGTGCCGCTGCCATCGGAGCGGTGGGCCACGGTGATTGGCCCTTTACCGCACTTGAGCTGCTCCCAGGTTTTGATGGTGCCGAGGAAGATATCCACCGCCTGCTTCTGGGTGAGCTTGAGGCTGGCGCAATCGGGTTTGTTGAAGGCAATGGCGATCGTGCCGCCCACAGCGGGAAACTGCACCACACCGCGGCTCACCTTGGCGGCTTCGGAGGCTTTGATGGGCTCGTCGGTGGCGCCGAAATCCACGGTGCCGGCCACAAACTGGCGCACGCCGGCGCCAGAACCCACTGATTGGTAATTCACTTTCACTCCCTTGGCACCAGCAAAAGCGCGCTGATAGAAGGGAGCGGGGAAGGTGGCACCGGCGCCATTGATGGCCGATTGAGCGAGGGCTGCGGCACCGCCGGCAAAGGCCAGGGCGGAACCGAGAAACAGAGCCTTCTTCGCGAAGGTCATCGGAGGCAACATGACTGTGCTCCCAAGGTGTAACAAGCCAAAGCAGCGAATGCGTTATTGATCGGTTAAGGAGACTTTAAGAATCGATTGTTGATCACACGGCCCTGGAGCCAGGGCATGCACGCCTCAGATCACGAGGCTGTTGCGGGGCGGTGCAGTGCTGCGATCCAGGCCCAACAACAAGCCTCCGGCCAACACGATGGCCCCCTGGAGCAACAGGCAAACCGCCATCGAACGCAGTAAGTGGGGGAAACGGACGGGCATGACGGGCGCGGAACATGGGACCAGTTCACAGCCTCCGGTTTGCAGCCGTCTGTGCCGCGCACCACAGCGATGCTGTACGGGGCGATCACCACAACCAACGCTTAACCTCAGCCCAGGCGGATTGGGTTAGACAAGGATTAGCCATTTTTGCTTTGGCATGACGCTCCTGCGCGGCTCCATGCTTACGGGTGCTGCTGTGGCCTTCACACTGCTGCCAGCCCTGGTGGGAAGCGCCGCTGAGCCCCAGGCGATCCGGATCAGCGGATCCAGCACGGTGTACCCCTTGATGCGGGAGGCGATTCGCTCCTTCACGGCTCGCCGCGGGAAGCGGCGGGCATCCATCCAACTGGCCGAAACCGGCACCGGCGCCGGCCTGCGCGATCTCTGCCAGGGCAAGGTGGCGATTGCCAATGCCTCCCGGCCGATCAACGGCCGGGAGCTGAAGGCCTGCCAGGCCAAGGGCGTGGCCTTCATCGAACTGCCAATGGCCTTTGATGCTCTCACGGTGGTGGTGAACCGCGGCAACACCTGGGCCAACCAGATCAGCACCCGCGAATTAGCCCGGCTGTGGTCAAAGGCCGCCCAGGGCCGCATCAGTCGCTGGCGGCAGGTGAACAGCGTCTGGCCGGACAAGCCCATCAAGCTCTGTGGCCCCGGCACTGATTCAGGCACCTATGATTACTTCAATAAAACCATCAACGGCGACGAAAATAATTCGCGCAGCGACTACAGTGCCAGCGAACAAGACAGCGTTGTGATCGCATGCGTAGCCGGCAACGTGAACGCCCTTGGCTATATGGGGTATGACCGTTTTCAGGAAGCCCGAGATCGCTTGCGACCCCTGGCGATCAACGCAGGCAAGGGGGCGGTGTTGCCCTCGCTAGCCGCTGTGCAAAATGGGAGCTATACCCCTCTCTCACGGCCGATGTTTGTGTATGTGAATGCCACGGCGCTGCGCAGCAACCGCACCCTTACAGAGTTTGTGACCTACACAGTGCGCAATGGGCTGCGTCTGGCCGAGAGCGCGGGCGCCATCCCCTTGCCATCCTCCACGTACAACCTTGTGGAATCGAAGTTGTACAACCAGGTGCTGGGCACCTCCTTCGGTGGTGACACACCGGTGGGTCTGAGCATTGGCGAGGCGCTGCGGCGCAGCTTCGACCAGAACAAACGGCCCCAGTTCCGCTGAATCGGGACCAGAGCGATTCAGGGCTTGAGCCCCGCCAGCCGTTGTCGCGCCGCTTGCAGCACGGCCTCCGGCATGCTCACGTAGCCAAGATCGGGGGCCATGGCTTGAGCCGGCGTTGACAGGGTGTACGAGAAGACCTTCTGCAGCGGCTCCAGCTGAGCAGTGTTGCCGCTCTGATAAAGCAAAATCCAGGAAAAGGTCACAATCGGATAGCCGCGTGTCGGGTTGGGATCGCGGCCGGTGAGATCAGGGCCGAGGTCGATCGTTTCCAGAGCTTCCTTGCTGGTGGCGTTGCTGGGCCGCACGGTTTGGCCAGAGGCATTGGTGAGGGCAGCCGCCTGCAGATTGCCCTTCACAAAGGCTGCCTCAACGTAGCCGATTCCACCATCCAGCTGGCTCAGCTGGGCTGCCACGCCCTCATTGCCCTTCGCACCCACACCCGTGGGCCAGGTTACCGATTTGCCACTGCCCGGGCCCGCTTGCCAGGCGGGGCTGATCGCAGCCAGGTGGGCGGTGAAGTTGGCCGTGGTTCCGGAGCCATCGGAGCGAAACACCACCTTGATGGGCTTGGCGGCGCAGCCCAGCTGGCTGTAGTTGTTGATTGTGCCGAGAAAGATCGCGGCCAGCTGGGCCTGGCTGAGCTTGAGATCGCAGCCCTTGTGGTTGTAGGCCAGGGCGATCGCACCGGCGGTCATCGGCAGCTGCACCACACCGCGGGGCACCTTGGCGATCGCATCGGCCTTCATCGGCACGTCGGAGGCGGCAAAGGCCACGGTGCCGGCCATGAACTGTCGCACTCCCGCGCCGGAACCCACCGACTGATAATTGACCTTGAGCCCCTGGCCGGCCAGCTCCTGAAACCAGCGCTGATAAATGGGCGCGGGAAAGGAAGCACCAGCCCCATTCAGGGTGCTGGTGGCTCCACAACCGGCGGCGAGAGCGGTGGCCACTGTGGTGATCGCAAGGCTGCAGCGATGGCGTACCGGTCGCATGGCGTGGGGAGTGCAGACAGGTGCAACGTAGGCAATCGGCTCGTCGGGCCCAGGGGTGCACGAGGAAAGCCCGCAGCACCCCTGCCCTGCATCTGCAGCGCGACTAGGCCGCAGGCTTTACCAGAGTGATGTCATTGTTCTGCCCGCAAGGCGCTGCCGCCATGCTGCTCCTGCTTCGCCAGCATCCCGATGCCGATCTGCTGGTGGAGGTGCTGGACGCGAAGGCCCTGGTGGATCCCTTTGCAACCAGCGTTTCGGCCCGGATTCAGGCGGGGGAGGAAGCCCAGGACCCCCACCACTTTGCCAAGAGCGAACTGCGCTTTCTCTCAGGGGAAGCCTTGCCACGCTGCTGGCAGGATCCGACCTACGCCGGCTGAGCTGTTCGGCGCGGACAGGCCACCTCTGCATCCTGGGGCAGCATGGCGCCATGTGCGAACTGCTGGCCCTCAGCGCCAATACCCCCACCGACATGCGTTTCTCCTTCAGCGGCCTGCGCCGCCGAGGCGGAGCCACCAGCCACCATGGCGATGGCTGGGGTGTGGCCAGCTACGCCCCTGACGGCATCGGCCTGCATCTGTTCCGCGAAGACGCACCGGCCGCCTTTTCGCCGCTTGCCGAGGAGGTGGCCAGCCTGGGGCTGCGGGCCCACTGCTCCATCGCTCACATCCGGCGGGCTACCCGCGGCGTGGTGGCCATGGAAAACTGCCACCCTTTTCATCGTCTCTGGCAGGGCGAGAGCTGGGTGTTTGCCCATAACGGCACCCTGGAGCCCAAGGGTGATCTCCCCACCGATCTGCAGCCCATCGGCAGCACCGACAGCGAGTGGGCCTTCTGCTGGCTGCTGCAGCAGCTGCGCCGGCGAGGGCAGACACCCACCGCGGAGGCTGGCCTGTTCGCCGCCCTGGTGGATACCTCCGACCATCTGGCCAGCCTGGGCAGCTTCAACTGCCTGATCAGCAATGGCGCCTGGCTGTTTGCCTATGCCGGTACTCGCCTACACCGGCTCACCCGACGCGCCCCGTTTGGCACCGCCACCCTGGCCGATGATGATCTGACGATCGACTTCGCCCCCATCAGCCAACCCGACGACGTGGTGACCGTGCTCAGCACCGAACCCCTCACCCGCGATGAGGAATGGCTGCCGCTCAACGCCGCTGAAGCCATGCTGTTACGCCACGGCTGCATCGTGGAACAGCGGCGCAACGGGTAAGCGCAACCGCAAGCCGCGGCCTGGGCTGCGTTCAGCGCGTGACCGATAAGGTGCGCCCACGGGGATGGGGCTGGCGGCCATGCAAAGCCTGCTGCTGGATCTGGTGACGATCTTTGCGCTGTCGGTGGGGGCAGCGGTGATCTGCCATCGCCTGCGGCTGCCCTCGGCCATCGGCCTGCTGCTGGCTGGTGTGATCGCTGGCCCCCACGCCCTGCAGCTGCTGCGCAACGCCCACGAGATCGAGCTGCTGGCCGAGATCGGCGTGGTGCTGCTGCTGTTCGTGATCGGCCTGGAGATCTCCATCGCCGATCTGGAGCGCCTGCGACGCTTCTTCGCCATCGGTGGCAGCGCCCAGTTCTTCGGCACCGCCGCGGTGGTCACCGTGCTGCTGCCGCTCGCGGGCCTGCGGCCCCAGCAGAGCCTCTACCTGGGTTTTGTGGTGGCCCTTTCCAGTACGGCCATCGTGCTGCGGGCCCTGCAGGAACGTGGTGAGCTGGAAACACCGCAGGGTCGCTCCATGCTGTCGATCCTTCTCTACCAAGACATCGGCGTGGTGCCGGTGATGCTCACGGCACCGCTGCTGGCGGGACTGGCCGGGGTGTCACAAGGCGATGGCGACGGTTTCGCTGCCCTGGGTGCACTGGTGCTCAAGGTGCTGCTGGTGGCCGGATTCGGGATCAGCGCGTATCGCTGGATCGTGCCCTGGGTTCTGGAGCGCATCACCAGTACCCGCAGCTCGGAGGCCTTTCTTCTGGGCGTGTTCATGCTGTGTGTGGGCATTGCCGTACTCACCCAGTCGCTGGGGCTGTCGTTGGCGCTGGGGGCCTTCCTGGCGGGGTTCATCCTCTCGGAATCGGAGTATTCCCACCAAGCGGTGGCCGTGATGCTGCCGTTCCGCGATGTGTTGATGAGCCTGTTTTTCATCTCCATCGGCATGCTGCTCGACCTCAAACTGCTGGCCACGTCTGGGGCACCACTGTTGCTGCTCACGGGCGCCGTGCTGGTGATCAAGCCGCTGATCGCCGCGGCCGCTTCCCTGGCGGTTGGCCTGCCGCTGCGCCAAGCCGTGCTCTCTGGCCTGGCGCTGGCCCAGGTGGGCGAGTTTTCGCTGGTGGCCACCAAGGCAGGAGTGAGCGCTGGTTTGTTGCCCGAAGCGGTGTTCCAGAGCGTGCTGGTGGTGGCCGTGTTGAGCATGCTGGCCACACCGCTGCTGATCCAGGCCGCCCCTGCCCTGGCCGAGGGGTTGGCCGCCACACCGCTGGGGCGCTGGAGCGAAGGTCGCCTGCGGCAGGAGCCGGTCGCTCCTGAGCCGTCGCCTCCCCCCAGCGTGCTGATCGTGGGCTTCGGTGTCACCGGCCGCAATCTGGCCAGCAGCTGCCGGCACTGCGCTGTGCCTTACAGCGTGATTGAGCTGAACGCGGCGCTGGTGCGTCAGGCCCGCGCCGAGGGGCTGACGATCCATTACGGCGATGCCAGCCAGGCCGCGATTCTGGAACGGGCGCAAGCTCCCCAGGCCCGATCGATCGTGGTGGTGATCGATGACCCTGCCGCCGCCCGCCGCATCGTGGAACTGGCCCGCCGGTTGGCGCCGCAGGCCTACATCCTGGTGCGCAGCCGCTACCTGCGGGAAGTGGAACCCCTCAGCCAACTCGGCGCGGATGAGGTGATCGCCGACGAACTGGAGGTGTCGATTGAGGTGTTCTCCCGCGTGCTCGCCCGCATGCTCGTACCGCGGCAGCGGATCAAGGAGCTGATCGGCGAGGTGCGCGCCGATTGGCGGCACATGGCCCGCAACCTGTCTGCGGAAGCCACCCGGGTGCATGACCTGCGGGTGATCGGAGCGGAGCTGGCGACCCACAGCATTCCTCTGCAGATCAACAACCCCTGGGTGGGTCACACGATCGCCTCCAGCCGCCTGCGCGACGACCATGGCGTGATGGTGCTGGCGGTGCAGCGATCGGGGCACACCATCGCCAATCCCCGCGGCAACGTGTTGCTCCAGGCCGGTGACGTGTTGTTTGTGATCGCCCCCGAGCAGTGGGATCCGCAGCAGATACAGGGCCCTTGACGGCACTCAGCAATCCCAGAAACGCAGCAAATTACTATAGCTACAACTGATCAGATCAAACACTTCATCGTTGCCAGTTCGTGCATGCAACGCGCGACGGGCCGTATCGAGCTCGTACAGGAGTTCGCGCTGTTCGTCATGGCGAATGCGACTCTCGATCCAACCCACCGCCACCAGCCGTTCACCACGCTGCACAGGCTCAACGCGATGCTGCAGCCGGCTTGGATACACCAATCCGTGGCCGGCGGGCAAGCGGTACGACCGCTCACCCGCCGTGGATTCGAGAATCAGATCACCGCCGGCATAGGCCGCGGGATCACTCAGCCAGATCTTGAATGACAGATCGCTGCGCCCACCGGCCATCCAGGCATTGTCGACATGGCGGCCATAGCCCTCACCCACACCAGAGCGACTGAACAGAATGGTATGAATCCTGCGGGGAAACCCCGTGGCCTGAAGTACGGGATGCACCAGCAGCTGGTCGTGCACCTGGCCGGCCAGCGGCTGGTGCACGGCGCAGCCGCGATCGAGCTGCTGGTTGGTCTTCACAGCCCGGGCATGCCAACCGGACGTTTCACGACCCGCCCGCCAGGCCGCGCCGTTGGCCCTGAGCTGCCGCACCATCGCCGCGGCCTGCTCCGGGGTGAACAGCGGTTCCAGCAGAACGGGCATGGGGATCGCGACCGATGACACCTCCAGGGGTAGCGTTCCGGCGGTGGCTCCAGCCGGCCTTGCGGCACGATCCAGGCTCACACTCGCCTCACCATGCCATGAACCGCCGGAGCCTTGCCCTGTTTCTCAGCACTCTGGCCTTGGCGAGTGGCACGGTGGCCTGAAGGGGCGGAGGGCCAGAGTCGGGCGAGCCAGGGGGTGGCGACGATCCCCAGCAGCTGCAGCAGCCCGCCAGCGGCGCAGCCGAAGGCGGGGAAGGCGGCGAAGGCGGTGAAGGCTGAACCACGGCGGATCGGTTGCCCATCTGGGCCCGGCCCACTGCCCCTGCAGCCCTGCAGCCCCTGCAGCCCCTCGGCACGATGCTCAAGCCCGTCGCGCCGCCCCCATGGCCGCCAGCGCCAGCCTCACGACCCTGCAACTGCTGCTGATCGCCCCGGCGGCGGTGCTGGCCGGGGCGGTGAACGCGGTGGCCGGCGGGGGGTCGCTGATCAGCTTTCCCGCGCTCACGGCCGTGGGCCTGCCCCCGCTGATGGCGAATGTGACCAACACGCTGGCCCTGCTGCCAGGCTATGGCGGCGCCACGCTGGCCCAGCGCCAGGAGTTGAACAGCCAGGGGCGACGCCTGCTGGGGTTTGTGCCGGCGGCGGCCCTGGGGGGACTGCTGGGAGCCCTGCTGCTGCTGCGCAGCGGCGAACAACTGTTTGCCGACCTCGTGCCCTGGCTCATCCTTCTGGGCACTGGCCTGCTCGCCTTGCAGTCGCCCCTGCGCCGTTGGCTGCTCAGCCGGCCCGTGGGCCCCAGCCCCCGCCAGCTGGAGCTGGCCGCAGCCGGGCCGGTGTTTCTGGCCGCGATCTACGGGGGCTATTTCGGCGCCGGTCTGGGGGTGATTCTGCTGGCCGTGCTGGCCGTGCTGCTGCCCGACACCCTCAACCGGCTCAACGGCCTCAAGCAGGCCCTGGCCCTGGTGATCAATCTGGCGGCAGCCATGCTGTTGGCGCGATCGAGCCAGGTGCACGTGGGGGCGGCCGTGGTGATGGCCGCGGGATCGGTAGTGGGGGGCGGGCTGGGGGGGCGGCTGGCCCGCCGGCTCAACCCCGAGCGGCTGCGCAGCGCTGTGGTGGGACTGGGTCTGCTGCTGGCGATGGTGTTTTTCCTCAGGCGCTGAAGGTCGGTCCACGGCCCGGGGGCGGCGGGCCGACCCTCAGCGCGCCAGGGCCAGATCCGCCGTGGATCGGGGCCAACGAAGACCGGCCAGCGGCGATGCGCCTAGGCCTGAACCGTGCCTCCCCTGCCGAGACCATGCGCCGATCGTCCATTGTCTGCCAGGCCACCGCCCTGCTGCTCATGGGGGCGATGGGCGCCCCGGCCCTGGCCCAGGCCCCAACCCTGCAGGAGCGCAAGGCCTGGATGCGGCGACTGCTGGATCTGCAGCAGGAGCGACTGGAGCAGCGGCGCCGCTGCGTGGAGTCGGCCGCAACCGTGCCGGCCCTGGAGAACTGCGGCGGCTGGGGCTGGCACCACGGCGCCGGCATGGGGCCTGGGCCAGGGCCGGGCATGGGCTGGTGAGGCGCCCGGAGGCCCCTCGCAACAAAACTGCTATTGAGAATCGGTTGCAAAAGGGGCCTGCCGGCGTCTACATTGCGAACCATTCGCAACAAGAGCCCGGTTCCATGGCCTTCCGCTTCCTCCCCGACGATCCGGTGGCTGCGGTACGCATGCCCGCCGGCCACACCGTGTTGATCGATCCGGCCGCCCGTGGTGGCGCCTCCTGCCTTGAGGTGCTCGAGGGGGTGGCCCGGGTGTACTGCCCTTGCGAGGAAACCGAAGGCATGACGATCGCCTTCCTGCAGGCCGGCGACCAGCTGCGCACCGACCGTCTCTGCAGCGAGGGTGTGTGCGTGGAAGCGCTCACCCCACTGTGCTTCCGCAGCGACGCCACCATCCGCGACGGCCAGGGGTTCGACGCCGTGAACGAGTGGACGCTGCAGCTGCTGCGCATCCGCCACCTCGGCCAGGCCGAGCAGCGACTCCAGGCCCTGCTGGCCCTGCTGGTGCACCGTCTCGGCCGCCGTTGCGGCGATTGGTGCGAATTGCCCTTTCGCCTCACCCATGAACGCATCGGTGAACTGATCGGCACCACGCGGGTCACCACCACCCGCCTGATCTCCCGATTCCGCACCGCGGAACTGCTGCGCGCCCCCGCCGGCGAAACCACCCTGCGCCTGGCCCCCAGCCTGGTGGATTCGGCGCCGCTGGCGGCCTGAGGAGCGGCGGCGATGGGTTCGTCGCCGCTGGCCACCCTGCTGCTGTTGCTGGTGGGCACCCTCGTGGCCCGCATCACCGCCCATCGGCTGCGACGCTGGGCGGTGCCAGCCATCGTGCTGGAGCTTCTAGTGGGCGTGGGCCTGGGCAATACGGTGCTGCCCTACTCCCAGGTGGAGCCGCTCGCTGGCCTGATGGGCCTGGGGGTGCTCACGTTGTTCTTTCAGGTGGGCCTGAGCGTGAGCGACGATCTGCGCGGATCCCGCCCGGCGGCGGTGCTGCGCACGGTGCTGCTCTCAGCGCTTACTCCCCTGCTGGCCTGGTGGCCCCTGCAGAGGGGTTTCGGCTTGAGCACGGCCACCACGGTGGTGTGCCTGGCGGTGCTGAGCGCCACCGGCACCGGCGTGACCCTGCGGGCCCTCGCCCAGGCGGGCGCGCTCAGCACCCCCTCCGGCCGGCTGCTGGTGGGGGTTTCGGTGCTCGATGATCTGCCCGCCATCGGCCTGCTGACGCTGGCGATGGCCCTCGGCCAGCCCCCCGCGGCAGCCGGGGGCCTGGCCGAGGGTGCCATGGGCCTGGGCACCGGCTTGACCCTGGTGCTGCTCAGCCTGGCGGCCAGCCGCTGGTGGCGCCGCCGCCATGGGCCTTGGCAGCCGGGGCCTTTGGGGGTGCTGCTGGTGTTGATCGGCTGCAGCTGGGTTGGCGAAGCCACGGGGCTCACGAGCCTGATGGGGGCCCTCTGGGGCGGGGTTGTGATGGGTCGACTGGCGCCGATGGCCGCTCACAACCCTGGAGCGCAGGGGCTGCACAGTCAGCTCGCCCTGCTCTCGGAGGTGTTTCTGCCGCTGTACTTCATCGGTGTAGGCCTGCGCATCGAGGGAGCGAGCCTGTTGCGGCCTGATGCCTGGTGGCTGGCGCTGGTGCTGACGCTGCTGGCGGTGGCAGCCAAGGCCCTCTGCGGCCTGGGCATCCGCGCCAGCGATCAGGCAGCCGGGGTCGATCGCTGGGTGGTGGTGTGGGGGCTGATCCCCCGAGGCCTGCCCGGGCTGGTGTTCGCCTCCACGGCTCTCAGCGGCGGCCTGATCAGCCAGGATCAGTTTGCCGCTCTGGTGCTGATGGTGAGCACCACCACGGTGGTGGGTCTGCTGCTGCTGGGCAAGAGGCTGGCCAGCCTCAGCCGCTGATCGCCTGATGCAGGGCCACCAGGCCGAAGGCAAGAAACAAACCACCGCTCAGGCGATACAGCAGGGTTTCGCTCAGACGGCCACCGATCCAGGCACCGGCCCGCACCGCCAGGGCGGTGACAAGGGCGTGGCCCAGCAGGGTGCCGGCCAGCAGGCCGGCAAACGTGAACGCCGGGGCGGTGGCCAGCAGGATGGTGGCGAACTGGGTGCGGTCTCCCAGTTCCGCCAGAAACACCAGGGCAAAGGCCTCCCAGATCACCGCCGCGGTGGAGGAAACCGGTTGGCGGCGCTCGGCGGCGGCAACCGCCTGCTCGGCCTGCTGTTCTTCCTCCTCGGCGGCATTGGGAGCCAGATTCTGGGCATCGAACAGCAGCTTGAGGCCAAAGCCGACAAACAGCACGGCGGCCAGCCAGGGCACCAGCCAGGCCGGCAACAGTTCGCGCAGCCCGTAGCCGAGGCCCAGGGAGATCAAGGTCACGGCGCTCAGGGCCCCAAAGCCACCGAGGAACACCTCCCGGGGTGGGTGACGCGCAGCCAGGATCAGGGCCATGAAAAAGGTTTTATCACCCAGCTCAGCCAGGGTGATGGCGGTGAGGCTGGCCCCAAAGGCAGCCACAGCAGGATCGGCGGGGAGTGCGGCGCTCATGCCCTCAGTGTGCCCTGGCCATCGGTGCGAATGCCCCCGGATGGGGGCAGCGCCCCGGCCTCGATTCCACGACACTGGATCCAACAACGACGCAACGGAGGGCCGCCATGACGGTCTCCACCCCCGGAAACGGCAGCGACTGCCTGGGTCGCACCTGTCTGAAATGGTGCGCTGATGGCGAGCTCACGGCTGTGGATTTCAGCCTGGTGATGGAGCGCCTGGCCCTGGTCGACCAGCAGGTGCGGGCAGAGGGATGGAGGCCACCCATGGCTGAAGCATGGACCATCAGCCCACATGAAGGTAGGGTTCGCCCCTGTCAGTCCTGAACGATTGAGTGGCATCGCACGCGGGCCGATCACACCGTCGTCGCTCCAGCTCTTCAGGCAGCGGCGTCTCCACCGTGCCATCGACGGAGCGGCGACCTTCCACCCGGGCCAAAGCGATGGCTGGGCGCTTGCTGCTGCTGGCCCGCACCGTGCTGCTGCTGCTGCTGATCTCCGTAGCGGCTGCCGCATTTCCCTTCCAACCCTGGAGCCCCGTCTGGTTTCTGCGGCTCTCCCAGCTGCTGATCGACTACAGCCCTGCCTTGGTGCTGAGCCTGGGGCTGAGCCTGCTGGCATCGTTTTATGAACCGAAGGCGCAGCGCTCCGAGCGGCAGCGCACCCTGGGGCGGCGCCTCGCCGCCATCGGCCTCTGGGTGTATGGGGTGCTGATCCCGGTGCAGATGCTGAGCTACGGCTGGCTGTGGTTCGACTCGGCGAGCCAGCTGAAGGGAGCCCTCAGCGACGCTGAATCAAGGGTAGCCCCCCTGCGCAGTCGCATCAGCGGTGCCGCTGATGAAACCACCCTGCTGTCGGTGATGAGCAACGGTCGCCCCCAACCCCCTCTCCCGGCCAATCGCCCACCGCTGGCGGCCCAGAAGCGCGAGTTTCTGGCTGCTGTCGACCGCGATCTCTCCAACCTGCGCACCAGGCTGGAGCAACAGCGCCGCCAGCAGCTGACCAGCCTGCTGGTGGGCACCCTGCGGGGTGTCGCGGGTGCCGCGGTGGTTGCCGGCGGCCTGTTGGCAGTGAAGCGGCTGAGCTGAGCTGATGGCAGCCCGTGCTCTGGCAATCCGCCGCTGGGTGACCAGCCGCCGGGGCCTCTGGCTCCTGCTGGGTGCCTTGCTCGCCCTGCACAGCCTGGTGGTGGGCGGCCTCACCCAGGGGCCAGAGGAAGTGGTGAACGCGCTGCTGGTGTGGGGTGGTGCCCTGGTGGTGCTGAGCGATCAGGGGCCGGGCTGGCGGCCCCGACCGGGGCGCTGGGGGCTTTGGGCTGGGGCAGCCCTGGTGCTGCTGGTGCTCTGGCGCAGCCAGCAGCTCACCACCCTCGACGGCGTGGCCAGCCTGCTGCCCACCCTGGCCGGGGTGGCCCTGGCCCTGCTGGCGGCATCCCCACGGCAGCTGGGGCCCTTCGGGCCGGCCGTGCTGATCCTGGGCGTGCTGCCGGTGATGCGGGTGCTGGGTGCCGCGATCCCCACCGGTGCGTTGAGCCTGGTAACGGCGCGGATCACCCAGCTGCTGCTGATGCTCTGCGGGCTGCCGGTGCAGGTGCAGGCCAACGTGGTGCGCCTGCCGGGGGGCGCGGTGGAGATCGGCGGCCCCTGCAGCGGCAATGGCATCGTGGCCCAGCTGGTGGGGGTGGCGCTGATCTTTGCGCTGGCCTTTCCGATGCGCCACCGCTGGCAAAACGCTGCGATGGTGCTGGTGGCGCCTCTGCTGGGGGTGGTGGCCAACGGCGGCCGCATCGCCCTGCTGGCCCTGATCACCGCCAGCGAACTGCCGGCTCGGGGGTGGTGGTTTGACTTTTTCCACGAGCACGAGGGATCGCTGATCTTCGGGGGCGTGGGGGTGCTGCTGTTTGCCTGGCTGTATGGGATGTGGATGGAATGGCAGGTGCGGCAGCTGGATGCCCCGTGATAAGGCCCCTGCTGCTGAGTCTGGCCGGCCTCACCCTGGCGGCCACCGTGGCCAAGGTGGTGGCCCTGGGTCCGCCGGCGCCCCAGCGCCTGGCGCCCGACACGCTGGAGCTGCCGGGCTACCGGGTGAGCGCCATGGGCGGCGCACGGGCTCGTGCCGGCCGAGAGCTGAGCCAGGGCCCACGGCAACGCTGGCGTCTGCAGCCGTTGGCTGGTGGCGCTCCCCTCGATCTCACCCTGCTGCCAGTGCGCAGCCGCAACAGCGAAGCCATGCAGCTGGCGGCCTTTGCGCGCCTGGCACCGGAGCTGGCCCTGCAGGAGCGACGCCTGAGTGTGGCTGAGGGGTCGGGGGATGCAGCGCCACCAGCCGAGCAGCTGGCCTTCGGCCGCGGCTCCGCCGATCCGCCCGGCAGCCTCACCCGCCTGCAAACCTGCCTCACACCTGGCCATCAGGCTGGGGTAGGGGAAATCACCTTGGGCCAGCAGCTGCAGGCAGAACGCGAGGCCGAGCTGCAGCGCGATCGCCTGCGCACCCGGCTGCTGTGGATCAGCGGCCTGCAGCCCAATACCCGCTGGGAATGCCTCGCTGTGCAACTGGCTACCGCACCGGGCCGCAGCTCCCAGCAGCACCTGCAGGCCGCCTGGAAGGCGGTACGAGAAGCCCTGCGGTAGCCGCCACCCCGATGTAGCCCTACGCGGGAGACTAACGCTGGCCCCTGCCGCCGCCTTGCGATGCCCGCCGCCAGCTTTGCGATCGTGGCCGTGGTGCCCCCGGGCCTAGAAGCGGTGGCCGCTGCCGAGCTCACCGACCTGGGCGCCAGCGTTGTGCAGCCGGGCCGCCTGCAGGTGAGCGGCCGGGCTGATCTGGCCACCTACTACCGCCTGCACCTGCGGGCGCGGCTGCCGTTTCGCCTGCTGCGCACCCTGGCCCGCTTCCCCTGCCCCAGCCGCGAGGCCCTGGCCGCCGGCGTGCAGGCCGCCGCCAACTGGGAGCAGTGGCTGCCGCCCGAAGCCAGCCTGCGGGTGGAAGCCAGCGGCGGCACCCCGGCCCTGCCCCACAGCCACTACAGCGCCCTGGCGGTGAAAAACGCCCTGGTGGATCTGCAGCGGCAGCGCTGGGGCGCCCGCTCCTCGGTCAACCTGGAGGATCCCGACCTGGCTCTGCACCTGCACCTGCACCACGACCGCCGCAGCGGCAGCAGCGAGGCGATCCTCAGCCTCGACGGCGGTGGTGGCGCCAGCCTGCACCGCCGCGGCTATCGCAGCGCCATGGGGGCCGCCCCCCTCAAGGAAAACCTGGCCGCCGGCCTGATCGCCCTCACCGGCTGGGATGGCACCGTGCCGCTGGTGGATCCGATGTGCGGCTCCGGCACCCTGTTGATCGAGGCTGCCGCCATGGCCCTGGGGCTGCCGGCAGGGGTGTTGCACGGCCAGGCGCGGGCTTTCGGCTGCCGCCGCTGGCCCGATTTCGATGCAGCGCTCTGGCAACAGGAAGTGGAGACCTGCCAGCGCCAGGAGAGCCACCCGCTGCCGCCGCTGCTGGGCCTCGAGCGCGACCCGGCGGTGCTGCAGCAGGCCATCGGCAACGCCGAGCGGGCTGGGGTGGCGGGCCACATCCGCTTTGAGCTGGGCGATGCCCAACAGCTCCAGCCCCCCGCCGGGCCCGGGCTGGTGGTGGTGAACCCACCCTATGGAGAGCGCCTCGGGGCCAGCGAAGACCTCCCCAGCCTCTACGCAGGCCTCGGCCGGATGCTGCGCCAGCGCTGCGGCGGCTGGACGCTGTGGCTGCTGAGCGGCAACCCGGCCCTCAGCGGCGCCCTGGGCATGAAGGCGAGCCGCCGTATCCCGGTGAGCAACGGCGGCATCGACTGCCGCTGGCTGCGGTATGAGATCCGCAGCGCCCATCCAACGCCCGCCAGTTCCGATGCCCTCCATTAACCGCCAGGAGCTGCGCCTGCTGGAGATCAGCACCAGCAGCGAAGGCTTCACCGACCTCACCGCCGCGCTGAACCGCGAGATCAGCGCCTGCGGGATGGAGCTGGGCCTCGCCACCCTGGTGTGCCTGCACACCTCCTGCTCGCTCACGGTGAATGAAAACGCCGACCCGCGGGTGCTGGCCGACCTCACCGCCTACCTGCGGGCCCTGGTGCCCCAGGAGGGGGTGCGGCCGATCAGCGGCCTGGGCGAACGGCGCACCTACGTGCACGACGACGAAGGGCCCGACGACATGCCCGCCCACATCCGCACCGCCCTCACCTGCACCAGCCTCAGCCTGAGCGTGCAGGGGGGCCGCCTGCTGCTGGGCACCTGGCAGGCGGTGTATCTCTGGGAGCACCGCGCCGCCCGCCAGCGCCGCCGGCTGAGCCTGCACCTGATCGGCAGCTGAGAGCGGATGGCCGGGTGAACAACGATCTGCGGCGGCTGCAGGCCACCATGCCCCTCACCCCATCGGTGCTTGATAGATGCCGCGCCGCTGAGCGCTGGTGAGCAATGACCCGGGGGGATGGGCCGGCCATGATTGATCTCGATATCACTTTGGTATTGGCGCTGCTCACCCCAGAAGAGCGAAGCCCCGAAGCACTTCAATGGCTCGCCCACTGCCGCCAGCACCGGATCAGCAGCGACTGGCTCATTCCCGAAACCCACAGTGCCCTGGGCATCAAGCAGCGCCACCACGGCCTTGCGGAGCCCTTGCGCCAGCACGCAGCTGCGCACTTCGAGCGGCTGCTGGTGGGCGGCGAGTAAGCCCTGCGCCGTCTGCGCAGCCAACCCTGGCTGCGGCCCGGCTACGGCCAACCAATTCGTCCTGTGGTGGATCCGATCCCCGCGGGGCCCGCCGGTGAACCGCTGCTGAGCGATCTTGCGTGGAGATCCACGCCTCCTCCCTCAACCATCGGCTGCGGGACGTGGAAACCCGCTGGGCTTCGCTGGATGTGGTGGATCTCACCGACCCCATGGTGCACCGCGCCGCGGCCCTGGCGGTGCAAGACGGCTTGGCCGGACTCCAGCCGCTACCCCTGCAGCAAAGCACGTACATCAATGTACAGAAGGAGAATGGGGAATTCCATCGCAATCACGAAAGCTTTTTAACAAAATGCACCGAGAAGTCTCTCCTCACAGAAGAACCTATTAGAATCCTTAGCGCATGCCTCCCGGCGCACAGATGCGATCCTTTTTCCTGGCTATTCTCTCCTCCTTCTCTGCCCTTCGCACCGCATTGCTCCCCTCGGGCCTCGCCCTGCTTGCTGCCACCCAGGCCACCCCAGCCGCCCATGCCTTTTCTCTCTTCACCGGGGTGGATGCCAACGTCAATGCCGCTGAAACCGCTTTTCTGGCCCAGCTTCTTGGAGTGGGCACGGAAACGTTTGAAAGGTTTGCTCCTGGCACCACCACGCCGTTGACCCTCTCCTTCCCGGGCGCGGGCCTCGCCACCCTCACTCAGATGGACGGCACCATCCTTTTGGTAGCGGCGGGAATCACCAACGGCCTGGGCCGTTATGGCATCAGCCCCACAAATTTCCTGAGTGTGGATGCCGATGCCAATCTCAATAACAACAATCTCAGAATCACCTTCGCCGACCCCATCGCGGCCTTTGGCTTCTACGGATTGATAGCGGCGATTTCTTTGGCACCTTTGAGATCGTGACCTGTAATCACGGATTTGGCACCCTAGCTGTCTCCGCCGTCTCTTGCGCAGGGGCCTATCACCGAGCTCGTGTTCCAAAGGGTGGAGCGTGCCGCGTTTGCTCCGTTGCTTCAGGATCAACCTCAGCTGCTCCACCAGCTCGCCGCACAGGTGAGCCGTCGCAGGCAGGAACTCAACAAGGCCAGCCCATCACACCAGCCCTCCAGGCGCAGGCGGCGGGCGTGAATCACACAGGTGCTGGTCATGGCGCACCTCCTTCTCATTTGAGACACCCACAGGGTTCCCCAGCTGTCCCAAACCGCCACGGACTGGGAACAGTTGGCGGCGTGGCCTCAGCCCTTGCCTGCCGCCCCTGCTCCAGCACCCGGGCGCGGCAGATCGACGGGGCGCTCAACAACCAGGGAGCATCAGACGCACGGGGGCCGGATAATGCGCCATTTGCTGATCGGCCGTGATCAGCAGCAGCCCCTCGACGCTGGCCTGGGCGAGCAGCAGACGGTCGAACGGATCCCGATGCAGGGGCGGCAGAGCAGCGACCGCCAGGGCATGGTGCGCTTCGATCGGCAGTTCCTGCCAGCCCCCATCCAGCAGGGCACGGCGCAGCACGGCCGGCTGCACGGTGAAGTCGGGACGACCAAGGGCCTGCTTGATCACCAGCTCCCACAGGCTGGCCACACTGAAGACCGGGACATGGCTCGGGTCCTCCAACATCGGGGCCAATCCCGAGGGCAGGCGCTGAGGGGAACCCATCGCCCACACCAGCAGATGGGTATCGAGCAGCAGACGCATCGCGGCGGTCAGCGGCCCTCGAAGAGAGCGGCGATCTCGGCCGCCGCCATCCGGTCGAAGTCGTCCGGCACCTGGCACTGGCCGGCGAGCAGGCCAAGCCGGCGCCGCGGCACGGCGGCCGACTCCCCAACCTCCAGCGGCGTCACGCACACCATCGGCCGTCCGGCTTTGCAGATCAGAAACGGCTCCCCAGCCGCGGCCTCTTCGACCAGCCGCGACAAGTGGGTCTTGGCCTCATGCATGTTCACCTGTCGCATTGCCGGCACACCTGAAGTAAAACCAGATTAGTCGACCAATGATGATCACTGAGCGATTGGTGCGCCTCCAGGGCGGCCCGCAACGACTGCTCCAGCGCCTAGATTTTTGCCTCGTTGAGCCGGGAATAGTGGATCTGCACACGCAGGCCTGCATGGTCTGCCCTTAAGAACGTGGCGGCCATCCTCAACGGAGCCTCTTGCCACGCTTCATCAGCCCCCTTGCCAATCACCCCGCTGGAGCCGGCAACTTCCTTTACAGCGTTTATACGAACGGCAGCGCCTTCAGCCGCCGCGGTAGTACGGTGCCGCCCAGGTGGCGGAGCGGCTCGCCGAAGCCTGCGGCCACACCAGCCATGCCTTCTGGCGCAGTCATCGCGGCCGGGTGAGCTGTTGCCAGAGCAGCAACCGACCCAACCAGCCGCTAGTGTGTACTCGTACATCCATGCTGGCCATGGCAACGACGCGCCTGTTCCGCAACGGCAACTCCCAGGCGGTGCGCATTCCGGCTGAGCTCGCCTACGAGCGCTCCGACCTCGATCTGGAGATCGAGCGCTGCGGCGATGAGCTGCGCATCAGGCCCGCTGGACGACGCATCACCGGGGCATTGGAGGCCCTGGCCTCCTTCTCACCATCCTTCATGGCAGCAGGCCGTGACCAGGACGAGCAGCAGGAGCGGGAGGCGCTGTGAGCCTCAGGCCCCGCTATCTGCTCGACACCAACATCTGCATCTATCTGATGAAGCACCAGCCACCGCAGGTGGCGGAACGCTTCTCCTCCTGCATGGTCGGGGAGGTGCTGATCTCGGCGATCACCGTCGCGGAGCTGGAGTTCGGGGTGGTGGCGTCCGGTGAGGATGCCAATCGCAATCGTGCAGCATTGGACCGTTTCCTTCGCGAGGTGCCGATCACTCCGTTCGAGGCTGGCGCGGCCAGGGTCTACGGCCTGGTGCGGCTGGCGAGCCGGGAACGACGGCGTGACGCGCTCGACAAGCTGATCGCCGCCCACGCCCTTGCCCTCGATCTCACCCTGGTGACCAACAACCCACGGGACTTCGCCGACTACGCGGCCCTGAGGATCGAGAACTGGGTGGAGTGAGCCCGGCCCCACCAGTCCGGCTGGAGGCGGTTGGCACCTTGCGAATCTCTGTCGCAGCGGCGATGGGTGTTGCCCCGGTGGGGATTGATGGACCTTCGGCGTCAGCAGCCAACCACTGGAGAAACTCAGCCGTAGTGATAACGGCAGGCGAGAATGACCTGAAGATCGCCTTCCAGCCGATAGACGATGCGATGACAGTCGTCGATGCGGCGTGACCGGCAGCCCGACAGGTTTGCGCGTAAGGGTTCCGGCTTGCCGATCCCCGCAAACGGGTCCCGCAGGCAGGCTTGAACCAGCTGGTTGATGCGCCGCAACTGGCGCCGGTCCTGCCCTTGCCAGTAGACGTAATCCTCCCAGGCCGCTGTCGTCCAGGCCAGGCGATCAGGCATCTCTGATGATCACGCGTCTTCCAAGCCAGCCGTGATCAGGTCCTGGTCCACGAATTCACCGCGTTCAGCTTGCGCCAGAGAGAGCTGCAGATGGGCGGCATTGGCGGGAGAGCGCAGCAGATGCAGCGTCTCCATCAGGCTGTTGTAGGTGTCGAGCAACATCACGACCGCGCTCTGGGCATTGCGCCGCGAGATCACGGTCACGTCCGCATCCGCCTCCACCCGGTCGAGCAGCGCCCTGAAGCCCTCACGCGCCCCCGTAAAGTTTACTGGCAATGGCCGACGATCACGTCGTCGCAGCGGGCCCTGAGCTCATGCACCCAGGCGCGGGCGGCCGTTGGCGATCCGATGCAGGAAGGGGGCGTTGAGGGAGCGGGCCTCGGCCTCCAGCACCCCCGTGATCCCTTCAATCCCTGCGGCCCGCAGCCGGGCAATGCCGCCGCCTCGCTGCAGGGGGAAGCGCGGGCTGCGGGCCGATTCAGTTTTGTTCTTTGCTGATCTGGCGGAGATCGTCCTCATGGCTGTGGCCCGATCAGCGCGGCTGGGGTGAGAGCGGCGCAGGCGCCGGCGAAACCGATAGCCAGGGCGAGGCCGATCAGGGTTCGCAGCCTGCTCCTGCCCCTGCTGCCCGTGGATCTCGACCTGCTGATCAGGGATCCCTCTCCATGCCGCCTGAGCCCGATGCCGCCTGAGGAAGACGCCCGCGCCAGTGAGGGGCTGACGCGGGCCAACCGCCCACTCGATGCGTTGATGCGATGATGTGCCGGTGAAGGCCGAAGGGAACTGGTCGCGATGCGCACCACGCTGGACATTGAAGACGACGTGCTGGCGGCCGCCAAGGAGCTGGCCCGCCGCCAAGGCACCTCGGCAGGCACGATGGTTTCGCGCCTGCTCCGGGCTGCCCTCAGTGGTGCCTCAGCAGGAGCCGGTGCGGCAGCGCCTTCAGCCGCCGCGGCTGTCGCAGGGTTCCGCCCCTTTGCCGCCGAAGCTGGCCACCTCGTGAATAACGAACAGATCGACCAGCTCCGCGATGCCGCCGGCCTCTGATGGCCCGAGCCCTGCTCGACATCAACGTGATGATCGCCCTCCTGGATCAGGGGCATGTGCTGCACCATGCCGCCACCCGCTGGCTGGCGCAGGAGCTGGAACACGGCTGGGCTACCTGCCCGATCACCCAGAACGGAGTGGTGAGAATCATGGCCCAGCCGGCGTACCCTAACCACAGGCCCGCCGCCCGGGTGGCGGAGCGGCTCGCCGAAGCCTGCGGCCACACCAGCCATGCCTTCTGGCCGGAACCGATCAGCCTGCTGGAGGAGGGCCTGATCGATTGGCAGCGGCTGCTGGGGCCGCGCCAGATCACCGATGCTTACCTGCTGGCGCTGGCCGTAAGACATGGGGGCCGCTTCGTGACCTTTGACCAAAGGGTTGCCGTCAACGTGGTGCCGTCGGCACGCCCAGCCAATATCTGCGTCATCGCGGCCGGTTGAGCTGTTGCCAAAACAGTGCAAAGGCGATTCGTCAAAGCTGACTGACGACGCATAAAAAGGTGAGGATAGCCAGAGAGAATAAATGAATTTTAATACGCGTTCAGGGGTCGTGACGCCCCGGCGCAGGACTGCACGCCTGCTGGCTCACTCCTGAGCGATCAAGCAACAGTGTTCCTTGTCACCGAATTCAGAGATCCGGCAGCAGGGATGGCATCACCCCACCGTGGTGATGGGCAATCCATGCCTGCTCCAGGAACTGCCAGACATCCCTTCCTTGTTGTCTGAGGGTGGTGGTGACGGTGAGCAGGCGTGCTCTGCAGATGGCGC
>JAYKGR010000112.1:0-11324 GCA_035285645.1 Cyanobacteriota bacterium | reverse complement strand
GCTGATGCCACCCCCGTGGCCCTCACCGCTCCGGCGATCGGCTGATCTCCTCGATCACTAACGACCTGAGTGATCAGGTTTCTCCAGCCCCCGCAGAAGCGGGGGCTTTTTCTTTGGGTTGGGCTGGGCTTCATCAGAGCCAGCGGCTCAGGGCAGGATCGCCATCCTGCAGGGGCGGCCAGGCGCCAAAGCCGCGCAGGGCCTGGCTCAGCAGGTCTGCCAGGTTGCGCGGCTGCTGCAGCTCCTGCCGCGCGGCCCATTCCGCCTCCTGAATCTGCTCATCCGACAGGTGGAGCGCCTCGATCAGGCGGCGATAGGCGGCCTTCTCCGCCCGATTGATTGCGGCCGCATCCTCCGGCCTCTGGCTGATGGCCGCCATCTGCATCGCCAACTTGGCGGCCAGCAGCCGATCGTCGTTGTCCTGCAGGTCGGCCACCAGGTCTTCCACCGTGGTGTTTTGGCGCTCCTGACCGATCAGGTTGGCCAGCACCGCCGCGCTCGCCTGCGGTGTGCTGCCCGGTGGCATGGTGCGAACCACCAGCCGCTCCAGCAGCTGCCGTTCCTCCTCGGCCAGGTTGCTGTCGCACCAGGCGATCCAGCACACCAGCCGCAGGATCGCCCGCTGCGGCCGGCTGAGCTGGTCGAGGGGGTGCTGTTCAGCGAAGCTGTCGGTCATGGTGGTGGGGAAACCGCTCCCCATTGTCTCCGGCGCTGGCCATCACCCCCGGCGCTCTGGTTGCCACGCAACGGGTTTAAAGACCGAAATGGCGGCAGATCAGCCAGGGCACCGCCAGCGCTAGCATGCAGGACAATGGTGCTCCATAGCAAGCCATATCAAGAAAGCGATAGCGCCCAGGGCCAAACACCATCAGGTTGGTTTGATAGCCGATCGGTGTGAGAAAACTTTGGCTGGCTGCAAACAGAATTGTGTAGATGAAGGCCATCGGCGGCAGACCCAGGCCACTCGCCAGCTCGGTGGCAATCGGCATCAACAACACCACCGTGGCGCCATTGCTGAGCGCTTCGGTGAACAGCTGAGCCAGCACACACACCACCAGCAAAACCGCGTAGGTGGGCCATCCCTCGAGTGAACGCAGCAGATCGGCCGCCAGGCCAGCAGCCAGCCCCGTTGACCGCATGGCCTCGCTGAAACAGGTGAGCGAACCGAGCAGCAGGATCACATCCCAGCGAATCGCACGCTGGAGTTCTCCGGGCCGCAGGCAACCGGTGGCCACCATGGCCACCACCGCCAGCAGCACCGCCGCCATCAGGGGCATCACCTTCAACAGCGGCAGCACGATCACCAAAGCGGCGATCGCGATGGCGATGCGTTTGCGATCCACCGTCGGCAGGTCCTTTTCCAGTTCATCCAGCAACACAAGATCGTTGTTGGCCTGCATCCCGCGAATCGCATCCAGGGGAGCCTGCAGAAGCAGCACATCTCCCGGCTGCAGTTTCACCTGGCCTAGCAGCTCCCGCAGCACCTGGTTGCCTCGCCGCACCGCCATCAGGGTGGCGTTGTACCGCTGGCGAAAGCGCAGGTCGCGCACGCTGGCGCCGGCGATCGTGGATCCACTCGGCAGCAGCACCTCCACCACCCGCTGCCCAGAGGGGATCGAGCCACGCAGTTCCCGGAGGTCCTCCTCGCTCTCGCCGGCGGGTGCCAGGGTCACGGTGTGCTCCTGTTGCAGCCGCAGCAGGTTGTCGCGGTTGCACCGCAGCAGCAGCCGGTCGCCCGCCTGCAGGGTGAGGTCGGCCAGCGGCGCGCTGAAACTCTCGCTGCCCCGGTGCAGCTCCAGCACATCCACATCAAAGCGGCGTTGCAGGCGGCTGTTATGCAGCGACCGGCCGATCAATTCCGATCCCTTGGGAATCAGCACATCGGTGAGATAGCCCTCGCGACTCAGCGACACCAGCAGGTCGTCGTGGTTCTGGCCGCGGTCGGGCAGCAGCCGCGGCGACGCCAGCACCAGATAGAGGCTGCCGAGCAGCCAGATCGGGATGCCGATGGCGGTGAAATCAAACAGACCGATCGAGCCGTAGCCCAGCTGGCGGCTCACATCGCTCGCCAGCAGGTTGGTGGAGGTGCCGAGCAGGCTGATGTTGCCCCCCAGCACCGTGGCGAACGACAACGGCAGCAGCACCTTGGAGGGGGAAAAGCCGCGGCGCTGACACCAGGCCTCTAGCACCGGCAGCAGGGTGGCCACGATGGGGGTATTGGGAATGAAGCCGGAGAGCGGCGCCACCACCACCACCATCAGGGCGATCATCCGTTGCGGGCTGCGAATCGCGTCGGAGCCGATCAGGGCGCGCAGCCTGTCGAGGCCGCCGCTGCGAAACAGGCCCGCCGCCACGGCAAACAGGCCCATCAAGGTGATCAGGGCCGGGGCCCCGAAGCCGCTCACCGCCTGATCGGGTTTGAGCACGCCGAGAGCCACCAGCAGGCCCGCCGCCAGCAGCCCTGTCACCTCAGGGGCCAGCCAGCCGGTCACAAACAGCACGATCGATCCGGCGAACACCAGAAGCGTGATCAGGCCCTGGGGTGTGGAGGCAGCTGCGACAAAACTGGTGGAGAGTCCGGCGGCGGCGAGCAGCATCAAACGAGCAACAAGTGATGGGCGGCCACGCAATCAGGCCCAGCAACTCAGGCAACAACGGGGCGGGGTGATCACGCCCGTTGCCCGTGCCGGATCCCCGGCCGGCCCCAAACACTTAGTTTGCCTGTCTGAACGGCCTTCGTCTCTCACCAGGCTCCCCCATGAATCCGATCCTGGCGCTGCTGGGCCTGGCCGTGCTGATCCTGCTGGGGTCGGCCATCGCCAGTGCCAGTGAGGCGGCACTGCTTACGGTCACACCGATTCAGGTGCATGGCCTCGCCCGCCGCCAGGTGCGGGGCGCCGCCGCCCTGGAGCGGCTCAAAAGCCGGCCGGGCCGCGCGCTCGCCCTGCTGGTGGTGATCAACAACCTGTTCAACATCTCCGGCAGCATGGTGCTGGGCGGCCAGGCCGAGGGGGTCTTCGCCACCACCGGCGGCAATCTGGCGATGGTGGTGTTCAACGGCTTTTACACCCTTCTGGTGATCCTGCTGGGAGAGATCCTGCCCAAGTCGCTCGGCAGCAGCCTGGCGGTTCCCCTCTCCCTGCTGGCCGCCCGGGTGCTGCTGCCGCTTGAACGGCTCTGCAAGCCCCTGTTGCTGTTGCTGGAGCGCCTGATGCCCGCCATCAGCTCCGAAACCGAGCTCACCACCAACGAACGCGAAATCCATCTGCTGGCCCGGCTCGGGTCGCAGCAGGGTCAGATCGAAGCCGATGAGGCGGCCATGATCGGCAAGGTGTTTGCCCTCAATGACCTCACCGCCCGCGATCTGATGGTGTCGCGCGTGGCGGTGCCCTCCCTGGCTGGTGCCGAGCCCCTCGAAGGCCAGCGGCGCCGCATTCTCGACAGCAGCGACGCCTGGTGGGTGGTGCTCGGCGAGGAGGTGGATGAAGTGCTGGGGGTGCTCAGCCGGGAGGCGGCGCTTACCGCCCTGCTCGAAGGGCGAGGTGCCGCGCCGGTGCACCACCTCTGCGAACCGCCTCAGTTTGTGCCGGAAATGATCCGGGCCGATCGCTTGCTCACCAGTTTCCGGCGGGGCGACCAGGCCTCGGTGCGTGTGGTGGTGGATGAATTCGGCGCCCTGGTGGGTTTGGTGAGCGCCGAGGTGATTCTGGCGGTGCTGGCCGGCTGGAAGCGCATCGAGCGCGAAGGGGAGCCTGCCTAGTGTTGCGCCATCCGTTGATCACCCTTGGCGCGCTCTGCTGAACAGGCTGGTGCCGCGGGCGAGCCGACGGTGGCCTGGCACAGCCTCGGCGCCGCCGATTGTCTCAGCGCGTTGCAGGTGGGGGCCCAGGGGCTGAGCACCGCCGAAGCAGCCCGCCGGCTGGCCACCACCGGCCCCAACCGGCTGGTGCTGGCCGCCGGCCGCAGCACCCTGCGCATCGTCTGGGATCAGTTCAGCAATGTGATGTTGATCCTGCTGCTGGCCGTGGCTGCGGTGTCGGCGACGCTGGCCCACATCGCCCACCGCTTTCCCAAAGATGCGATCGCCATTGTGCTGATCGTGGCCCTCAATGCCGTGCTCGGCTATTTGCAGGAAAGCCGCGCCCAGAAAGCCCTGTTGGCCCTGCGGCAGATGGCCCAGCCCCTGGTGTCCGTGCGTCGCGATGGGGTTTGGCAGCGGCTGGTCAGCGAACTGCTGGTGCCGGGCGACTTGATTCGTCTGGAGGTTGGCGATCGGGTGCCGGCCGATGCGCGTTTGCTGGAGGCGACCGAGCTGGGCCTGCGCGAGGCGGCTCTCACCGGCGAAGCGGAGGTGGTGGTGAAGCGGCCGGGGCTGCTGCTGGAGCCTTCCACGCCTGTGCTGGAACGCCACAACTGTCTGTTTCAGGGCACCGATGTGGCCCGCGGTCGCGGTACGGCGGTGGTCCTGGCCACCGGCATGGCCACCGAACTGGGCCAGATCGCCGCCCTCATCAACCAGGCCGGTGGCCAGGCCACCCCGCTGCAGATGCGCCTCAACGGACTGGCGACCGTGCTGGTGGGCTTGTCACTGGCTCTGGTGGCCGCTGTGGTGCTGGGCGGCTGGCTGTTGGGGCAGAACCCCTGGAACCTGCTGGAGGTGGGCCTGTCGATGGCGGTGGCGATCGTGCCGGAGGGCCTGCCCGCCGTGATCACCGCCACCCTGGCGATCGGCACCCAACGGATGGTGCGGCGGGCTGTCCTGATCCGGCGTCTGCCGGCGGTGGAGGCGCTCGGTTCGGTCACCGTGATCTGTACCGACAAGACCGGCACCCTCACCCAGAACCGTCAGATGGTGCAGGAGCTGCGGGTGGGTACCGAGGCATTGGCCATGGCCGGTATGGATGCCAGGCTTCTGGTGCCTCCGCCGCAGGCGCGCCCCGGGGTGGTGGAGGGGGCGATCGAGCTGCTGTTGCAGGCCGGGGTGCTGTGCAGCGATGCGGAGGTGCAGCCCCAGCCCGATGGCCGCTGGGATGAGCTCGGTGATCCCACCGAGGCGGCCCTGATCGTGGCGGCCGCCATGGCCGGCCTGGATGGCTTGGCGCTGCGCCGCCACTTTCCCCGCCAGGCTGAGATTCCCTTCAGCTCCGAGCGCCAGCTGATGGCGGTGTGGGTGCATGACCCGCACGGTCGGCTGCAGGAGCCCCTGGGTGAGGCGGCCCAGGGCTCCCCCCAGTTGTTGATCAGCAAAGGGGCGCCCGAGGTGATCATCGCCAGCTGCAACCGCTGGCTCGATGGTGATGGGGTCACCGCCCTGGCCGCTGACCAGCGGACCTGGTGGCTGGAGCAGGCCCGGGATCTGGCCGCCGCAGGCCTGCGGGTGCTCGCCTTGGCGTGTGCGCCCCACCATCCCAGCCCCCAGCGGGAGCTCTCGCAGCTGATCCTGTTGGGGTTGGTGGCCCAGCAGGATCCAGCCCGGCCCGAGGTGCCCGCCGCCATGGCCCGCTGCCGGGAGGCCGGCATCCGGCCGGTGATGATCACCGGCGATCATCCGCTCACGGCCCGGGCCATCGCCGCCGCCATCGGCCTGGTGGCCGAAAGAGCCGATGCGGCGGAGGTGGTGCTCGGCCGCGAGCTCGCGGCCATGGATGAGGCCAGCCTGGCCCAGGTGGTGAACCGCTGCAGCGTTTATGCCCGTGTGGGGCCTGAGCAGAAGCTGCGCATCGTGAAGGCGCTGCAGTCTCAGCGCCAGGTGGTGGCCATGACCGGCGACGGGGTCAACGATGCTCCGGCCCTCAAACAAGCCCACATCGGCGTCGCCATGGGGATCACCGGCACGGAGGTGTGCAAGGAAGCCGCCGACATGGTGCTCCTCGACGACAACTTCGCCACGATCGTGAATGCGGTGGAGGAGGGGCGTCTGGTTTACGCCAATATCCGCCGCTTTGTGAAATACATTCTCGGCAGCAATGTTGGTGAGTTGATCACCATCGCGGCCGCCCCTTTGATGGGCCTGGCGGGGGTGCCGATGACGCCCTTGCAGATTCTCTGGATGAATCTCGTCACCGATGGCGTGCCGGCTCTGGCCCTGGCTATGGAGCCGGGCGAAGAAGGGTTGATGCAGCGTGCACCGGCCATCCCGGGCGAATCCATTTTTGCCAGTGGGGTGGGCCGTTACATCCTCAGGGTTGGGCCTGCCTTCGCCCTGATCACGATCACCCTCATGCTGCTCGCCGCCCGCAGCGGTGCCCCCTGGCAAACGATGGTGTTCACCACCCTATGCCTGGCCCAGATGGGCCATGCCCTCAGCGCCCGCAGCGAGCGCCCTCTGATCCAGGTCAACCCCTTCTCCAATCCCTGGCTGCTTGGGGCGGTGCTGCTCACCACGGCGCTGCAGCTGCTGCTGCTCTACGCGCCCCCCCTGTCGCGCTTTTTCGGAACCCCACCGCTGTCAGGGCCGCAGCTGGCGACCTGCGTGGGCTTCAGCCTCCTGTTTTTTGTGGTTCTCGAGCTCGACAAGCTGGTGCACGGCTGGCGCCGGCGCATCAGCGCCGACACCTGAGCGCCGTGGATTCGACGTTTCGTTCCATCGCGTACCCAAGCGCCGCGATGGATTCGTAGTCTTCAGCGCCGCCGGATCCTCCGCTTCCCTCCCCTGCCGCCATGACCCTGCTCCCGGCCCAAACGGCCTGGCTGGTGCCGCTTTATCCGCTGCTGGCGGCCGTGCTCTCGCTGTTGTGGTCACCCGGGCTGATCTCCCGCACCGGGCCCCGCCCCTGCGGTTACCTCAACCTGTTGATGGTGAGCGTGGCCTTCGGCCACAGCGTGGCGGCCCTGGTGGCGCTGCATTCCAACTCGGCGGCCGGATCGGCCGCCATCTACAGGCCGCTCACCTTCGGCTGGACCTGGCTCGATACGGCAGGGCTGCGCATCGGCTTCGATGGCTTGATCACCGAGCCCGCCCTGATTGCCATGGCGGTGATCACCGGCCTGCATGTGCTCGTGCAGATCTATTCGATCGGGTACATGGAAATGGACTGGGGCTGGCCCCGCTTCTTCGGCTCGCTCAGTTTCTTTGAGGCCGGGCTCTGCGCTCTGGTGCTCACCGATTCGCTCTTCTTCAGCTACGTGATCCTGGAGCTGCTCACCCTCGGCACCTACCTGATCGTGGGCACCTGGTACAACCAGCCCCTGGTGGTGAAGGGGGCCCGCGATGCTTTTCTCACCAAGCGCATCGGAGATCTGGTGCTGCTGGTGGGGTTGGTGGCCCTGCTGCCGATCACCGGCACCTGGAATTTCCATGGTTTGCAGGCCTGGGCCGCCGATCAGATCAACAACACCACCCCCTTGCCTGCCGGCTTCACCCTCATCCTGCTGGCCTTGGTGGCCGGCCCGATGGGCAAGTGCGCCCAGATTCCCCTCCATCTCTGGCTGGATGAAGCGATGGAGAGCCCCCTGCCCTCCACGGTGCTGCGCAATTCGGTGGTGGTGGTGGGCGGGGCCTGGGTGCTGCTGCGCCTGGAGCCGCTGATTGAGATCAGCCCACTGGTGCAGAGCGTGTTGGTGGTGGTGGGCGCCACCACGGCCCTGGTGGGTGCCCTGATCGCCCTGGCCCAGGTGGATGTGAAGCGGGCGCTCTCGTTCCTGGTGAGCAGCTGGCTGGGGTTGCTGTTTGTGGCGGTGGGTCTGGGCGGCATCCCCGTGGCCGACCATCTGCTGCTGGTCTACCCCCTGCCGATGGCGCTGATGCTCATGGCGATCGGAGCCATTGTCTTCACCAATGTGACCCAGGATCTCACCCAGCTGGGGGGGCTATGGAGCAAGCGCCCGCTGATGGGGTTGGCTTTTCTCAGCGGCGCCGCCGGCCTGATCGGCCTGCCCCCTTTCGCCGGCTTCGCCGCCCTGCGTGAACTGCTGGCGCTCACGGCCAGCAGCGGCCATGGGGCGCTGCTGGGCGGTTTGGTGCTGGTCACCAATGCCCTGATCAGCGCCGGGCTGATCAGGGTGTTTGGCCAGATCTGGTGCGGCCCATCCACCCCCTTCAGCCAGCGCTCGCCGGAGGTGCTCTGGCTGATGGCCCTTCCCACCCTGGCCTTGATGGGTCTGGTGTTGCACCTGCCCCAGCTGCTGGTGCGCAATGGCGTGTATGCCCTCACGCCCCTGCCGGGCTGGGGGCCGCTGGCTCCGCTGCTGCTGCTCTCCACCCTGGTGGGAGGCGGGCTTTCGGCCCTGTTTTACCTGCGGCCCCATGGGCTGGCCCAACTGCCGGCTGGCCTGGGCGGCCTGCAGAACTGGCTGGCCCACGACATGCAGACCGAGCGCTTCTACCACCGCACCGTGGTGGCCCTGGTGGTGGAACTGGCGCGGATCAGCACCTGGATCGATCACCGCCTCATCGACGGGGCCAGCGGTGCCACCGGAGCTGCCGCCATGGCCGGGGCCCGGCGGCTTAGCCTCACCACCAGCGGTCGCTCCCAGGCCTATGCCCTCACCGTGGTGCTGGGGGTGTTGTTGATGGCGGCCTGGCTGCTGGCCGAGCCCGCCTTCCTCTCCTTGTCCCGCCTGCGCTGATGGCACCTGCAATCCTGCTGCTGCTCCCCGGCCTGGCGGTGGCGCTGGCCCTGGCCCTGCCCCTGTTGCCGCGTGATGTCGCCCAGCCCCCCCCGGTGGGCTGGGCGGCTCTCACGGCCGCCGGCCAGGGCCTGCTGGCGGTGGCGTGCTGGCGCCTGCCCCCCGCCGATCTCAACTGGCCCTGGCTCCCCCAGCTGGGGCTCACCCTGCACCTGGGGCTCGATGGCCTGTCGTTGCCGCTGGTGCTGCTCACCGCCCTCATCACCACCCTGGCGATCCTCACGGTGCCGGCCGATCTGCCCAGGCCGCGTCTGTTCCTGGCCCTGGTGCTGGCCACCAATGCCGGCGTGGTGATCGCGTTGCTGGCCCGCAATGCCCTGCTGTTTGTGCTGGCGTTTGAACTGGTGCTGATTCCCTGCACCCTGCTGGTGGCCATCTGGGGCCGGCAGCGCCGGTCGGCGGCGGCGGTGCGCTTTCTGATCTTTGGCGCCGTATCGGGTCTGAGCCTGCTGGCGGCGGTGCTTACCCTCGGCTGGCTCGCTGCCGATGGCCCCACCTACGGCTACGACCAGCTGGCTCAAACGTCGTTGGATCCCCAGGGGCAGGCCGTGGTGCTGGCCTTGCTGCTGGTGGCCATGGCCATCAAGCTGCCGATTGTGCCCCTGCACGGCTGGCAGCCGCTCACCTACAGCGAAGCTCCCACGCCGGTGGTGATGCTGCTCGCCGGGGCGGTATCCAAGCTTGGGGCTTATGGGCTGCTGCGCTTCGGGGTGGGCTTCGTGCCAGACGCCTGGATGGCCTGGTCACCCTGGATCGCGGCTGCCGGTGCCATCAGTGCCGTATACGGGGCGCTCAACGCCATTGCCCAGAGCGACATCCGCCGGCTGATGGCCTACAGCTCGCTGGGCCATATGGGCCTGTTGGTGCTGGCCCTGGCGGCCGCCACTCCCCTCAGCCTGCAGGGCGCGGTTGCCCAGATCCTGGCCCATGGCCTGATCGTGGCCCTGCTGTTCGCCTGTGTGGGCCTGATCGAGCGCAAAACGGGCACCACGGCCATCCCCGAGTTGTCGGGTCTGCTCAATCCCCTGAGGGGCCTTCCCTTCACCCTGGGGATGCTGCTGCTGGCCCTGATGGCGGCGGCCGGCATTCCTGGGCTGGCTGGTTTCCCTGCTGAGCTGATGGTGTTTGCAGGCAGCTGGACCACCTTTCCGCGCGCCACCCTGGTGAGCCTCATCGCTTCGGGGTTCACGGCCGTGTACGCCGTGCGTTTGTTCAACCGGGTGGGCTTTGGCCGTCTCGACAACGAGCGGGCCGACTGGCAGTCCACCACCTGGGGGGAGCGGTTGCCGGCCATGGTGCTCACGCTGCTCGTGATTGCCTGCGGTGTCTGGCCCCAGTCGCTCACGGCCTGGAGCACGCTCACCACCTCAGCCCTGGCCCTGCGGTCCACCGCCCTGTTCTGATGCCCGCCACCCTGCCCCCATCGAGCCATCGCTACGCCGAGGTGATCCATCGGCTGGAGGCCGGTGGTTCGATGCTGCCAGACACGCCCGAGAACCTGATGCAGATCATCGGTATCTACAAGGCTTATGCCGTGCCGATGGACTTCTACTGGCGGGATTTGCTTTATATCGCCGAGCGGGTTTTTCTCAATCCCCTGCCAGCTTTTAAGTACTTCATCAGCCAGGAGTATCTCGATCGGCCCAACGCCTACGCCGGTGAGCAGGCCCAGCTGCGCATCTGGCGCGGTGAGGCTGCGGCGCACCCGGAGTTGTTGCAGTTCATGGCTCGGGGTGAAACCGGCAGGTGGCCCCGATTGCTGCACCATCTCTGGCACGATCGCGTGAACATGGAGTTTGCCGAAGCCTGCATGCAGGCCATGCTCTGGCATCAGGGCATGGGTGGGCGCTTCAACGATTATCTGGCCAGTGAGGCCTACCGAGCCAATGCGGATCGGGCGATTCGTGCGTACTTTCGCGGTAATCCTGTGATGCTCAGTTTATACCGCCTGTTCCCTGAGATGTTCCTCGAGCAGGTGAAGCAGATGAGCTACTACGCCAACCTTGGATTGTTCTGGGAGGTGATGGCGCCTGTGTTTTTCGAGATGAGTGACCTCTATGACGAAGGCGCTTTCCAGGGTGTGCCCGATGCCATGAACTTTATTGTGAATGGCATCTTTGCTGTGGCTGGGCGGCCGATCTATCATCATGTTTATGTTGGTGATGCGTGCATTGAGGTGGTTCCCAAGAGCGAGGGGTTCACCTGGTTATACGAAGCGGCTCTGCCGTATGTTGAAGCTGTGTTTTATCGCACAGCACCTTTTCGTGGCACTAAGAGCTACAACGCTCAGGCCGACCAGGTGCCCGCCGACCAGGCGGATTTTCATTACGGCATTCTCTACGCCGATGTCTTTCCGGTGGGGTCTGCAGGAATACCTCCCACTCTTCTGATGCAAGACATGCTGCACTTCTTGCCGGCCTATCTCCAGGATCTCTACCGGCGGCATCGCCGCGGCGAGGAGGATCAATTGATTCAGCTGGGTATCACTTTCCAGCGCTCGATGTACAACGTGACCTCGGCCGTGATCCAGGCCCTGCGCTGCGCCCTGCTCTATCCCCTGGATGACACCGATCCGGAGCATCTGGCGGCCAACCGTCAGTTCTTCGAGGCCCAGATGGATCGCTTCCTGCGGCCTGAAGCCCGCCTGAGCGACATCCAGACCCAGGACTACCGCTAGGAGAGCTGCCATGGCCACG
>JAYKGR010000111.1:0-17072 GCA_035285645.1 Cyanobacteriota bacterium | reverse complement strand
AGCCGGCGCCTGCTCGATACCCCCAATGCCCGCAGCTCCCACCGGGTGCCCACGCCCAGGGGCGGCGGCCTGGCCTTTGTGCTGGTGGGCGGCCTGGCGGTGCCGGTGGCGGCCCTGGCCCTGGCCGGTGGTCCCCTGCCGGCGTCGGCCCTGCTGCCGCTGGTGTGCGGCCCCCTGGCCTTGGTGGGTCTGCTCGACGATCGCCTCGATCTGCCAGCGGCTCTGCGCTACGGGGTGCAGCTGCTCACCGCGGCGGCGCTGATGGCCCTGGCCGTGCTGGCGCTGCCCCTTTGGTCGCTGCCGGTGGTGGTGGTGGCGATCACGGCGGTGATCAATTTCGTGAACTTCATGGATGGGTTGGATGGCCTGGTGGCGGGTTGCGCCGCGGTGCTGATCGCCGCGGCGGCCCAGCTGCTCGGAGCCCCCTGGTTGTGGGCTCTGGTGGGTGCCCTGCTGGGTTTCCTGCTGGTGAACTGGAGCCCGGCGCGGGTGTTCATGGGCGATGTGGGCAGCACCTTTCTCGGCGCCCTGATCGCGGGTCTGGTGCTGCAGCAGCGCGACCCGGCCCTGGCCCTGGGGTTGCTGCTGGCGGGTCTGCCGCTGCTGGGCGATGCCCTGCTGTGCGTGCTGCGCCGCTGGCGGGCGGGCCAGCCGGTGTTTCAGGCCCACCGCCTGCACTTGTTTCAGCGGTTGCATCAGGCGGGATGGAGCCATCGGCGCGTGGCGCTGCTGTACATCGGCGCCACGGCGGCGCTGGCCGTGGCCGTCGTGCTGGGGGGGCTGGCCTGGGTGCTGCCCTCGGCGGCGGCGGTGCTCGCGATCGGTGTGCTGCTCGATCGCCGGGTGGCGGTGCCCTTTTCCCGCGCGCTCCCCAGACCGTGATGCCGCTCTACGGGCCGATCAAGGGGGTGATCGATCGGGTTGTGGCCCTGGTGGCCCTGGTGCTGCTGGCGCCGCTGCTGCTGCTGATCGCGGGCCTGGTGCGCTGGCGGCTCGGGGCGCCGGTGCTGTTCCGCCAGCGGCGGGCCGGCCTGCATGGGCACCCGTTTGTGCTGGTGAAATTTCGCAGCATGCGGGAGGAGCGCGATGGCTGGGGCCGCCAGCTCAGCGACACCGCCCGGCTCACGCCGTTTGGCGCCCTGCTGCGGCGCAGCTCCCTCGATGAGCTACCGGAGCTGATGAATATTGTGAAGGGTGAGATGAGCTTTGTCGGCCCTAGACCCCTGCTGCTCGATTACCTGCCGCTTTACAGCCCGGAGCAGGCTCGTCGCCACGCCGTGCGGCCTGGCCTGAGCGGCTGGGCGCAGGTGAACGGCCGCAATGCCCTCAGCTGGGAGCGCAAGTTTGAACTCGATGTGTGGTACGTCGATCACCTCACCCTGGCTCTCGATCTGCGCATCCTGGTGCTCACCCTGTTCACCGCCCTGGCCGGGGGTGGGGTGCGGGCCGAGGGCGAGGCCACGATGGCGCCCTTCCGGGGCAGCCCGCCCGCCCCGGGCGGCCAGCGGCAGCACCGGGAGGTCTGAGCCGCGTGCCTGCCGCTGGATTGCAGTACTACCGCCGGCGCGACTACGGGCGCCGCGCCCTCTGGGCCCTGTGCCAGCCCCTGTGGCGCCTGAGCCCGCGCTGGTGCTGGGGTTGGCGCAACGGGCTGCTGCGCTTGTTCGGCGCCCAGATCGCCCGGGGGGTGCGCGTTTATCCCAGCGCCCGCCTGATCCAACCCTGGCATGTAAGGATTGACGAAAGTTCCCTCATTTCCTGGAATGTCACGATCTACGCCTTAGGCCCCATCACAATCGGCGCTGATTGTGTCATTTCTCAGGGAGCCCACCTCTGTGCGGGCAGCCATGATCCTCGCGATCCGGCCTTTCCCCTGCTACGCACCCCGATCGAGGTGGACAACGGCGTCTGGATTGCCGCTGAAGCCTTCATCGGCCCCGGGGTGTCGCTTGGCTGTCGGGCGGTGGTGGGTGCCCGGGCGGTGGTCTGCCGCTCCGTGCCCGCCGGCAGCATCGTGGCGGGCAATCCCGCCCGCGTCATCGGAAGCCGCTGAATGCCGATAGTGCCGTTGTCTGTGACCGACTCCCCGCTCAGCCTGACTCCCTGGCCCCGATACGACGATGAGCAGATCGCCGCCGCCAGCCGGGTGCTGGCCTCCGGACGGGTGAACTACTGGAGCGGCCAGGAGGGGCGCCGCTTTGAACAGGAGTTTGCCCAGGCCTGCGGCTGCCGCCACGGGGTGGCGCTGGCCAATGGCAGCCTGGCTCTCTCCAGCGCCTATCTGGCCCTTGGCCTGGGGCAGGGCGATGAGCTGATCACCACCCCCCGCACCTTTGTCGCCACGGCTTCGGCGGCGGTGCTGCTGGGGGCGCGGCCGGTGTTTGCCGATGTGGATCCCCACAGCCAGAGCATCACCGCCGCCAGCATCGCCCCGCTGATCACACCCCGCACCCGGGCGATCGCCGTGGTGCATCTGGGGGGCTGGCCGGCGCCCATGGAGGAGATCATCGACCTGGCCCAGGCCCATGGCCTGGCGGTGATCGAAGACTGCGCCCAGGCCCATGGTGCCCGCCGCGGTGGGCGGCCGGTGGGCAGCTTCGGCGATGCCGCCGCCTGGAGTTTCTGCCAAGACAAGATTCTCAGCACCGCTGGCGAGGGCGGCATGGTGACCACCAACCGGGCGGAGCTGTGGGACCGGGTGTGGTCGCTCAAGGATCACGGCAAGACCTGGAACGCCGTGCACGAGCGGCAGGAGAGCCCCGGCTTTCGCTGGCTGCATGAGCGCTTCGGCTCCAATTTCCGGCTCACGGAAGTTCAGGCCGCGATCGGGCGCCTGCAGCTGCAGCACCTCTCCGCCTGGCACGCCACCCGGGCGGCCCATGCCGCCCGCCTCAGCCAGGCCCTGGCGGATCTGCCGGTGGTGCGGGTGCCGCAACCTCAAGCGTTTGAGGATCCAGGCTGGTATCGCTTCTATTGCTTTCTGCGCCCCGAAGCCCTGGCCGATGGCTGGAGCCAGGCGCGGGTGCTCACGGCGATCGTCGCTGCCGGCGTACCCGCCGAATCGGGTTCCTGCGGGGAGGTGTATCTCGAGCGCAGCTTTCAGGAGGCGGGCCTGGCACCGGCTGAACGGTTGCCGGTGGCCCGGCTCCTGGGCGAAACCAGCCTGGCTTTTCAGGTGCATCCCACCCTCACCAGCGCCCAGATCGAGGCCTGTGCGGAGAGAATCCGCAGCGTGTTGCAGTCGGCCCAGCGATGACACCCCTCACCACCGACCAGCTGCTGGCCCTGATTGCCGCAGTGACCGGCCCCCTCGATCCCCCGCTCCAGGCCGACAGCCCGCTGGTGGGCCAGGGCAGTGCCGTGTCGTCGATGACGCTGGTGCAGATCTGCCTCCAGCTGGAAGACGAGGCCATCGCCCGCGGCGGCAGTTTCGACTGGACCTCGGAGCGGGCCATGTCGCAGCTGGCGGGCATGTTTGGCAGCGTGACCGCCCTGGCCGAGGCGTTCAACCAGCAGCTGGGGGCCTGAGGCGGTGGGGCGGGTGGTGATCACGGGGGTCTCGCGCGGCCTGGGGCTGGCGATCGCCCAGCGCCTGATGGCATCGGGCCATGGGGTGGTAGGGCTCTCGCGGCGCCCGCCTCCGCCGGAGGCGGGCGCCATCGAGTGGCTGGCCTGCGATGTGGCGGATGCCGCCGCCCTGCGCACCGCGGCGGCCACGGTGCGCCAGGGGGTGCTGCCCTTCGCCCTGATCAACTGCGCCGGCATCGCCTCGATGAATCTGGCCCTCACCACGCCCGCTGCGGTGATGCAGCGTCTGCTGGCCACCAACCTGCTGGGCACGATGCAGTGTTGCCAGAGCTTTGCGCCGCTGTTGATCCGCGGCGGTGGCGGTTGCATTCTCAATTTCTCCACCATTGCGGTGGCCCGGGCCCTGGCGGGGGAATCGGTGTATGCCGCCTCCAAGGCGGGGGTGGAGGCCTACAGCCGGTGCCTGGCCCGGGAGCTGGGGGGCTTCGGTATCACCTGCAATGTGATCGCCCCCGGGCCGATCGCCACCGATCTGTTGCGGGGGGTGAGCGAGCAGCAGATCGAGGCGGTGGTGGCGCAGCAGCTGCTGCCACGCCGTTTTGGCGCCGATGATGTGGCGGCGCTGGTGGAGCTGCTGCTGGCGCCCGGCGCCGCCATGCTGACCGGACAGGTGCTGCACGTGGGAGGGGTGTGATGGCTTTGCTGACGACCATGGTGGCGGCCCGGGAGCACTACCCGCCCGCACCGTTGATCGTGGACGGCGACGACCAGCTCTGGCTGGCCGATGTGGAAGCGGCCGATATCGGCAGCCTGGAGGCGCTGAGCCGGCCCTCGGTGGTGGCCTTGGTGGGCGATTTCGATGCCTGGAGCATCCGCTGCCTGCTGGCCCTGCTGGAGGCCGGCCATGTGGTGGTGCCGCTCACGGATGACACCCGCAGCCAGCATGCCCACTTTCTGGCCGCCAGCCACGCCGATCATCTGCTGCAGGCCGGTCGCCTGCAGCCCCTGCCAGCGCCGCCCCAGCCGTGTCCGCCTCTGCTGGAGGCGCTGCTGGCCGCCGGCAGCGGCGGCCTGGTGCTGTTCACCACCGGCACCACCGGCGCCCCCAAGGCGATCCTGCATCGGGCCGAGAGCCTCACCGGCCGCTTCGCCCGCCGCCGCCCGGCGCTGGTGAGCCTGGGCTTTCTGCTGTTTGACCACATCGGCGGGCTCAACACGCTGCTGCACCTGGCCTTCAACGGCGGCACCCTGGTTCGCACCCGCGCCCGCCAGGTGGAGCCGGTGCTGGATCTCTGCCGCCGCCACGGCGTGGAGCTGCTGCCCACCACCCCCACCTTTCTGCGCATGCTCGGCTTGTACCCCGATCTGGCGGCGGCGGTGCCCACCAGCCTGCGGCTGATCAGCTACGGCACCGAGCGCATGGATCCCGGCACCCTGCGGCGCCTCCAAGCCCTGCTGCCCGCGGTGCAGTTTCGCCAGACCTACGGCCTGTCGGAGCTGGGCATTTTGCCGGTGCGCAGCCGCGCCAGCGACAGCGTGTACTTCCGCATCGGCGACGACGACGGGGTGCGGGTGCGCATCCGCGATGGCAGCCTGCAGATTCTGGCGCCGGGGCGGATGCTGGGCTATCTCAATGCGCCATCGCCCTTCGACGCCGACGGCTGGCTGGATACCGGCGATCTGGTGGAGGTGGACGCAGACGGTTGGTACACCATCACCGCCCGTCGCGGCGCCGTGATCAATGTGGGCGGCCTCAAGGTGCTGCCGGCGGAGATCGAAGATGTGGCCCTCGGCTTTGCGGGGGTGCTGCGCTGTCGGGCCCGGGGTGTGGCCAACCCGATCACCGGCGAGTACGCCGAGCTGCTGGTGGAGCCGGCGCCGGGCACCAGCCTGGATCCGGCCGCCCTCGGCGCCCACCTGGCGGCGGCCCTGCCGCCGTGGAAGTGCCCTGCCCGCATCCGCTGCGGTCCGTTGGAGGTGAGCCATCGCATGAAGCAGCGCTGAGTTCCAGCTCCGGGCTCAGAGGGCAAACAGGCCGATGTGGCAGCTCAGGCCCACCCCGAAGCCGCAGGCGATCACCCGCTCCACCCCGTGGAGATCGCCGGCGTCGCGGGCGCGATCGAGGGCCATGGGGATGGAGGCCGAGCCTGGATTGCCAACGTCGTGCAGCCGGAAGCCCGCCAGCCGCAGGCTGGGGTGGGCGCGGCGCAGCCGTTGCTCCACCGCCGTCACGATGAAGCGGTTGGCCTGGTGCAAAACCAGGCAGCAGCGCTGCGGATCCTGGTTGCTCAGCAGCCGCGGGAGGTGATCGAGCAGCGTGGGCACCACGGTGGCGAACACGAAGTTCATCACGGCCAGCCCATCCATGGTGAGCGGTTCGCCCTCGCGACGCTGCAGGGCCTGCCAGGGCTCGGCGGCGAACACCTGCCGCCAGCGTGCCGCCGCCGGTGGCGCGTTGGCGGCGGGCATCACGTCAAACAGATCAGCCGCCAGCCCATCGCCGAACACGGCCACCAGCTGGTGGTCGCGGCGGTCGATTAGGCGGCTGGAGAGATCGCCGCTGAGCACCAGGCCCAGCCCGGCGGCAGCCGGGTCGTTGTCGTGGCACAGCTGGGCCTCCAGCAGCCGCAGGGCATCCACGTAGCCGCTGCAGCCGCTGGCCAGATCCACCTGGTGCGCGGGGGCGATGCCCAGAGCGGCCAGGGCGGGGCGCAGCACGGCGGCGGCGGTGGGGATCAGCTGATCCGGCGTCTGGGTGACGCATACCAGGTGGCGGATGCGGCCGGCGGTGCCGGCCGGCAGCCCGGCCAACAGCTGGGTGAGCAGCAGCTGCTGCCAGTGGGCCAGGCCGGGCCCGTCGAGGCGGGAAAGGCGCGCAAAGCCCGTGGTGCGCAGGATTGCGCCCGTTTCCGCGGCGGCGGCGGTGCTGTCGAGCAGGCGTTCGAGGGGCACCGCCGTGCCGTCACCGGTGTTGGCGGCGCTGAGCTGGGCGGAGGCAAGGCGGCGAAGCATGGGCCCATCCTGCCGCCGCTGCCTAGGATCCCGGCATCCGATGGCCATTCTCTGGCACCTGTGCGATGAGCGACCGCGACCAGGCCTTCCTGAGCGGGCTGGCGGAGATTCTGGAGGTGGCTCCGGAGGCCGTGGGTCCTGATCTGGAGCTCACCGCCGACAACTGGGATTCGCTGGCCATCGTGAGCACCATCGGTCTGATCGATGAGTGCTTCGGCGGCACCGTGCCCGGAGCCCGGCTGCGGGCCTGCACCACGGTGGCCGCCCTGCTGGAGCTGGCCCAAGAGGCCGGTGGCCACTGAACTCCCCCCCCTGTTTGCCCCGGGCCTGCTGCAGGGCCAGCGCTTGCTGATCACCGGGGCCAGCTCGGGTGTGGGCGCCGCTACGGCCCGGTTGTGCGCCAACCTGGGGGCGCAGCTGCTGCTTGTGGGTCGCCACCGCGATCGCCTGGAGGCCACGGCGGCCACGCTGGCGGGGGAGGGCCATCGCCTCCAGCTCGCCGATCTGGCGGTGGCCGATGCCCTTTACACCCTCCTGGAGGATCTGCCGCCCGAGTGGCTGCCCCTGCAGGGGGCGTTCCATGGGGCGGGGCTGGAGCGGTTGCGGGCGGCCCGCCTCAGCCGTCAGGCTGATCTGGAGGCGGTGATGGCGGTGGCCACCGGTGGCGCCCTTGCCCTGGGGCGGGCGGCGGCGGGCCGTCACCTGGT
Source organism: Cyanobacteriota bacterium (assembly GCA_035285645.1). GTDB lineage: Bacteria > Cyanobacteriota > Cyanobacteriia > PCC-6307 > Cyanobiaceae > Cyanobium. The sequence goes on along the minus strand of JAYKGR010000111.1, from coordinate 9,825 downwards.
GGCTCCCGGCAGTGCGCTGGTGCTGATGGGATCCGTGGCGGCCCGCTGCGGCACACCGGGCCTGGCGGCCTACACGGCGGCCCATGGCGCCATCGAAGCCCTGGGCCGCAGCCTGGCCTGTGAGCTGGCCCCCCGGGGCATCCGGGTGAATGTGCTGCTGGCGGGTGCCGTGGAGACGCCCCTGCATGCCCGCCTCTGCGAGGCCCTCAGCCCCGAGGCGGTGGACAACTACCGCCTGAGGCACCCGCTGGGGTTTGGCAGCGCCGACGATATCGCCGCCCTGGCGGCCTTTCTGCTGTCGCCCGGGGGGCGCTGGATCACCGGCAGCGCGGTGGTGATCGATGGGGGGTACAGCGCCCGATGACCCTGCCGCGGCTGGTGCTGGTGGGTGCTGGCGATCTGGCCCGGGAGCTGCTGGGCTGGATGCTGCAGGCCGAACCCGATCTGCCGCGGCAGCGGCAGATCGGGTTCATCGACGATGGGGTGGATCGCCTGCGGGCAGGGGGGCTGGAGCCGAGCTTTCTGGGCACGATCACGGCCTTTCAGCCCCGGTCCGACGATGACCTGCTGCTGGCGATCGCCGCCCCCGCCACCCGCTGCCGCGTGCATGGCGTTCTGGCTGCTCGCGGGGCTCGCTTCCGAGGGTTTTGCCATCCCAGCGCCCTGGTGGCGGCCACGGCCCGGATCGGTGCGGGCGTGATCGTGTACCCGTTTGCCTTGATCGCCGAGGCCAGCTGCCTCGAGGCCCATGTGATTGTGAACAGCTTCAGCAGCGTGGGTCACGACGCCGAGATCGGTGCCTTCAGCACCCTCAGCGCCCATGTGGACATCACCGGCCACGCCAGCATCGGCGCGCGGGTGTTTTTCGGCTCAGGGGCTCGCGTGCTGCCGGGCAAACGGGTCGGAGATGGCGCAGTGGTGGGCGCAGCCGCTACGGTACTACGCAACCTTCCGCCTGGGCAGACGCTTTATGCGCCCCATTCGCGCCGGTTATGACGCCGTGCTGCTTCCCACTTCGGCCACTGGCTGGCGGCTGGGGCTTCGCAATTCCGGTATTGTTGCGCAAGTGCTTACATTTGTAAGCTGTTTAACTTCTTGACGTTTACCCGGCGCCATTGATGAGTCGGCTCAGGTTTCATCCCCGCCTCCGCCGCCGCGTGATCAGCGTCGAACCGCTCACCCGCCGATTGCTGCTAATTGCCAGCGATCTGGGTTTGATTGTGGTATCGATTTGGTTGTCTTTTGTACTGCGTTTGGCTGCACTATGGCCGCTGCAACTGCAGCGCTGCCTGTGGATGGTGCCCGTCACCCTTGTGGTGGCCATGGCGGTGTATCTCACCTCGGGGCAGTATCAAGGAATCACCCGCTATAGCGGCAGCCAGTCGCTGTATCTGCTGGCCCTACGCAATGCCCTGGTGGTGGTGCTGGTGATGGCCATCGGCCTGTTGATGGCTTGGCCCCATCCGCTGCCACCGGTGCGGAGCTGGCTGTTGCTCTGGATGTTGATCACCGGCTTCACCGGGTTGATGCGCTTTGTGCTGCGCGATCTGCTGCTCCATTACACCGCTGGCACCACCATCGGCCAGGCCACGGTGCTCATTTACGGAGCCGGCAGCGCCGGTGCCCAGCTTGCGGCTTCGCTGCGCTTTGCCCGCAGCCATCGCATCGCCGCCTTTCTCGACGACGACCCCACACTCTGGGGGCGTCAGCTGAATGGCATCCCGGTCTGCAGCCCCCAGACCCTGCCGCGGTTGCTGGAGCGCCACCGGCCGAGCCAGGTGTTGCTGGCCATTCCGTCGCTCTCGCGCCAGCGGCGTCGCCGGGTGGTGGATCTGCTGCAGGCCTACGGCCTGGCGGTGCAACAGGTGCCTTCGGTGGAGGAGATCACCAGCGGCCGCACCCGGGTGGATTCGGTGCGGCCGGTGGCGATCGAAGATCTGCTCGGCCGCGACCCGGTGCCGGCCGATCCGCGTCTGCTCGGCCCCACCATCCGCGACCAGGTGGTGCTGGTGAGCGGTGCCGGCGGGTCGATCGGTTCGGAGCTGTGCCGCCAGATCATGGGACTGCAGCCGCGCCGCCTGGTGCTTGTTGACAGCAGTGAGCCGGCGCTCTATGCCATCGATCAGGAATTGCGGCTGGCGGTGGCGGGTGCCGCTGATTGGATCGAGCCGGTGCTGGGCTCGGTTACGGATGAGGCCTTGATGGACGGGCTGATGGCCACGGGTGTGAACACCGTGATCCATGCGGCCGCTTACAAGCATGTGCCTTTGGTGGAGACCAATCCGATGGTGGGCCTAGCCAACAATGTGCTGGGCACCCTGAGCGTGGCCCGGGCGGCCGCCCGCCACGGTGTGAGCCGCTTCGTGTTGATCTCCACCGATAAGGCGGTGCGGCCCACCAATGTGATGGGGGCGAGCAAGCGCAGTGCCGAATTGATCGTGCAGGCCATGGCCGGCGACCATCCCCAAACATGCTTCAGCCTGGTGCGTTTCGGCAATGTGCTGGGATCCTCAGGCTCGGTGATCCCCCTGTTTCGCCGCCAGATCGATCACGGTGGGCCGATCACGCTCACCCACCCCGACATCATTCGCTACTTCATGACCATTCCGGAAGCGGTGGAGCTTGTGATTCAGGCCTCGGCGCTGGCCACCGGCGGTGATCTCTTTCTGCTCGACATGGGTGAACCTGTGCGGATCCACGATCTGGCCCAGCAGATGGTGCGCCTCAGCGGCTTGTCGCTGCGCACCGCCGATCAGCCCGACGGCGATATCGAGATCGTGTGCACCGGCCTGCGACCAGGAGAAAAGCTGTATGAGGAGCTGCTGATCGATGCCAATGCCCTGCCCACCGGCCATCCGCGCATCTTCCGCGCCCTGGAGCGAGGCTTGCCCTCCCACGAACTCTGGGCCCATCTCGAGGGTCTCACCCAGGCGTTGCGGCGCCATGACGAGATCCAGGCCTTTGCCATGCTGAGCCGGCTCGTGCCGGAATGGAGTCGCGACATCCGCCATGCCCAACCCGTTTGATCGTTTCGGGCCCGAGCTTCAGCACCTGCTGCAGCGCCTGCCTCCCCCCACATCCCGCAATCTCTGGTTGCTCACGGCAGCGCTGGTGGCCTGCCACAACCTCTGGGTGATTCACGCCACCCAGGATGTGCCACGCATTCTCGTGGTGAGCCTGCTCTGCTGGTGGGGCGCCCTCACCTGCATGGAGGATCGGATCGACGACCTGCGACCGCGGCCGTCGCGGCCCGGGATGGTGGTGGGCCTGCTGCTGCTCAGCTTCTGCTTGGTTGTTTCGGCCATGGTGGTGGGTCGCCACGGCGTGATCTATGTACTGGGCCCGCTTGAGGTGGTGGCCCTGGCCTTGTTGTGTGTGCCGATGCGCAAGATCGGTGCCTTTTGGCAGCAGATTGTTGTCTTGAGCCTGGCGCCGATGGCGATTCTGCTGGAGAAATTGCTGCCCTACGGCCCGATCAGTGTGCTCACGGCTCGCATGGCTTCGGTGGTGGTGGGGGTGCTGGGCTATCCGTCGGAGGTTCAGGGCAATTTGATTCAGATCGGTCCCGCTCGCGTGCAGGTGATCGGTCTATGCAGCGGGCTCGATCAAATTGCCATGCTGATCATCGTCACGGTGATTTTTTTATTGGCCTTCCCCCTGAGGCGTCCGGTGCACCGCTTGGCGGTGCTGGGCTTGGCGCCCGTGATCGCCGTGATCGGCAACACGCTGCGCATCAGTTTGCTGGTCACGATTGTGTATCTGGAGCGAAGTGCGGGTATTGCCGAGTCAGGCTGGTGGTTCAACTTCTTTCATGATGCCGAGGGTTCGCTGATCTTCGCCATGGCCTCGGTGTCTGTGCTTGGCTATCTCTACCTGAAAATTATTGACCGTGAACTTGGCCCCGCCTGAACCGATTGCGCTACAGAGTGCAGCCGAGCCGCGCTACGTGCGTGTCGGCCTGATTGTGGCTGCCACGATCAGCGCTGCTGCTTCGGTGCAGCTGTTGGTGTGGCCGCGGTTGCCCCAGGCCGCGCCGCCACCGGCACGCTTGCCGGGTTGGGAGGCGGTGGGGGAGCGGCCTGGCTACACTGATCGCCAGTCGAGCCTCGGCCTTACCCGCCGTTTCCAGGCCACCACCAGCAGCGGCGCTTCCCTGGAGCTGCAGCTCACCACTTTGGCGCAAACGGCCGACAGTGGTCTCGAGGTGGCGGCCTTCACCATCAAAGAGCCCGCTCTGGCGATGCAGCAGCGTCGTCTGGTGCGGCTCGATCCTGCGGATTCTCCCTACCGAGGGCGCAAGCCGCGACCGCGCGGCACCGCACCAGGCGGCCGGGCCAGCCAGGCCTTGCCGCCCTTGCGTGAAGTGGCCCTGGGCCAGGTGGCTGCGCAGCCGGCCCTGCAAACCTGTCTCACCCCCCTGGGTTATGCCGTCACGGCAACCGGCAGCCAGAGCCTGCTGTTCCGCAAGGCCACCACCCTGCAGGAGCGCTGGCAGTATCTGCTCAGAAGCTGGCCGCCTCAGCCCCACAGCTGTCTGCTGGTTACCCTGCGAGGCCCCGTGAGCCACGATGAGCTTCTGGCCACCTGGGGCACGCTTCGAGCCCCGTTGCAATCGTTGGGTCTGCCCTGATGCTGTTTCGCCGCAAGCCTGGCTCCACAACCCCATCGGCAGCCCTGTCGCGCTTGCCGGTGCATTGGATTCTGGCCAATCGTCTCGCTGTTGGACCGATGCCGTCGAGTGAGGGTCATTGGCAACAGCTCGACGATCTCGGCTTTCGCTCGCGATTCAGCTGTTGTTACAACGACGAGCAGCTGGGTCAACCCACGCCTCCGGAGCATTGGGGCAGCTTTGGGGTGTCCTTGCCCGACCATCGCCGCCAGGAGCCCCTGCGGCAGGAGCGGCTGGCTTTGGCTATCCATGAAGCGATGGCGGCGATGGAGTCTCAGGGGCCGCTGTTTCTGCATTGCCTGGCCGGCCGCGAGCGCTCACCTCTGGTGGCGATTGGGGTCACGGCCCGTTTCCGCAACCTCGATGTGTACGGAGCTCTCGACTGGGTGCGCAAATGCCACCCGGCGGCGGCTCCTTTGTTTGATCAGCTGGAGCAGCTTGAGCGGTTGTTGATGACCAAGTCCCCGGGGTAGATCAACTGGCGGTGTCTTGGTCGCGTCCCCGTTTTTTGCGCTGACCCAAAAGGGTGCCCAACTTGGACTCCTTCGTTTGACCATTGGTGCTTCTGGAAACGGTGGCAACATCGCGTTGGCCATTGGTTTGGCCGCCGTTAGCACTTTGACTTTGGCTGGCAGCGGCTTCTTTCACGTAACGACCTGCATAGCCGGTTGAGTTGGATTCGGCGTAGCCTGAAGTGTACGAATAATGGTAGTAATAGCCATATTCGTATCCATAGTCGTTGAGACGGGTGGGGAAGGAAACCTGGTTGCAGATCACCCCAAGCACATCAACACCCGAGGAGCGAACCCGGCGGATGGCCTGGTTCACCACGTCTTTGGAGATGACACCCAAGCCCACCAGGAACATCATGCCATCCAACTTTTCTCCCAGCAGGATCGGGTCGGCCAGCATCAGGCAGGGTGGAGCATCAAAAAGGATCAGGTCATATTCGCTGAGATTACGGATCTCTTGAATCACTTCGGCGCAGCGCGTTGAGTTGAGCAACCGCGCCGGATCGGGAGCTTTCTGGCCGGCGGGCAGCAGGTCAAGGTTTTCATGCACGTTGCGCACCAGGTCGCGGGCGCTCACCGTTGAATCCGAGAGCAGCCGTGAGAAGCCGTCGGCTGGATCTGCCCCCATGTAACGGGTTTGGGTGGGCAGGCGCATATCGGCGTCAACCACCAGCACCTTCATGCCGAGATCGGCAAGGGTGCGGGCAAAAATGGTGACGGAGAACGATTTGCCTTCCCCCTGGGATGTGGAGGTGATGCCCACGAGCCGCAGACTCTGATCGGCGCTGAGCATGCGAAATGTGGTGAACAAGCTGCGCAACGACTCTTTGATGGCGAAACGTTCGCCGGGGGAGAGGCGCTCGATCGAACGCGACACCGACAGCGAGGGGTCGAGGGGCAGGAAGGGGATGAGGCCGAGCACCGGCATCTGAACCGATTGACTCACCTGTTGGGGAGAGTGGAACAGATTGTCGGTGCGCTCGCGGACCCAGGCGGCAGCAAGGGCGGCGGCAAATCCAAGCCCCAATGCCATCAGGAAGGAGCGGGGAATGTCGGGAAGCACTGGATCGCCAGAAAATTCCGGTGGGGCTACGACCTGCCAGGGAGTGGTGACCCGTGCCATTTCCAACCGGTAATTTTCGCGGGTTTTGATGTAAGAGGCAAAATTTTCACGCGCCACCGCAAGGCGCTGCTGCAGATCCTCGTACTCTTTGATCTTGCTCGGGCTTGAGAGGAAGTTGCTATTGAGCTCAATGATTTGGCGGTTGAGCTCATTCTGTTGGGCAATGTTGGAGAGCAGGCGCGAGTTGATGGCATCGCTGGCCTGCTTCTGCACAACGGGGAAAAGCTGGTCGCGGCGCGCTTGCAGGGTGCGCACCACGGGGGCATCGTTGGTGTAAGTGGCCCGGGCGTTGGAGAGTTCTTTCTCCACCTGCAGCAGGTCTTGGAATGGGGTGCTGCCACCCGGACTGGCGCTGCCGGTGCGCGGGGCCGTAGCCATGGTCGTGTTGCCGAGCGCCTGCTGGGCTGGGGCAACAAACGACTCAATGCCCTTGAGACGGCCATCGCGCACCGAACTGAGCTGGCTTTCCAGTTCCGCCTGCTGAACCTGCAGCCCACGCAGCTGTTGGGTCAGCCCATCACGAGCATTCTGGATGGCGCTTCCCTGCTGCTGCGGTTCGAGAAAGTTGTTGGATTCACGAAACTGCTTGAGCTGATTTTGCAGTATTTCCATGCGACCCTGAAGGTCGGGAGCCTGGCGATCCAAAAACTTGATGCCCGAATCCAATGCGGCCATCCGTTGGTCCACGGAATAGGCGATGTAAGTGCGTGCCAGATCTTCAAGAATCCGTTGCCCTTCTACAGGATTGGGCCATTGTAGAACGACCTGAACGAGATCATCCGAATCCTTATCGGCGGCGATGATCGAGATAAAGCCGGCCAGGGTTCGCGCTGTTGTTTTTTCACGCTCGGCGATGCTGGTCAGCAGCAGCGGGCTGCGCAGCAGCGGGTTGAGATTGCGGGCGGTGATTTTTATGGTGTCGGGCTCCGTGATCGCACCGACGGGTCCCGTCGTGCGACCCTTGCCGATGGCCTCGAAGGGTGAACGCGTTTGCAGGATGAAACGACCCTGGTAGATCGGTGAAAAAATGCGCTGCCTAAGAGTGTTCAGGGCCATCAGCCCGCTCACCGTGAGCAGGGTTGCCAGAAAGATGCCGCGGCGCCGCCGAATGATGCGCAGCAGGTTCGAAAGCTCATCGCCGCCTCCGGCCGGCTGGGCTGTCGTCTCGGGTTGAACGGGCGTACTCAGGCCCTGTGTCTCCTTGGCCCGGGGCTGCAAGGACCCATCTGACATCACGCTGAATGACCACGATTATTTTGCAGTGATCTTACTCCAGTCTCAGGGGTGGCGAATCAGACACGCGGCCAGATGCAGCGCTGGTTCCGTGGACTTGCGGCCAAGCGACGATTCTGCATCATGGTGCGGCCGGGCGGATCCGGTCCTCTCCGCACCGCTGGAGTTGCAGCACTCTCAGCCACTATCGGTACGATGGCCCCATTCGATCCAGATCAGGTTTTGCCGGTGCAGAGATCACGCCCAGCCTCTTCAGGTCGAGCATCGGCTCCCACCATCCGCCGATGGTCTCGTTCGGCGATTCGGCTGGCCCCAACTCTGGCTTTGCTGGGCCTGATCGGAATCCAGGCCACCCCGGCGGGCCATGCACAGCCTGCGCCTGCAGCAGGCGCAGGGGTGCTCCCCCCGGGTGCCAATCCCTATCCCGCCCTGGATACCGACCTTTATATCCTCGGGCCTGGCGATCAATTGGCTCTGCGTTTTCTAGACCCTAGCGCCGGTGACATCGGTGGCAATTTCGAGGTTCTCAACGACGGCACTGCCACCCTTGCCCTGATTGGCTCGGTGCAGCTCACGGGGCTCACCCTGGGCCAGGCGAACCGTTGGCTCACCAGCGTGTACTCCAGGCTTTTGGTGCGGCCGGAGATGTTTCTGCAGGTCGTGCGCACCCGGCCGATGACGATCACCGTGATCGGCGAGGTGGAGCGGCCTGGTCTGTACCAGCTCAACCCCCGTGGTGAAGGCTCCGCCGTCGAAGGCGCACCGGCCACCAATCCCGGTTTCCCCACCGTGGTCACCGCCATCCAAAAGGCGGGGGGCATCACCTTGGCCGCCGATGTGCGCAATGTGACCCTGCGCCGCCGGTTGCCGGGGTTTGATGGACAACAGAAGCAGATGAGTCTCAATCTGGCCGAGCTGCTGCAGGTGGGAAATCAGCGCCAGAACCCGCTGATTTTTGATGGCGATACCGTGGTGGTCGCCAAGGCGAGCGCCCCCTTGCCTGACGAAGTGTTGCGGCTCAGCGCCACCAATCTCAGCCCCCAGTCGATCAACGTGAATGTGATCGGTGAGGTGAAGCGCCCCGGCCGGATCCAGCTCCCGGCCAACGTGCCCCTGGTGCAGGCTGTGCTGGCCGCCGGTGGGCCCGACGACTGGCGAGCTAACACGGGCAATGTGGAGCTGGTGCGCGTCAACCGCAATGGCACGGCTCAACGGCAGGTGTTCAAGCTGGACTACAGCCGCGGGGTGTCGAACGGGTTGAACCCACCCCTGCGCGACAACGACACGGTGATCGTCAACCGCAGTGTCTACGGAGAGACAGTTGACGTACTGCGACAGGTGGTCGTGCCTCTGACATCCGTGGCCAATTTCTTGAACTACTATTACCTGTGGGATACCAGGTTTAACCGATGAACGGCTACGGCTCCCCCCTTTCCGCCAACCTGCGCACGGTGGGTTGCGCCCTGCTCACGCAGACGGTGTGGCTTCCGTTGGTCGTCATCGACAAGATGGACTCCGACAACACCCGCCGTCTCACCATCGAGGCGCGGGCCAAGGGCAGGGTTAATCCCGCTCCGGCCGTGGTTGCGGCACAGCCCCTCTGGCGCGAAGGCTTTCGCATCCCCCGCACGGGTGCCCTCCTTAATCAGCCCCTGGCCATTGCCAGCAACGGCATTGATCCGCTCCTGAAGCGTCCGGTTTCCACCACCGTTGAAGACGGCCCCGGTTCGCGCGCCCAAGCCCCACTCTTCCAGCCCTACCGACCTCTGGTCGGTGTGGAAGCCCAGGCTGCAGCCCCAGCCCTTCGCCCCACGGCGATCGATCCCATCACCCGCGCTTACACCCGCGCGGAGCTTCTGGGCGGCACGCTGGCCCTCGACGGTTTGCGCTCTCCCCTGGTGCCACCGCTGGCTCTGGCTGAGCAGGCGCGATACCGGGCCAGCGGCGATCCGCTCTCGCCCCTGCCGTTGCCGTTGCGGGCGCCGATGCGACAGGCCATGCAGCAGCTGCAGCCCACCCAGGCCGTCAAAGTGCAGCAGGCCAAGGTCACCCATGTGCCCTCCACCCGGGTGAAAGCTCCCACCCAGGTGCCGGTGGCAATCCAGGGTGATGGCAGCGTCGACATCCTGGCCCAGCCCATCAACCCGGCTGTGGTGGAGGAGATCCGCGATTGGTCGAAGCGTCAGATGCCGTCGGCCCGTCATACCGTCACACCCGCTGTGGTTCACCTCCACCCCATCCCCGAATCTCCCGTCCAGCCTTCGGCGGTGCCGGCGAAGGCCAAAGCC
>JAYKGR010000110.1:0-15792 GCA_035285645.1 Cyanobacteriota bacterium | reverse complement strand
CGGCCAGGGCCAGGGCCGCCACCGGCACCGCCAGGCCGCCCACCAGCACAAAGGCCAGGCCGCCGCCCCTGGGCGTGGGCACCCGGTGGGAGCTGCGGGCATTGGGGGTATCGAGCAGGCGCCGGCTGAGCAGCGGAATCAACGCCTGCAGCAGCCACCAGGCCAGCAGGGCGGGCAGCAGAGGGATCGCCAGCAGGAGCAGATAGGAAGCAGTCACGGGGGCGACGGCATCAGGGGGCCAGGGGCAGCACGGGAAACAGCTCGGCAGCCGCGCCGCTGAGAGCATGGGCGGGGGTGAACCCGGCAAGATCGGCGCCCATGCGCAGCACCGCTTCGAAGCGCTTGGGGGCCAAGGCCAGCAGCGGCGCCGCCAGGCAGAAGAACAACCGCGGCGGCATCGGCAGCAGCCGGCAGTGACGCGCCCGATCACCCGGCCTGGTGGCGGCCTGCAGGCGCTGCAGCAGGGCCCCGTAGCTGAGGGTGTCGTCGCCCCCCACCTCAAGGGGCGGCAGTGGGCCGGTGAGGGGTCTGGTGAGCGCCAGAGCCTGGGCATGGGCCACCGCGGCCAGCTGGCGGCAATGGATCGGCTGGCGCAGGCCCGCCGGCTGCGGCACCGGCAGCAGCGGCAGCCGCCGCAGCAAGGCCATCAGGCGGCTGAGGTTGCGATCGTGATAGCCGCCGGCACTGCCATAGATCAGGGTGGGCCGCAGGATGCGGGCCGGCACCCCGAGCCCGCCACAGGTGTGGAGCAGCTGCTGCTCAGCGGCGGCCAGGCGGCTCACCAAGCTGCGATCGAAGCCATTGGCCGCAAAGCGTTTGCTGATCACCGAGGAGGAGGAGCAGGCCACCACCCCCCGCAGCGATCGCAGCGCGGCGGGCCGCGCCTGCGCCAGGGTCGCCAGAAAGGGCGCCAGATCCCAGATCGGCGCAAAGCTCACCAGCAGGCCGTCGAGGTTGGCGGCGAAGGCGGCCGGCTGCTGCAGATCGCAGGTCACGAAGCCATGCTGAGCCCCTTGCAACAACTGCTGGGGCCGGCGGCGCCCCAGCAGTTGCACGGGGGCGTCGGCGACAGCCTCGAGAAAGGCGGCACCGCTGGGGGTGCCGGCTCCGAACAGCAGCCAGGGGAAAGCCTCGGCGTTCATCGGCCCAGCACGCTCCCCAGGCGCTGGCCGTAGCGCAGCAGAAACGGCACCCACCACCACCGCTGGAAACGGGAGCGATAAGCCTGGCGCACCTCCTTAAGGCGCTGGCGGGTCTGGCAGCCGCTCACTCCCCCATCGCCCAAACGCACCAGCTCCATCGGTTCGTTGAGGATCCGCAGATCCGACCAGCGCGACAGCCGCAGAAAGTAATCGAGATCGGCGGCCAGGCGGTAGGGAGCGGCATAGCGGTTGAGGCGGCGGCGGGCCGCCGGCCCAAACACTGTGGCCTGATGGGGCGGCGTGGAACCCAGGGCGAGGGAGCGGGCCAGGGTGCCGACCCAACGCAGGCGGCTGCGGCGACCGGGTCGGCCGCTGCGGTGATCCACGTAGCGGGCCTGAGCCACTAACAGATCGGTCTCAGGCTGGTGCGCCAGCCGCTCGGCCAGCCGTTCGAGCACCCAATCGTTGGCGGCCCGATCGTCGGACCCCCAGAACAGCAGCCATTCGTGGGGCGCGGCGGCCCGGAACCCCTGATTCATGGCCCCATAGATGCCGGGTTCGCCTGGCTTCTGGGCCACCCAGGCCAGGCGGCCGTCGCGGTGACAGAGCTGGGTGAGGGCCTGGCGATGCTCCGGGGGCGAGGGACCATCGATGAACAGGAGCCGCCAGCGGCGATGGCTCTGGCGACAGAGCGAGGCCACCAGCGGCGGCAACAGAGCATGGGAATCGAGGGTGGGCACCACCACCAGAAAGGCCACGGCGGCCTCGGGAGCTTCAGGCACCGCGCGCCACCTCCAGGAACAGGCGACGGTTGCGCTCCAGCACGGTGGGATCGGTGGCGCGGGCTGCGGCATAGCGGCGGGCGCACTGGCGTTGCTGCTGACGCGCCGCCGCTGGCTGGGCCGCCAATTCCAGCACCGCATCCTCAAAGGCGCCTGGCTCATCGAGCCGGCACACCCAGCCCGCCCCCGCCTGGGGGAGATCATTCCAGGGGGTTTGATCACTGGTGAGCACCGGTAGGCCGGCGGCCAGGGCCTCCATGATCACGTGACCGTAGTTTTCATGGAGGGTGGGCAGCAGAAAGACGTCGTGCTGCGCCAGGGTCGCGCGCACCTCGGCATGCGGCAGGGCGCCATGACTCTGCACGATGGTCTGCAGACCTTGGCGTTCGATCACCTGGCGGCATTCCTGCCAGTAGGCGTCGTCGCAGACGTTGCCGTAGATGTGAAACCGGGGCGGCTGGGGCAGCCGTTGTCGCAGGCGGGCGATCAGCTCCAAGGCGTAGGTGAGATTTTTTTTGCGGCTGATGCGCGACAGAAAGGCGATGGAAAGGGGCTGCTCCGGCCCGCTGCTGGGCGGGCTGACGGCCGCCGGATCGATTCCCTGCAGATCAGCGAGGTTGGGAGCCACGTGCACGCGGCTGGCCGGCGCCCCCACGGCGGCGATGATCTCGGCAGCTTCCTGATCGCTGGAGGCCTGCCAGTGCAGACCCCGAAACAGGCCGAGCCGTTGGGCCAGGCTCAGATAGGCCCGCTTGCGCGAGCGGCTGAGACCGAGGGCGCCGGCACCGAGCTCGCCGCGGCTGGCCACCAGGATCGGTCGATCCCCCAGGCGGCCGAGGCGTCGAGCCAGCAGCGGGAGTATTGAAAACCGATAACTAAAGACGCTATTGAGATAAATCATATCGTGGGGCGTGCGGCGCACGATATGACGAATAGAGCGCAGATCTAGAGTCCATTTATTCATATAATAAACCTGGGCATTGCCGACCGCCTGCCAGTCGTTCACAAGGATCCCCGAGTACACCGTCTTATCCTGGTAATCGTGATGGCACGTGATGATACGGAAATCGATCCCAGCACCAAGAGCAGAAACAATATTAGCCACAGAACGCAGAGGGCCGCCATAGCGATAACCTGGCAAGTAGTGACCCAGAAAGCAGAGTACCGAAGGTTTCAGATGTAACCTCCCATCCCAGCCTGCAAACTAACAAGAAACCCGATAGACTTGATCGTGGTCCAAGCAAAAATCAAAGCGAAGGTGAGCCACATAATGGGCCTTCGTGTTGGCGCCACGAAAAAGTCATAGAGATAAAGAATATAGATATTCACCAGGGTACGATCCAGATAAGAGCCGGCAGCAATGAAAGAGAGCGTGAGAGCAGAAAGTGCGGCAAACGTGAAGGCAGAACCATTGAACACAACATAACGCAAACCCAAGACAGCAATAAATGCCAGAATGACCTTCGCGTCAACCGAATCTTCGAAGTACAGGGATAACTTGTATTGAATCTGAGGATTCACACTGAGAATCCAGAATGCAGCGATGGCCGCGACGACAGCTATCGCCAGAAACGTCTTCCGAATGACACCCCTGGAGACGAAGGCCTGAAAGGTGTCAAAAAAGAAAGGGAAGTAGGTATAAGCCCCGATTGCCGTATAAAGAATCACCACCTGAACGTGGATCAGCATCGCCATCACGCCGACCACAGCAGCGATCATCCGGCGCCCATGCAGCCAAAGAAAAATAGCCAAGCCTCCGAAGTAAACGCTGAATCGCAATCGCTCTGGCGTCAGCATCATGGCCGCGATGTAATAGCCATAAATCAACAGCCCATAAATGAGCACCAAGCTGGATGGCTTGCGATACATCAAGCCAGCCATCAAAGTGCAAGCTATCGCATTGGCCAAGGCCAGGAACTGCTCACGGGTCCAGTCGAGGCGAGTGGCAAGCCAGAGAAGCAAGGTATAGCCAGGATCCTGACTGCCCAGGGTGAGCCTTTGGGTTTCATTGAGATCGGACAATCCATCGGCTGTGGCGACATCCTGAGCCGCGAGCCAAAACTTGATGTAATGCTCCGAATCCGCCAGGTCGTAGGTGACCATGAGATGGTGCGTCACCAGATAAACAGGCACGCCCACCGCCAGGATCAGGCCCAGCCAGAACACCAGGCTGCTGCGCAATGGACCGGTTTCCGCAGAACCGATCGTGGACAGGCTGGACTCCGTGGTGACAGTCATCGTGGCCTCAACGCTGATGAATGGCCTGCAGACGCTCAGCCAGCACCCCAACTGAGCAATGGGCCTCGATGCGGCGGCGAGTGAGTTCGAAGGCGCCGGTCGTGCGTCGATCCAAAAAGGTGCGCACCCGATCCAGCAGACCCAGGGTTGCGCTGACAGGCTCCTGCTCAAATATCGCAGCTGGAAGAATGAACAGGCCATCGTCTTCGCCCAACCACGGCGGAGACTGAACGGGCCCACTGATCACGGCCATGCCCTCATGCAGAGCATCGATGAGCTTGAACGGGAAGACGCCTTCCATGACCGCATGCAGCGAGATCAGAATGGAACAGGTGTTCTGAAGATCCGCAAAGGCTTCTTCACTCAGGCAACCGTGAAAGGTGAGAGCTGGCACGGTTTGGGCGACCTTAGCGCAGGTGTCCTGCATCGGTCCCTTGCCGCTGATCGACAGCGCCACTCCAGGGGGCAGCTGGTGGGCAAGATCGAGCAGCAGCGGAATTCCCTTCTCCGCTTTCAGCCCCCCCGCATACAGCAGCCGCAGGGGTGACGCCGAAAGCCGGGGCTGACTGGGGGGCGCACCAGAATCCACCAGGCAGGGCAGCAGGGTGGTGCGGCTGCGGCGGCTGTCGATGTCGGCGAGCAGCCGCTGATTCACCGCGAAAACATCGGTGGGAAGGCCCCGGGCCAGCAGCCAGGGGATCTGATCGATCGCGCTGCGCAGGCGCAAATCCACCTTGCGGCGGGCAAACAGGGCGTCGTCGTAGAACAGCAGGCGCGCCGCAGCCGGCCGCAGCAGCCACGCCGCAATCATCGGAATCGTTTCCGATGCCATTGGATTGTAGAACGAAAACAACACCGCTGAGCGGCCGGCGGCATCGCGCCGCCGCGGCAGCCAGCCATGCAGACGCAGCAGGGTGATCGGCAGCCAGGGCAAGATCAGAAAGCGTGCTAAGGCCGGCCGCCCCATGCTCGGAAAGCGGATCAACCGCAGTCTGCCGGCAGCCGCCAGAGGGGCCAGCTCCGGAGCCAGCTGCGGGGGCTTCACCACGCACGAGGTGTCGATCACCACCAGGTTGAACCCCGCCCGCACCGCCGCCTCCATGATGCGACGGTTTTTCTTAGCCGCGGCCAGAAACCGCGACTGCTCCACCGGCTCGGCGCCGTAAAGCGACACATGCACAAACCAGGATCCGCTGCCGCTCATCGCCGCACCAGCCGCCGCAACCGACCCTGAAGCCGCGGCCAGACCCAGCTCAGATCCTGCCAGGAACGACCGCCGAAATGATGCAGATAGGTGTGATGGTCGGCAGCCCGGTCGCGTAACACAAAAGTGGGGTGCCGGAGCGGCCCGAGCGCCTCCAACACCATTGCCTGCCGCTGCCGACGGGTGTTGGAGGCCCGCGCATCAAAGCCGATGTTAGCCACCAGGTTGCGGTTGGGCAGGGCCGTCAGTCCCCCCTGGCTCATGCAGGTGAACGTCCAGCGGTAAGCCCAGGAATCCGGGCGCCCCTCCGCCAGCAACCGATCCCAGATGGCGCCCCACCAGGCGGCCTCCATGGGATCGTCAAACACGCCCTGGAGCAAACCGCTGTCGCGCAGAGCCGGCCAGCGTTGCAGCTCCCCGTCGTAGTGCTGCCAGCAGCGGCGCCAGCTCGCCCAGCCCCAGCAGTGGTTGTAGCGGCTGAAGTAATAGCTGCCATCGCCGCGCCACTGGCCGTGCTGGTGGTTGGTGCCGCTGATGCACCACACCCGGCTGTCCAGCCGGTAGCGCTCCAGCAGGGCCGCGCAGTAGGAGAAGAAGTCGGGATGGGGCACGCAGTCGTCTTCCAGCACCACACCGGCTTCCTCCTGCTCGAAAAACCAGCTGATCGCCCGGCTCACCCCAAGGCGGCAGCCCTGGTTGTCGGCGCTGTACAGCCGCTCCACCTGGCAGGGCCAATCCACCGCCGAATCGAGGAGTGCCCGGGTGGCCTCGACCTGCTCCGCCTCGCCAGGCCGGTGGGGAGAGGCCCCATCACAGGCCAGGTAAAGATGCGAGGGCTGCACGACCCGCAAGGCATCGATCACCCGGCGGGTGCAGTCAGCACGCCGCCAGGCCAGCAGCAGCACAGGTGGAACCGAGGGGGGGGTCATCGGTGGCGGCGTTGGCGGCGAGTGTACGGCCGTTAGGGTGAAAGCTCGGGTTCCCTCCATTGCCGCTTCCGCCCGTGGCTATTGCGCCCCCTCGGGTCTGCCATGGCGCCAGTCCCCCCCGGTGGCTGGCGGCCAGCCTGGTGGGGCTCACCAGCGCGCTGATCGCCGCTGCCTTGGTGGTGCGGAACCCTCGCGTGCCGGGAGCCAACCCCGCCCGATCCATGGGCCTGGGGGCGGCCGATCTGGCTGTGGTGGTGAATCAGAACGATCCCCTGAGCGAAGCGATCGGCCGCCATTACCAGCGGCTACGAGGCATTCCCGCCACCCAGATCATCCGCGTGCACTTCGCACCCGGCCAAAACAGCCTCGATCCGAAGCTATTTCGACGGCTGCGCGAGCAGATCGTGCGCCAGACCCCGGCCCATGTGCAGCTCTATGCCGTGGCCTGGGCCCGACCCTGGCGGGTGGGCTGCCAATCGATCACCAGTGCCCTCAGCCTGGGGATCGATCCGGGCTGGTGCGCCCAGGGCTGCCGCCTCACCCGCCAAAGCGCCTACTACGCCCGCGGCGACGTCCGCCGCCCCTGGGACAGCCTCGGAATCCGGCCGAGCATGCTGCTGGCAGCCCGCAGCGAAGAACAGGCGCTCCGGCTGATCATCCGCGGACGGGCCGCCGATGGCACAGCCCCACCGGGCACGGCCTATCTGCTGAGCACCACTGACCGGGCCCGCAACACCCGCGCGCCAGGGTTCACCGATGTGCAGCGGCTGCTCGGGCCCTCGCTGGCGGTGCGGGTGCTGCAGGCCGACAGGCTGCGGGGGGCCAGCGATGTGATGGCGCTGTTCACGGGAACCACCCGCATGGACGCCATCGATACCCTCGGCTTCCGCCCGGGAGCGGTGGCCGACCATCTCACCTCGTTCGGAGGCCAGCTCGTGGATGGCCCCACCCAGGGGGGGCAGATGAGCGCCTTGCGGTGGCTGGAGGCTGGCGCCACCGGGAGTTACGGCACGGTGGTGGAACCGTGCAACTTTCCGGCCAAGTTTCCCAACCCGGTGGTGCTGCTGGCCGACTACCGACGCGGCTCCACCTTGATCGAGGCCTACTGGCGCAGTGTGGCGATGCCGGGTCAGGGGCTGTTCATCGGCGAGCCGCTGGCGCGTCCGTGGCCAGATGGCGGCTCTGATGCCACCGCCAGGCGTGCTCGATGATGGTGCCCAGATCGGGATAGCGGGGCCGCCAGCCCAACTCGGTGAGGGCCTTGCCCGCCGCCGCCACCAGCTGGGGGGGGTCGCCCGCCCGCCGCTTGCCCACGTGGGCCAGCAGTCCACGGCCGGTAACCGCCTTGGCGGTTTCGATCACCTGCTGCACGGAATAACCGGTGCCGTTGCCGAGGTTGTAGATCAGCGGCTGAGGGCTGGGCTGCCCTTGCTGCTGCCGCTGGATCAGCCGCTCCAGGCCGAGCACATGGGCATCGGCGAGATCGCACACATGGATGTAATCACGAATGCAGGTACCATCGGGAGTGGGATAGTCGTCGCCGTAAATCTGCAGGTAGGGCTCACGGCCTCCCATCACATCGAGCACCCTTGGGATCAGATGGGTTTCCGGGGTGTGGTCTTCGCCGAGATCTCCCTGGGGATCAGCGCCGGCCGCATTGAAATAGCGGAAGATCACACTGGGCAACCCGTAGGCGGCCGCGAAATCGCGCAGCAGATGTTCCACCATCCATTTGCTGCGGCCGTAGGGATTGATCGGCGCCTGGGGATGATCTTCCGTGATCGGAACCTGCTGGGGCACCCCATAGGTGGCGCAGGTGGAGGAAAACACGATCGGGATCGGGCGCTCCGAGGCCACCAGCGCCTCCAGCAGCACCAGGGTGTCGCCGAGGTTGTTGCGGTAGTAGCGGGCCGGATCGGTCACCGATTCGCCCACATAGGCGTAGGCGGCGAAGTGGAGCACCGCCTGGATGCCATGGTCGTCGAGCACCTGGCGCAACAGCGGCCCATCCCCCACCTGAGCGCGGATCAGGGGCACGCCCAGCACCTGCTCCACCAGATCGGCATGGCCGTACACCAGATTGTCGAGCACCACGGGCTGATGACCGGCGCGGCTCAGCGCCCGCACGGTATGGGAGCCGATGTAGCCCGCCCCCCCAGTCACGAGAACCTTCATGAGCGCACCTCCTCTCCGGATTCAACCTGAGCCACATACTCCTGCACCGTGCGCCGCAGCCCCTCCTCCAGGGAGAGGGAGGCACGCCAACCGAGATCGGCCAGGCGGCTCACATCCAGCAGCTTGCGGGGGGTGCCGTCGGGTTTGCTGGTGTCCCAGAGGATCTGGCCTCGGTAGCCCACGGCATCGGCCACCAGGGAGGCCAGCTCCGCGATCGTGACATCGGTGCCGGTTCCCACATTCAGAAACTGGCAGCCATCGGCCGCCGGCTGCCAACGCTCAAGGCAGAACACAGCAGCGTCGGCCAGATCATCCACGTGGAGAAACTCGCGACGCGGCGCCCCACTGCCCCAGCAGGTGACAGAGGGGAGGCCGGCGCAGCGGGCCTCGTGGAACCGCCGGATCAGGGCCGGCAGAACATGGCTGTTGGTGGGATGGTAATTGTCGCCAGGACCGTAGAGATTGGTGGGCATCAGGCTGAAGGCCTCGAAGCCGTGCTGCTGCCGCAAGGCGCGACAGAGCTGAATGCCGGCGATCTTGGCGATGGCATACCACTCGTTGGTGGGCTCCAAAGGGCCGGTGAGCAGCGATTCCTCGCGAATCGGCTGCGGCGCAAACTTGGGGTAGATGCAACTGCTGCCCAAAAACAACAGCCGCCTGGCTCCATGGCGCCAGGCTGAGCTGATCACGTTGTTCTGGATTGTGAGATTGTCGAGCAGGAAATCGGCCGGATAGGTGGCATTGGCCACGATGCCACCCACCTTGGCGGCAGCCAGCACCACCACAGAAGGCTGCTGCTGAGCAAACCAGGCATGCACGGCGGGGCCATCGGTGAGATCCAGCTCTGAGCGGCTCACGGTGAGTAGCGAGCCATACCCCCCTTTTTGCAGCCGTCGCAGGATGGCCGAACCGGCCATGCCACGGTGACCGGCCACAAAAATGCGATCGGCCGACGAGATCAGATGGGTCACGACCGGGGCAGCAGCGTGGGGGGATTCTCCATCGAGCCCACCACCGCAAAACCTTCGCGGCGCAAAATGGCTTCCTTGGCGGCTTCCTGCTTGTCAGCGGCCACCATTTCGGCCACCAGCTCCTCCAGAGTTGTGGTCGGAGTCCAGCCCAGCTTCTGGTGGGCTCGGCTGGGATCGCCGAGCAACGTCTCCACTTCAGTGGGCCGGAAGTAGCGGGGATCGATGCGCACCACGGGCGCTCCGGTGTCGGCCCTGAGGCCCTGCTCATTCACGCCGGAACCCTGCCAGTGGATCCCACCCCAGCCGAGCTGCTGGGCGGTCAGCTCGATGAAATGCCGCACCGACTCCTGACGGCCGGTGGCGATCACGAAGTCTTCGGGTTGGTTTTGCTGAAGCATCAACCATTGCATCTCCACGTAATCGCGCGCATGGCCCCAATCGCGCATGGAGTCGAGGTTGCCCATGAAGAGGCAGGGGTCGAGGCCGGCATCGATGCGGGCCAGCCCCCGGGTGATCTTGCGGGTTACAAAGGTTTCACCACGACGCGGGCTTTCATGGTTGAAAAGAATGCCATTACAGGCATACATCCCATAGGATTCGCGGTAGTTTACCGTGATCCAATAGGCATAGAGCTTAGCCACGCCGTAGGGGCTTCTCGGATAGAAAGGAGTCGTTTCTTTTTGCGGTATTTCCTGAACAAGGCCGTAAAGCTCGCTCGTGGAGGCCTGATAAATACGGGTGGTCTCCGTGAGGCCAAGAATCCTGACGGCCTCAAGAATGCGCAGGGTTCCTAAGGCATCGCTGTTGGCCGTGTATTCCGGACTTTCAAAGCTGACAGCAACATGGCTCTGGGCTCCTAGATTATAAATCTCATCCGGCTTCACTTGCTGAATGATACGGATCAGATTCGTTGAATCGGTGAGATCGCCATAGTGAAGCACCAACTTTGGATCCTGCTCATGGGGATCCTGGTAGAGATGGTCGATCCGATCGGTGTTAAAGCTGCTGGCCCGGCGCTTGATGCCGTGCACCACATAGCCCTTGTCCAGGAGGAGCTCGGCCAGATAGGAGCCGTCTTGACCGGTGATGCCGGTGATGAGTGCTGTTTTGGTCATAGGAAGCGATATTGCCGCATGCCGCCGACTCCGGTCGCCCGGGCCTGCCTGCGGGTGAACTGGCTCACGGTGGGATTTCCCTCGGGGCGAATCACGCCGGTGGCACTTTCCCAGAGCTCGCGCGACACCTTGTGCAGGCTGTACTCCAGCCGATCCAGCCGTTTGACATGCCACCAGGTGGTGGCCATGCAAGCGGCGCACCAGAAGGCCTCCAACCATTCATCACTGAGGGGCACCACATGGCGGTAGGCCTGCATGACCTCAGCAGCCCTGGAACGCCTCAGGCCACGAACCACCAGCTGACCCACATCAGTGAGATAAAGATGGTGCTTTGGAGAGACGCTATAGAGGCGATGCTCGGGGTGCAGTGGGCAGTAAAGTTCGCGGCGGCGGGGGCGGCTGCGCTGGCGAGGAGCAGGATCAACAGCGGACGGGTGGAGCTGGTCGGGGCCTTGGGTTTCGATGCCCATGGGCACTACCAAAGAGGGTTCAGGCCCTCCCATCCAAGCATGGATGGGAGGGCCTGAGGGATGAGGTCAACCGCTGATGAAGAGCGGTTCGGTGGACTCAATCGCGGCGACCGCCACCGTTGAGGGCAATAATCAGGCGAAGAATAAAGACGAAGAGGTTGATGTAAGTAAGGTACATCCCCAGGGCGCCAGCAAGATACTGATCATCGCTGTACGTGCGGGGCATGGTGTAGAAATCGACAAACGCCGCACCCACAAAGAGCACGGTTCCAAAGCCGGCGATGAGCAGCTCGAAAGTGCCACCGAGGAACATCTGGGGCGCGAAGATCCCACCCACGAATTGCACCACCATAGCGATGAGCAGGCCGAGGATTCCCAACCCCACCACGCTGGAGAGTGCCTGCCCCACGTTGTCGCTCATGCGACGGCCCGTAACCGAAGCGATCACAAAAGTAAGACCGGTGGCCAGGGCAGCGGTGCCGACCGCACCGATGCCCGCCGTGCCGATGGCCAGCGCCACAATGCCACTGAGGGTGAAGCCGGTGATCAGGCTATAGGCGGCCAGCAGTGGCAATGCTGTGGAATTGTTTCCACGCATGGCCACATTTTGAGCCACAAAAAAGAGGATGAAGTTACCAATCAACGCAACCCAGAAGAGCGGCATGAAGGCCGGGCTGCTGATCATCGAAAGGCCACCGGCAACGCCGGCGGCGGTGAGCACCATGCCGCCTCCCACATAGGGGAGGGCACGGTTCACCACATTGGGCCCCATGAGGGCGCTCGACTGCGCCTCACGGATGGCTTGTTGGAAGTTGCTGCTGGCCGGCATGACACCGAGGAACGCACTAGCGCCATCCTTACAGGCCCCCCTCGACGCTGCAGAGCTCGTCGGTGCGGATCTCCCTATGCGCCGTGACGGGCATAGGCCTGCACCAGCCGTTGCACCAGCGGATGCCTTACCACATCGGCCGCGCTCAGGCGGCAGATCGCCACACCCTCCACCCCCTCCAGCACCCTGGCGGCTTCCGCCAGACCACTCACCACGCCTGGCGGCAGGTCGACCTGGGTGGGGTCACCCGTGACCACCATGCGGGCGTTGTCACCCAGGCGGGTGAGCACCATGCGCATCTGGGCGCTGGTGGTGTTCTGAGCCTCATCAAGGATCACAAAGGCATCGGCCAAGGTGCGGCCGCGCATGTAAGCCAGGGGCGCCACTTCAATCACCCCCTTCTCCATCAGCGCGGCCGTGCGTTCAGTGCCGAGCAGCAGATGCAGCACGTCGTACAGCGGCCGCAGATAAGGATCCACCTTCTGCTGCAGATCGCCCGGCAGGAAACCGAGGCGCTCGCCGGCTTCCACCGCTGGACGCGTGAGCACCAGGCGCTCCACGCGCCGCTCCTGCAGGAGGCGCACCGCCAACACCGTGGCCAGAAAGGTTTTGCCGGTGCCGGCCGGGCCGAGGGCCAGCGTGAGATCGTGACGCTCGATCGCTTCCACATACGCCTTCTGCCGCAGCGTGCGGGGCCTGAGAACGCGACCGGCCTGGGTGCGCGCGAGCTCCAGCCTGGTGAGGTCGCGCAGGTCGTCGGCACGGCCGCTATCGATGGCGGCCAAGGCGGCTTGCAGATCCACACGCGTGAGGGGTTGCTCCTCGTGCCAGAGGGGCTTGAGGGCCTGCAGCAACGCGCTGGCTCGGTGCACCTGAGCCTCGCGACCGAGCAATTCAAGGTCGAGGCCACGCAGCACCAACCGGGCACCTGTGAGCGCCTCGATGCAGCGCAGATTGGCCTCACCCGGGCCAGCCAGGCACAGCGCAGCCGCCGGTGACGGCAGCTGCAGCACCATGGGATCAGGCTTCAGCGGCGACTTCCGCCTCAGCCTGAGCAGCGGCAGCCTCAGCGGCGGCGGCGGCTTCGGCGGCTGCCTTGGCTTTGGCTTCTTTGTCAGCGGCTTCGCGGGCGGCAGCCTGCTTTTGCTTGCCGACGATCTCGGCCGCCCGCACCGTTTTCTCCACCAGACCCCCCTTCTCCAGGAGACTGCGCACCGAATCGGTGGGTTGGGCACCCTGGCTCAACCGGGCGCGGATGGCCTCGGTGTCGAGACGGGTTTCCTTGGTGCGGGGGTTATAGAAACCCAGCTGCTCAAGCGGGCTGCCGTCACGTCGTGAGGTGCTGTTGGTGGCCACCAAACGGAAGCTGGCTTCCCGTTTCTTGCCAAATCGCTTGAGGCGCAGCTTGATCATCGTGTGGCCTTTGCCGTGACGTGTTCCAATCCACCAGCATACCCACCAGCTCACCCCGGGATGCCGCCCTTCCGTGTCAGGCTCCTGGGCGATGAGTTCCGGGCGCCATGCCCCCCGCCATTTCCTCTTCCAGCCCCGATCCAGGCCAGGCCGCCACAGCCGTGAGCCGCTCCAGCGGTGTCCGCTACGACCGCAGCCCCGAAGAGTGGCGCCGCTGCCTGGAGGATGAGCAACGGGCGGCCGAAGCCCGTACCTGGACGCGCACCGACACCCTCGATGCCTGGCGCCACGACCGCATGCGCTCCCGCATCGACCCCTTCCTGCGCCATCAGCCGGCGGGGCGCTGGCTCACCGTGGGAGACGGTCGTTTCGGCAACGACGCCCATTTCCTGCAGCGCCGGGGCATCACAGTGCATGCCAGCGACGTGGATGACACCCTGCTGCGGATCGGCGCACAGCAGGGCCTGATCGGCTCCTTCAGCGCCGAAAACGCCGAAGCCCTGCGCTTCCCCGATGCCAGCTTCGACTACGTGTTCTGCAAGGAAGCGTTTCATCACTTCCCGCGGCCCTGGATCGCTCTTTACGAGATGCTGCGCGTGGCCAGGCACGGGGTGATCCTGATCGAGCCCGGCGACACCTGGATCGAGCGGGCCGGCCGCAGCCCGGCGGGACATCTGGTGGAAGCCCTCAAAGATGGAGCCCGGGCCGTGCTGCGCCGTGCCCCGCGACCCAGGCATCGCTTTGAGCAGATCGGCAATTATGTGTTCAGCCTCTCGCCCTGGGAGTGCGAAAAGGTGCAGCTGGGGCTGCACCAGCGTCATCTGGCCTGGTGCGGCCTCAATGATTGCTATATCAAAGGGGTGGAGTTTTGCCCGATCACCGGGGGCAGCGACGCCGATGAACGCCTGCGCCAGCGCCTGTTCCGAAACTTGAGGCGGCAGGATCTGCTTTCCCGCATCACCGGCTGCTGGGGCCTGCAGGTGATGGTGCTTTTCCGTCAAGAACCAGCATCGGAGCTGCTGCAAGACCTGCGACAATCGGGCTGGACTACCAGGGAACTGCCCCGCAATCCCTACCTCTAAAACCTCAGAGCTCGCCGAAGCCCTTGCGTTTCTTGGCAGGTTTGGGGGCTTTGGGTGCAGGGCCGCCTCGCCCGGGGCGGCTGCCCATCGCGGGCATGCCGGGAAATCCGCCGCCCATGCCCGGCATGCCGGGCATGGCGCCGCCGCGGGTCATCTGCTGCATGAAGCCGCGCATCTGCTGAAAGTTCTGGAGCACCTTGTCGACATCGGCTGAGGTGTGGCCGCTGCCGCTGGCGATGCGGCGCCGGCGGGAGGGGTTGGCCGCCAGCAGATCGGGGTCGCGGCGCTCGGCCTCGGTCATTGAGCCGATCATCGCCTCGATCTTCTTCAGCTGCTCCTCGCCCTGCTTGAGCATGCCGTCGTCGATCTTGTTCATACCCGGGATAAGCTTCATCAGGCCCCCCAGCGAGCCCATGCGCTTGATCAGGCGCATCTGCTGCACAAAGTCCGAGAAGTCGAAGGTGGCTTCCTGGAGCTTCTGCTGCATTTTGGCCACGTCGGCCAGCTCCACCTCCTTCTGGGCCTTCTCCACCAGGGTGAGCACATCGCCCATGCCCAGGATGCGGCTGGCCATCCGCTCGGGGTGAAAGGGCTGCAGCGCCTCCACCTTCTCGCCGGTGCCGATGAACTTGATCGGCGCGCCGCTCACCTTGCGGATCGAGAGCGCCGCACCGCCGCGCGAATCGCCGTCGAGCTTGGTGAGCACCGCCCCGGTGATGCCCACCTGCTCGTGAAAGGCGCGGGTGAGCTCGGCCGCCTCCTGGCCGATCATCGAATCCACCACCAGCAGCACCTCATCGGGCTGGCCGGCCTCGCGGATCCGCACCATCTCCTCCATCATCGCGGTGTCGATCTGGAGGCGGCCGGCGGTGTCCACCAGCACCGTGTCGAAGCCTTCGGCCTTGGCCTTCTCGATGCCGGCGGCGGCGATGGCTTCCGGCTTGGCCTCGGTGCCGAGGCTGAACACCTCCACGCCGATCTGGCCGCCCAGCGTTTTCAGCTGCTCAATGGCGGCGGGGCGGTACACGTCCGCCCCCACCAGCAGGGCTTTGCGGCCCTGTTCCTTCAGGTGCAGCCCCAGCTTGGCGGTGGCGGTGGTCTTGCCGGCGCCCTGCAGTCCCGCCATCAGCACCACCGAGGGATCGCCGGGCTGGCCGCCGGCGGCCAGGGGCGCGTTCTCGCCACCCATGGTGTCCACCAGCTGCTCGTGCACCACCTGGATGAACTTCTGATCCGGACTGATGCCGCGCACCACCTCGGCACCGAGGGCCTTGCGGCGCACCTCATCCACGAAGTCCTTCACCACCGGCAGGCTGACATCGGCCTCCAGCAGGGCGCGGCGCACGTCCTTCAGGGCACTGTCGATATTGGATTCGCTGATCGCGCCCTGGCCCCTGAGATTGCGAACCGCATCATCAAAACGCTGAGAAAGTTCGTCGAAC
>JAYKGR010000109.1:0-12745 GCA_035285645.1 Cyanobacteriota bacterium | reverse complement strand
GCCGCCGGCTCTGCCAGGCGGATCTGCAGCGCTGGGCCCGTGATTGTCGCCAACTGGTGCTGGTGTGCGGCCACTACGAAGGCTTTGATGAGCGCATCCGCCTGCTGGCGGATGAAGAGGTGTCGATCGGTGATTTCGTGCTCACCGGCGGCGAGCTGCCGGCGATGACGGTGATCAATGGGGTGGTGCGCCTGCTGCCGGGCACGGTGGGCAGCGCCGCCTCACTGGTGGAGGAGAGCCACAGCGCCGGCCTGCTGGAGCATCCCCACTACACCCGGCCCGCCAGTTTTCGCGGGCTGGAGGTGCCGGCGGTGCTGCGCAGCGGCGATCACGGCGCCATCGCCCGCTGGCGGGCGGCGCAGCAGGAGCAGCGCACGCGCCAGCGCCGGCCCGACCTCTGGGCCCGCTATCAGGCTGAGGCGCCGGCATGCCAGGCTCCCAGCATGGATCTGCGCATCGGCAACGGCTACGACATCCACCGGCTGGTGCCCGGCCGGCCCCTGATTCTCGGCGGGGTGAGGCTTGAGCATCCCGACGGCCTGGGCCTCGATGGTCACAGCGATGCCGATGTGCTGGTGCATGCCCTGATGGATGCCCTGCTGGGAGCCCTGAGCCTGGGGGATATCGGCGCCCACTTTCCGCCGAGCGATGCGCGCTGGCGCGGGGCCGACAGCCTCGAGCTGCTGGAGCGGGTGATGGCTCTGGTTGGCGAAGGCGGCTGGCGGGTGCTGAATGTGGACACATTGGTGGTGGCGGAGCGCCCCAAGTTGCGGCCCCACATCGCCACCATGCGGGCGGCGATCGCCAGCCGCATGGGCCTGGCGCCCGAGCTGGTGGGGGTGAAGGCCACCACGAACGAGGGTTTGGGCCCCACCGGCCGCGAGGAGGGCATCGCCGCCTATGCCGTGGCGTTGCTGCAGCGGCCGTGAGCGGCCGCGGCTGGGGCCGGTGGTGGGGGGTGCTGCTAGCGCTGTCCCTGCTCACGGCGCCGCCGGCGGCCGCTGCCGCAAGCAGCGGTGCGCCAACGCAGCCCGAGCCGGTGGTGGTGGAAATGCTGCGGCTGCAGGTGCCGCGCCAGGCCCAGGAGGCCTGGCTGGCGGCCGAGCGGATCTGCTGGGAGCCGTGGCTGCGGCGTCAGGATGGCTTTCTGGGCCGCGAGCTGCTCTACGACGTGGGCCAGGAAGAAGCGCTTGTGTTGATTCGCTGGGCCAGCCGCCGCCAGTGGCAGGCGATTCCAGCAGCGGCGGTGGCGCGCATCGATCGGAGGTTTCAGGCGGAGGTGCGGCGGCAGCTGGGCCCCCTGGCCCCCAGCGGTGGCGGCACGCCCTTCGCGCTGCTGCAGGAGGGTGAGCTGCGCACCATGGAGGGGCCGCTGTGAGCGCCGCCCAGCCGCCGCCGGCCGACGATCGACGGCTGGGCATCGAGCTCGATCTCGAGCGCCGCCGCCGCCTGGGCATGGTGGAGGCGGTATGGGGGGAGCACAAGAGCGCGGAGCAGATCGCGCTGATCGTGCGGCGGCTGGCTGCCGCTGGAGAGGTCACCCTGGTGACGCGGGTGGATGGCGCCAAGGCCGCCGCCGTGGCCGAGCTGCTGGGCTGGCCGCTCCACGATGCCGATGACGCCACCGATGATGCCTTCGACGACGTGGCGTTGGAGGCGGGCCTGCGCTACCACCGGCTGGCCCGCGGCCTCTGCTGCGGGCCGCGGCCAGCGCCCCAGCCGCGGCTGGGCCGGGTGGCGGTGGTGGCCGCCGGCAGCAGCGATCTGGCGGTGGCGGCGGAGGCCGAGCTGGCCCTGGCCTGCCATGGGGTGGCGGTGGAGCGGGTGGTGGATGTGGGGGTGGCGGGTCTGCAGCGGCTGCTGGGCCGGTTGGAGCAGCTGCGCCAGGCCCGGGTGCTGATCGCCTGCGCGGGCATGGAAGGATCGCTGCCCACCGTGATGGCGGGGCTGCTGGCCCAGCCGGTGATCGCCGTGCCGGTGGCGGTGGGCTATGGGGTGAGCGCCGGGGGGCTGGCGGCGCTGCACAGCATGCTGGCCAGCTGTGCCCCCGGCCTCACGGTGGTGAACATCGACAATGGCTACGGGGCCGCCATGGCGGCCCTGCGCATCCTCGGCCTCACAGGTGCTGCAGATTCGGATAGGCGGTGAGCAGATCCTCGGTACTGAGCACCTCGCCGGCGCCCTCAGGCTGCCAGATCACCTCCAGCGCCAGTAGGTCGTCGGCGGGCACGGCGCCGAGCTGCTGAAGGCCGTCGCGCAGCTCCTCGGCGCTGCCAGCGCTGCGGAAGGCGAGGGGGCGGCGGCTGGCCAGCAGCAGGGTTACGGCGATGTATTCATTGGCATCGCCGCTGGCGCCGGTGGCCACGGCGCTGTCGCTGAAGCGGCGGCCGGCCACGTTGGCGATCACCTCGCGCTGCAGCTTGCCTCGCTCCTGCATCGAGAGGCGGTTGAAGGTGGCTTCCGCACTGGTGAAGGGCACCTGCCCCACCTCGCCGTTGGCGTACACCCAGAGATCGGGATGGCGCAGCAGGGCGAGGGTGGTTTCCTGCAGTACCTGCTGCAGGCCGGTGCTGTTGCTGGTGTCGGCGCTGGCGGCCAGGCGGCGCAGGTCGTCCTGCAGGGCCCGGGCGGAGGCCAGCAAACCCACCTGCAGCTGGGTGATGGTCACGGGTCCGTCGCGGCGCACCACGGCGCCGTCGTCGTTGCCGCTGCCCAGGGCGGGGCCGCTGCCGCGCACGGCATTGAGCAGCAGGCCCACCACCGCCATCAGCACCAGGAAGCTCAGCAGGCCGCCGCCGCCGAAGCCAAACATCGGAATCAGGAAGGGGAAGCCGATGCCGCCGCCGTAACCGCCGCCATAACCACCCCGGTAGCCGCCGCCATAACCGCCGGTGTTACCCCGGTAGCCGCCGCCGTAGCTGCGCGGGGCCGGAGCGGAGCGGAAGCTGCCGCCGCCGATGCGACCGCCGCTGGCGGCCTGGGCCGGGCCCGGCTGGCCCAGCAGCAGCCCACCCACCACGAGGGGGAGGAGCAGGGCGGCGAGGTGCCGACGCAGGGGCAGAGACGACACGGTGCCGGGGTTGCGAGGAACCTGAAATCTAGGAACCGCCTCCCACGATGGTGACCACTTCCAGCACATCGGATTCCACCACCGTGTGGCCGGGCCAGTGCTGGCGCGGCACGATCGTGCCGTTGAGCTCCACCACCACCAGCCGCGGCTCATAGCCGAGCGCCCGCAGGGCTTGCTCCAGGCTGAGGCCCGCCGGGCAGGCGCGCCGCTCGCCATTCACCTGCAGCTGCAGCGCACCGCTCATGCCGGCACCCCCAGTGCGGCCAGCAGGGCGGCGGTGCTGGCGCCGGGGTCGGCGGCGGCGGTGATGGCCCGCACCACCGCCACCCGTTGGGCGCCGGCGGCCTGCGCCGCCGGCAGGTTGCTGAGATCCACCCCGCCGATGGCGTACCAGGGAATCGGGCAGGTGGCGGCGGCGCGGCGCACGGCGTCGAGCCCCACCGGTGCCCGGCCGGGCTTGGTGGGGGTGGCCTGCACCGGGCCCACCCCCACGTAATCGCAGCCGTCGGCCACCGCCTGGGCCAGCTGCTCGGGGTTGTGGGTGCTGCGGCCGATCAGCCGGTCGGGGCCGAGCAGGCGGCGGGCCACCGCCGGCGGCAGGTCGTCTTGCCCGAGATGCACGCCATCGGCATCCACCGCCAGCGCCAGGTCGAGGCGGTCGTTCACCAGAAAGAGGGCGCCGTGGTCGGCGCAGAGGCCACGCAGGCGGCGGGCCTGCTCCAGCCGCTGGCCGTCGGGCAGGGTTTTGGCGCGGTATTGCACCAGCCGCAGGCCGGCCGCCAGGGCTGCGGCCACCACCCCTTCGAGCCCCTCCACCTCCGCTGTCACGAGATAGAGATGGCAGCTGCCGAGGCGGCGGCGGCGCTCGGCGCCCACCCCGGCGGCAGCGGCCCGCAGAATCGCCACCTCCAGGTCGTAGAGGGCGTAGCGCACGGCGGCCGCCTCCTGCGCCAGGGCGGCATCATCGGCGCGGCCGAATTCCTCCAGCACCCGCAGGGCCTCCTGCACCCGGGCGGCATTGGCGGCCAGCACCGCCGCGGGCTCGTGGCGGCCGGCCTGCAGCGGGTGGGCCAGGCCGGTGGCCGGGTCGCCGGCGGTGTCGCGCGCCAGCTTGTAGCGGCTGTGGTGGAGGGCGCCGAGCCGCTGGCGCAGGTCTTTGCAGCGGGCCACCAGGTCGGGTCGCTCCAGGCCGAAGCGGGCCCAGTCTTCCAGCACCCGCAGCCCCTCGCGGGCCCGGTCGAGGTTGGCATCGATCAACCGCGGCACCGGAGTGGCGTTGGCGGTGGTGGCGCTGGCGATGGTGGCGGGGGCGCGGGTCACGGTGGGGTGTTGGTGATGGCAGCACGGGAGCGGATGGGCTCCGTAGGGTGGGTGCCATTGCAGGCGCGGCTGATGGCCCCCACCCCCGGCGGACCCGATCCGATCGGCTCCGACAGCCCCATGCTGACGCTGGTGTCAGCGATTCTGGTGCTCGGCGGCATCGGCCTGCTGATCGCCTGGGGGCTGAGCCACGCCTATCCCGCCTGAACGGTCGGCGGCGGCGGGCTGGGCCCCGGCGGCCGCCGCCAGCAGGCGGGCCTGGTCGGCGTCGCGGCCGATCTGGGCCACCAGGGCCGGCAGGCCATCGAAGCGCTCCTGGCCGCGCAGCCGCTCGAGCGGTTGCACCGTGAGCTGGCCATCGGTGAGATCCACCTGGCGATCGAGCAGGTGCACCTCCACCGCCGACGGGGCCGCCGGATCCACCGTGGGCTGGGGGCCGAGATTCATCACCGCCGCCAGCGGGGCGCCGCCGGGGCCGATCCAGGCCAGGGCGGCGTACACCCCCTCGGCAGGTAGCAGTTTGCGGCCGTCCACCGCCAGGTTGGCGGTGGGCCAGCCGAGCTGGCGGCCCAGGCCGCGGCCGCTCACCACCGCCCCGCTGAAGCGGTAGGGGCGGCCCAGCAGCTGGTGGGCATCGGCGATGGCACCGGCCGCCAGGGCGGCGCGGATGCGGCTGCTGCTCATGCGTTCGCCGCCCTGCCAGAGCATCGGCAGCACCTCCACGCTGATGCCGTGGGCGGCGCCGAGGCGCTGCAGGTCGGCGGCATCGCCGCGGCGACCGGCCCCGAAGCGAAAGTTGTCGCCCACCGCCACCCGCCGGGCGTGCAGCTGCTGCACCAGCACCCCCTCCACAAAGGCGGCGGGCGTGAGGGCGGCCAGCTCGCGGGTGAAGGGCACCAGCACCAGCTGGCGGATGCCGAGGGGCTCGAGCAGCTCAAGCTTCTCGTGGGGCAGGTCGAGGCGCAGGCGGCCTTCGCCGTGCAGCACCTCGCGGGGGTGGGGCCAGAAGCTCACCACGGTGGGCACCGCAGCGGGGTCGGCGGCGGCGGTCACCGCTGCGATCACCCGCCGGTGGCCGGCGTGCAGGCCATCAAAGCTGCCGAGGGCGATGGCGGTGGGCCGCAGGGCGTGGCTGGGATCGTGGAGGGAGATCAAGGGCCGTGCCGTGCCCGATTGATCTTCCCATGGCAAGTTTGGAGGGCACAGCGGCTCGAACCGGGGCGGCGATGGTGGATGAACTGGCGCTGCGGCGCATCAGCGAGGCGCTGCGACGCGGCAGCTGGATCCGCTTCTGGATCCAGATGGCGCTGGGCGTGGTGGTGGTGGGGGTGTTGCTGTTCAACAACATCGGCGGCCGGGTGGCGGCCAACGCCGAGCGGGCGCTGGGGCTGGGCCCGGGTCTGTCGCTCACCACCCTGTCGTTTCTGGTGCTGCTGTTCAGCCTGTGGCAGGGCTGGCTGCAGGTGCGTTGCGGCCGCGCCCTGGCGGCGCCGGTGCGCCCCAGCCGCGGCGAAACCCGCCAGCTGCTGCGGCGGGGCCTGCTGGCCGATCTGCTGGGCCTCACCCTGGCGGCGGTGGGCTATCAGGCCCTGGCGGGCAGCCTGTTTCTGCAGGCGTCGCTGCAGGCGCCGGGCCTGTTCGGCCCGATGGCGATTCAGGGGGCGGCCGGTCGGCCGATCAGCACCTACCCGATCACCTCGATCGAGATGCTCTCGGTGCTGAGCAACACGCAGGTGCTGTTTGCCCACCTGATCGGGCTGGGTTTCAGTCTGTGGTTGCTGCAGCGCATCCACCGGCCCGATTGAGCGGGGCGATGAGCTGATCGGCCGGCGGCAGGCGGCTGGGTTCGCCGCGCCAGAGCAATTCGGGCTGCAGCGGCACCAGCGAGGGCGCGCCGGCACGGATCTGGGCCACGTCGGTGGGCCAGTTGGGCATGGGGGTGGCGCGGGTTTCGAGGTCGTCCACCACCTCGCCCGCCAACCAGTAATAGGTGCGGCCCCGCGGATCCACCCGCTGCTCAAACTGATCGGTGTAGCGGCGCCAGGCGGTGCGGCACCAGCGCAGCGGCCCGATCGCGGCCGCCGGCAGCGGCGGCACGTTGAGGTTGAGCAGCAGGCCGAGGGGCCAGCCGGCCGCCAGCATGCCCTCGGCCACCTCCAGGGCCAGGGCGGCGGAGGCTTCGAAGTGGCGCCAGCCGAAATCGGCGCAGCTCACCGCCAGGGCCGGCAGCCCTTCGATCGTGCCCTCCATCGCCGCCGACACGGTGCCGGAGTAGAGCACGTCGGTACCGAGGTTGGGGCCGTGGTTGATGCCGGACAGCACCAGATCGGGGGGGGTGTCGAGCAGCTGAAACAGGGCCAGCTTCACGCAGTCGGAGGGGGTGCCGCTGCAGGCCCAGGCGGTGATGCCGGGAGCGAAGAGCGCGTCGGCCCGCTCGGCCCGGATGGGCGATTGCAGGGTGAGGCCATGGCCGGTGGCCGAGCGCTCCTGGTCGGGGCACACCACGCTCACCAGGTGGCCGCGGGCGGCGGCGGCGGCGGCGAGGGTGCGGATGCCGTCGGCAAACACCCCGTCGTCGTTGCTGATCAGGATGCGGAGCGGGGCCATCGGCGGGGCGCGGTCGCGGTGCGGCGGCGCCCCAACCTAGGCGCGCCGGCCGCTGCGGCCGGGTGATGGGCACGGGTGCTCCGTACAGTCGAGGCCGCTACCCACCCCGCCCCGTGAGCGCCACCGTCAGCCTGCAGCAGCTCACCGATCAGCTCGCCGAGCTGGAGGCGGAGGCCGCGGCGGCGATCGCCACCGCCGCCGATGGGGCCGCCCTGGAGGAGCTGCGGGTGGGCCTGCTGGGCAAGAAGGGCCGCCTTTCGGCGGTGCTGGGGGCGATGGGCCGGCTGCCGGGCGAGGAGCGGCCGTTGGTGGGGCAGCGGGCCAATCGGCTCAAGGAGCAGGTGCAGGCCCTGCTGGCCGATCGGCTGGCGGCGGTGCGGGCCGAGGCCATGGTGGCCAAGCTGGAGCGCGAGCGCCTCGATGTGACAGCCGCCAGCAGCTACGTGCCGCCCGGGCACCGCCATCCGCTGATCAGCACCGTGGAAGAAATCGTGGATATCTTTGCCGGCCTGGGCTATCGGGTGGCGGAGGGCCCCGAGATCGAAACCGACCACTACAACTTCACCGCCCTCAACATTCCGCCGCACCATCCGGCGCGCGACATGCAAGACACCTTCTACCTGCCGGCTTCGGCCGATGGGGTGGAGCGGCTGCTGCGCACCCATACCTCGCCGGTGCAGATTCGCCAGCTGGAGGCCCAGGCGCCGCCGGTACGGATCGTGGCGCCGGGGCGGGTGTATCGGCGCGACGCCGTGGATGCCACCCATTCGCCGGTGTTTCACCAGGTGGAGGTGCTCGCCCTCGACGAAGGCCTGGATTTCACCCATCTGCGCGGCACGGTGATCGCCTTTCTGCAGCGCTTTTTTGGCGATCTGCCGGTGCGGTTCCGGGCCAGCTACTTCCCCTTCACCGAACCCTCGGCCGAAGTGGATGTGCAGTGGCGGGGCCGCTGGTTGGAGGTGATGGGCTGCGGCATGGTGGATCCGGCGGTGCTGGAGGGTTTGGGGCTGGATCCGGAGCGCTGGAGCGGCTTCGCGGCGGGGCTGGGGGTGGAGCGGTTCTGCATGGTGCGCCACGGCATCGACGACATCCGCCGGCTGTTCACCAGCGATCTGCGCTTTCTGGAGCAGTTCTGAAGGCCAACCCATAAACTCGGCCATGCCCTCGACCTGCGATCGGTGCCCCGCGTCGGACTGATCGTGAATGACGGCAAGGATCTGGCGATCGCCACCGCCGACCGGATCGAGGAGCGCCTCAGCGCGGCCGGCCACACGGTGGTGCGGGTGAGCAGCTCGGGCGGCCTGGTGGGTTTCGCCAATCCCGACCAGCACCTGCGCACCCGCAGCCCGGCCTCCTGCGTGCCCAGCGAATTTGATGCCGCCATGCCGCTGGCGGTGGTGCTCGGCGGCGATGGCACCGTGTTGTCGGCCGCGCGGCAAACGGCCCCGATCGGTGTGCCGATCCTCACGATCAACACCGGCCACCTGGGCTTTCTGGCGGAGGCCTACCTGCCCGATCTCGATCGCGCTCTCGATCAGGTGATCGCCGGCGAGTGGACGGTGGAGGAGCGCACCATGCTGGTGGTGAGCGTGCTGCGGGGCGAGCAGCGGCGCTGGGAGGTGCTCTGTCTCAACGAGATGGCGCTGCACCGCGAGCCGCTCACCAGCATGTGCCATTTCGAGGTGGCGATCGGCCGCCATGCCCCGGTGGATATCGCCGCCGATGGCGTGATTCTCTCCAGCCCCACCGGCTCCACCGCCTATGCGCTGAGCGCCGGCGGGCCGGTGATCACCCCCGATTGCCCGGTGCTGCAGCTCACGCCGATCGCCGCCCATTCGCTGGCCTCGCGGGCGCTGGTATTCAGCGACAGCGAGCCGGTCACCGTGTTTCCCGCCACGCCGGAGCGGCTGATGATGGTGGTGGATGGCAGCGCCGGCTGCTATGTGTGGCCGGAAGACCGGGTGCTGATCCGCCGCAGTGAGTGGCCGGTGCGGTTTGTGCGGCTGGCCGACCATGAGTTTTTCCAGGTGTTGCGCAACAAGCTGGGCTGGGGGCTGCCCCACGTGGCCAAACCCGGCGGAGAGGTGGGGCTGCCGTGAGCGGGGCGGGCGCCGTGGCGGTGCTGCTGCTGGGCCCGCGGGCCGAGGCGTTGGCCGAGCGGCTGGAGGCCTCGGGCTACCGGCCCCTGCGGGCTGCCGCCGCCGCCGCTGAGGCGCAGCTGGTGGTGCTCGATGCGGAGCAGCAGGGGCGGATCCCGGCCCTGCGCCAGCAGCTGCCCGGCGTGCCGCTGCTGCTGGAGATCGCGCACGACACGGTCGACGACCGCAGCCATTGCCTGGCCAGCGGCGCCGACGACTTCTGGCTGTCGTGCGCGGGGCCCAGCGATCTGCTGATGCGCCTGCGGCTGCATCTCACCCTGGTGGAGCGCTCCGCCGGCAGCGGCGAATGCCTACGGCTGGCCGATCTGGAGGTATGGCCGCTCCACCGGCGGGTGCGCCGCGGCGGGCGTGATCTCGAGCTCACCGACCGCGAAGCGCAGCTGCTGCTGCTGCTGTTGCGGCGGGCGGGCACGGTGGTGAGCCGCGACACGATTCAGGCGGAGATCTGGCCGGAGGGGCAGCCCAGCAACGTGATCGAGGTGTACGTGCGCTACCTGCGCCGCAAGCTGGAGGCCCATGGCGGTTGCCGCCTGGTGCACACGGTGCGGGGCAAGGGCTACAGCCTGGCGGAGCGGTGGCCATGAGGGCGCGCTGGGGCGCTGTGGTGGCGGCACCGGTGGCGGCGGCGCTGGCCGTGGCCGGTCCGCCGCGGGCCACGGCCGGCCCGCCGCAGTTTTTGCCGGTGGCGGCCGAATGGTGCCTGGAGGCGGCTGGGCCCTGCCTGCAGCTGGAGGTGCCGGAGGGGGCTGAGCAATACGCCTGGGGGCTGCAGGAGCGGCCGCCGCTGCCGGCGCTGCGGGGCATGTGGTTTCGCTTTGCGCCCCCCAGCCAGGCCCGCTTCTGGATGCACCGCACCCTGGCGCCGCTCGACATGCTGTTTCTGCGCGATGGCCGGGTGGTGGCGATCGAGAGCGCCCAGCCCTGCCCGCGGCTGCCGTGCCGCAGCTATGGCCCGTTCGAGCCGGTGGATGGCGTGGTGGAGCTGGCGGCGGGCGAGGCGGCGCGGCTGGGGTTGCGGGTGGGCAGCCCGGCCACGCCGCGGCTGCTCAACCCGCCGCCGCTCCCCGGCGACCGCTGAGCACCAGCACGGGGTTGAGCGGCGCCAGGCGGGTGCCATCGGACAGGGGGGCGCCGCGCCATGCCTGGTGCTGCCCCACGCTCACCGCCAGCCCCGCCCGCTCGAGCAGCGGCCGCAGCTCCGCCAGGGCCTCCAAGGTGGCGAGGGGGATCACCACCAGGCCGCCGGGGCGGAGGCGCTCCAGCACGGCCGCCAGCACGGCGCCGCGCTCGCGCCCGCCGCCGCCGAGCAGCACCCGATCGGGATCGGGCAGCGCCGCCAGCGCCTCGGGCGCCCGCCCCTCCAGCACACCGGCGGGCTGTACCCCGAGCCGCTCGGCATTGGCGCAGATCAGGGCCGCCGCCCCGCCGCGCTGCTCCAGAAACCAGGCCGCCAGAGCGGGCCGCAGCCGTAGGGCCTCCAGCCCCACCGACCCCACGCCCGCGCCGATGTCCCACAGCACGCCCCGCCCGGGCAGCTCCAGCTCGGCCAGCAGCTGGATGCGCACCTCGCGCTTGCTCATCAGGCCGGGGCGGTCGGCGTGTTGGAGATAGAGGCCATCGGCCAGGCCGAACAGGGGCAGCGCCGCCGGATCCGGTGGCGGCGGCAGCTCGGCGATCAGCAGCACCAGGTGCAGAGGATCGAGATCGGCGGGCAGGGGCGCGGCGGGCGCGAGCCGCTGCACCCGCTCGGCCGGGTGGCCCAGCCGCTCGCACAGCCACAGGCCGTAGGCGGCCTCCAGGCCCGAGGCGGCCAGGATGCGCCGCACCTCCTGCGCGCCGCCGCGGCTGGGGTCGGTGAGCACCGCCAGGGCGGCGGGGCGCTGCTGCAGCCGCGTGGCCAGCGGCTCGGGCTCGCGGCCGTGCAGGCTCACCCAGGCGGCGTCGTGCCAGGGGCGGCCGATGCGGGCGAAGGCCAGCTGCAGGGAGCTGGGGGCGGGATGAAAGCGCAGCCGCTCCGGCCCGAAGCGCTGCAGCAGCAGGCGGCCGATGCCAAACCAGAGCGGATCGCCGCTGGCGAGCATCGCCGCCGGCTGCCCGGCTGCCAGGGCCTGCTCCAGCGGGCCCAGGATCCGCTCGGGCTGATCGCTGGCCAGCCGTGTGGGGCCAGGGGTGGTGGCGGAGATCCGGCCTGCCGCCTGCTCGGCCTGCCACCAGGGCTCCAGCTGGCCCAGCAGCCGCGCTGGCGCCACCACCAGCCGAGCCCGGCGCACCAGCTCCAGCACCCTGGGGGCCAGAGCAGCCAAGCCCCCGGCATCGGTGCCGATCACCTCCAGCACGGCTTGCTGCGTCAGGGGCCTAAGGGTCACTGCCGCCATGATGCCGGGGCTGGGGGCCTACCCCAGCGGTTGGGCACGGGCTCCTCGTCAGCGGATGACCAGAATGGGAACGATCTCCTCCTGGGTCCATGCCTTTCGCTCGTGGCGCCTTAGAGTGCTTCCACCGGCGGGCCCTTGCATGAGCGACCGGCGCCAGCGCATCCACGAACTGGTGCTGGCCCTGCTGGCCCAGCAGGGAGATCTGGAGCTGCTCGACGGCGACGCCAGCGCCCCACCCCCCGGCGACCCGGGCATCTGGATCGACCGCAACCGGCGGGTGGTGCAGCGCTACCAGGCCCTGGTGCGCTCGGCCGTGACCCTCGACGCCCTGCTCGACCAGGAGCTGGGCGGCGGAGCGACGCGCAAGATCGGGCCGGGGTTTCAGGAGGATTCCGCCTGAACCAGCCCCCCGAGCTGCTGGTCGGCGAAAACCACCAGGGCTTGCGCCACCTCCAGCGCCAGGGCTGCATCCCGTTCATCGAACAGATCCACAGGCGCCTCATCGGTTTCAGCGGCAGCTGGCGCAACGGGGCCGTGTCGATGCCAAGCGAATCCAGGGCGCCGAGCAATCGCTCGATCGAGTGGGTTCGTTGCTGGCATAGAAGACGGCCTGTCATGGCATCGGGATGGGTGGCAGGCGGATCGCATCGCGGCTAATGCCACGCCATCAGGGATTATCGCCCTGCCGGCGCTCCAGCCAGCAGCCCTGGCTGATGGCGATCACTTCGTCGGCCAGGCCAGCTCCCAGCAGCTCCTCTGCCAGCTGTTCTGCGCTGCTCTGCTGCGGCGCCACCGCCAGCAGATCCACATCCGAACGGGCATCCCAGTCGCCACGGGCCAGGGAGCCGAACAGCCACACCTCGGCTCCAGACCGTCCGGCGAGCAGGGGCGCAATGCTGCTGCGCAAGGCCTCGATCCGTTGGCCGCGCAGCCGCTGGCGAATCTGCTGCACGCTCGCCATGGCCCGGCCTCGACGTGGTGGTTCGAGAATAGGAACAGCTCTGACAAGCTGGCCCCACTGTTGACTGCCCCATGGCGCGTTTCGGCTTCTCCGCCTTCCAGTCGATGCTGCGGTCGCGGGGTTCAGGACGGGCCGGCGCGCCGCCGGCCAGCTGGAGCCGCCCCCTGGGCCTGGGCTGGGAGAACCCCTACACGGTGCGTTACGCCAGCAACCTCGACGACGGCCCCAACCACGGCATGCCGCTGGGGGGCTT
>JAYKGR010000108.1:0-2762 GCA_035285645.1 Cyanobacteriota bacterium | reverse complement strand
GGCATGGCCTATGGCCGTGTGGGTGTGCCCCTTGGAGATCAGCTGGGGGTGTCGGTGCGGCCGGGCTACGTGTTCGGCAACTCCGACAGCCGTGGCCGCGCCAACGGTCAGGGCGCCTGGCATGTGCCGATCACCCTCGATCTGCTGCCGCTCGCCGGTGCGTCTCCCTACGTGGGCGCTGGCATTTCCACCAATACCGATAGCAGCGGCGACACCAATGCCATGATCACCACCGGCATCGACATTCATCTGGCGCGGCATCTCTCGCTGGGTTTGGCGCTGAACTACGTCATCCAATCCAACGACAACAACAACCGCGATTTCGAAGCCATGTCGGTGCTGTATCTGCGTTACTGAGCGGCCAGCGCCAAAACCGCCGCTTGAATCGCCTGCTTCTGCTGGCTGTCATACCCCCAGCGCTCGAGAAACGCCCGATCGGCCGTTACCGCCTCAGCCGGTGCCCTGCCTGCCTGTGCACCGGGCTCATGGGTGGCTGCCAACAGCGGCTCAAGACGCTGCTTCACCGCCAGGGGATCGAGCTGGCGCAGCAGCTCCTGGGTTCGGCTCTGCACCCGCTCCGAGGCGGCTTGCTGCGCGAGGTCGCCGCTGCGCCCATGGGTGAGCACCATGGCCGTGCTCATCGCCAGGTTGCGCACCATCAGGTCCACCACCGGCTCGCCCGCCAGCCGCAATTGCAGCACCAGCGGTTCCGGCAGCCGGTCCATCAGCGGCGCATCACCCGCCAGGGCCACCACAAAGAAGCCGCGGGCGCCATCACGGCTGGCCACCAGCTCCCCCACCCGATCGGCCAGCACCTCATCGCTGAGCTCACCGGCTTCCCACAGCCCGATCCACTGGCCGGCGATCTCCAGGGCTTCGGCAAAGCTGGGCTGGCGCGGGTCGCTCATGGCGTGCGGCTGGGCTGTCAGTGTTGAGGCTATGAACCTGAGCGACCAACCGCCGACGCCGGAGGGATTCCGCTCCGGTTTTGTGGCCCTGATCGGCCGCCCCAACGTGGGCAAGAGCACCCTGCTCAACCAGCTGGTGGGCCAGAAGGTGGCGATCACCTCGCCGGTGGCCCAAACCACCCGCCACCGCCTGCGGGCGATTCTCACCACCCCGGCGGCCCAGTTGGTGCTGCTCGACACCCCTGGGATTCACAAACCCCAGCATCTGCTCGGCCAGCGCCTCGTGCAGAGCGCCCGCAATGCCATCGGTGAGGTGGATGTGGTGCTGTTGCTGGTGGATGGCAGCCAGCCCGCCGGCCGCGGTGATGCCTTCATCGTGCAGCTGCTCCGCCAGGCGGGCATGCCGGTGCGCCTGGCACTCAACAAGAGCGACCGCACCGGCGCCGATGCCGACGACATCGCCACCACCTATCGGCAGCTGCTGGCGGAAGCCGGGGCCGACTGGCCGCTGCACCGCTGCAGCGCCCTGCACGGCAGCGGCTGCGCCGCCCTGGTGGAGGCCCTGGCCGGCGACCTGCCCGAGGGGCCTCACCTCTATCCGGCGGATGCGGTGAGCGACCAACCGGAGCAGCAGCTGCTGGCGGAGCTGATCCGCGAACAGGTGCTGCAGCACACCCGCGAGGAGGTGCCCCATTCGGTGGCGGTGCGCATCGAGCGCATCGAAGAGCAGGAGCGGGGGCGTACCGCCGTGCTGGCCACGGTGCTGGTGGAGCGGGCCAGCCAGAAGGGCATTCTCATCGGGCGTGGCGGCAGCATGCTGCGCACCATCGGCCAGGGGGCCCGGCTGCAGATGCAGAAGCTGTTTGCGGGGCCGGTGTATCTGGAGCTGTTTGTGAAGGTGGTGCCCAACTGGCGGCGCCATCCGGGCCGCCTGGCGGAGCTGGGCTACACCGGTGCCGACTGAGAGAATGGCCGCTCCGCCGGCCCGAAGCCTGCACGTGAGCGACTCCGCCCCCTTTCCGCCCGCCGATCTTTCCGCATTTCTGCAGCTTTGCGCCGGCGAATGGCTGGCGCTGCGCAGCCGCCTGGCCCTGGAGCTGGAGGCGGCCAACCACGACGACGACGCCTGGCATCAGAGCGAGCGGGTGGAGCTGCGGGTGGAGCACCGTCCCGCCGCCGACGGCCACCTCGGCGGCCTCACCCTCACCCCGCCGGGCGGGGCGGCCCGCGCCTTGCTGTTTCATGCCGATGGCCGTTTCGCCGGCGATGCCGGCGAGGGCCGCTGGCAGCTCTGGCCCGATGGCAGCCTCGAGCTGGTGGCGCAGGCCGATGGGGTGGAGCGTCGCGAGCGGATCTGGTTCACCAAACCCAACCTGCGCTTGCGATCCAGCGTGGAGACCCGCGCCGACGGCCTTCCCGGCCGCGCCAGTTTCAGCTCGGAAATCCGGCGGGTGCAACGGCCTTGAGGCTGGATGTAGTGAGCCTGGTGCCGGAGGCCTTCGCCCCCCTGCGGGGGGCGGGGGTGATCGGCCGTGCTCTGGCGGCGGGCATCGCCGAGCTGCACACCCACAATCCGCGCGATTTCGCCAGCGATCGCTACCGCAAGGTTGACGATGAGCCCTACGGCGGCGGCGCCGGCATGGTGCTCAAGCCGGAGCCCGTGTATGCGGCGGTGGAGAGCATCCCGGCGCTGCAGCCGCGGCGGGTGCTGCTGATGAGCCCCCAGGGCCGCCGGCTCTGCCAGGCGGATCTGCAGCGCTGGGCCCGTGATTGTCGCCAACTGGTGCTGGTGTGCGGCCACTACGAAGGCTTTGATGAGCGCATCCGCCTGCTGGCGGATGAAGAGGTGTCGAT
>JAYKGR010000107.1:0-3845 GCA_035285645.1 Cyanobacteriota bacterium | reverse complement strand
GTGCCCGCCAGCCCCGACGGTGCGCTGGTCACCTTCAGCGAGCAGGAGATCAAGGCGGGTCGCAAGCTGTTCAACACCAGCTGCGGCACCTGCCACGCCGGTGGCATCACCAAGACCAACCAGAACGTCGGCCTTGACCCCGAAACCCTGGCCCTGGCCACCCCTCCCCGCGACTCCGTCTCGGCCCTGGTGGATTACCTGAAGGATCCCACCTCCTATGACGGCGAATATTCAATCGCCGATGTGCATCCCAGCCTGCGCAGCAGCGATGTGTTCGTGCAGATGCGCAACCTCGACGACGAGGATCTGCGTCTGATGGCCGGCTACATCCTCGTGGCTCCCAAGGTGCAGGGCCAGCAGTGGGGCGGCGGCAAGATCTACTTCTAAGAAACAATTTTTTGCAATGTCCTGACTGGGCCTGGGTTTTGCTCGGGAGCCAAGGGACACACCTAAGGAGGTTCTGGACAACTGCCAGAATGAAAATCGACATCCCGTCGGGGTCATGAGTCTCAGTCGGTTGCCCGGCTGATTCCCTGGGTTATCCAGATCTTCCCTAAAGAATACGGATAAGGTCACCTCGCTAGGTGGCCTTTTTTGTTGAGGCAACAGATCAACCAAGGACCAGAAGCCGCAGCGAGGATCGAAAGAGCGCATCAAGCGACAGACGTGCTCCTACTGCGCCCGTGGTGGTCGGGGCAGATGCCTCGGAAAGACTGAAAGACAACGCCTAGACCATCCACGACAGCAACAAGAAGGAGTTCTGACCGGCAGAAAGGAATAGCAGTCGAGCCCTCGCCAGTACTCAGGCGGGGCAGTCAATCAGGTTAAAATGCAGGGGCTAAAGCAAGCTCCAGGAGCCTGCGAGCTGAAGGCGAATGGGATGCACTTCACTACACCCACAACAAGAACCAGAACAACGACCCCGATATGGGGGTAAGCAATACCAGCGAAGAATCGATAGGGGCTTCGGAAATTTCGACCAAAACCAGCAGTCAGGTTGAAAGGGTCTGGGGTACGCAGCCGGTGGTGAAACCAGACCACCTCACGCACGGCGCCGGAAC
The DNA here is from genome assembly GCA_035285645.1 of Cyanobacteriota bacterium. Lineage (GTDB taxonomy): Bacteria > Cyanobacteriota > Cyanobacteriia > PCC-6307 > Cyanobiaceae > Cyanobium. The sequence continues at coordinate 2,784 of JAYKGR010000107.1, read as the reverse complement.
GTGAGGCATTGCCGGTCGGTCTGATGATCCCAGCTGCCCATCCGTGAGCAAGGAAGAGGCCTGCCAATGCAGGCCTGATTTAAAGTTTCATCAAGGGGTGCCGTGGTTGTCGCAGCACCATCGCCAGCAGTGCCGTGATGTCGTGCATCACCGCCTGCATGCCAGCGCGAATCGATTGAAATCCAGCCAGACGCAGCAGGTTGAGCGCTGCCGACATGAGCGTGGCCATCGCCCCAGCCCCGTCGCCCCGATAGCGATGGGGCGTCCTCGTGCAGCTGGGTGTCGCGGATCCAGTGCCAGCTCTCCAGGCTCCAGCGGTCTCGCACCAGTTGCAGCAATCCTTCTGGGGGTGGTGCGCAGGCTGGATAGGGCCAGGTGGGTGGCCTGAAATGGCTTGCCGTCGCGGATGCCAATGGCCCTCAGCTCCACGATCCAGCTGGTGCCGATTCAGGCCTCGCGGATGTGATCTGGCGCCTGTTTTGGCCCGCAGCGTCCAGGTGATGTCGCGGCCGTGGCTGATCTCACGGTCCCGTGCCATAAAGGGGATCTTGCGATTCCCCTGGAACTGACTGCGGATCTGGCGATGCAGGGTTGCCTGGTTGGCCTACTCCCTCGTAGAAGCCTGACGGCGGCTAGACCGTCAGGAGGAAGTCGGCGCCCTGCTCCTGGAGCTGCCGAAAAACGGCTTCTGGGTGTGCAGAGCATCCGATTGGATCAAGATGCCATCAAGGTTGAGCTCCCCGAGCAGCTGGTGGAGCACCGCCCGTTCGTGGTTTTCGCCGGTGGGGTAGCAGGCCTGACTGATCGCCACACCCAGAGCGGCCGAATACAGCGTCACCTGGGCAATGAACGCTGAACCTCCACCAGCTATGGGCACGGTTGAACCCCGCAGGGTCTTGCCGTCGCAGACAAGCTGGTCGAGATCGCCCGCACTACCGGGGATCTGGGCGATTGTCCAGTCACGGATCGCCCCGCAGATGGCCGCCACGTCCACTTGTAGGAAGAAGTAGCGGAAGGACGAGTCCGAGGGGCGGCCGCCGCAGCTCCAGCCCCAGCGCCTCGTTCATGACGACGTGGTGGCGGGTCGCATAGGCGCAGCCTTCTCCGCAAGGAGTAGCGCTCCAGATCACGCAGGCTCTGGCAACCGCTCAGGATGCCCAGCACCGCCACCAGCAGCAGATACCAGGCCGGAAAGCGAACGCCTCGCCGCATCCGCGCATCCGGAATGGCCTTGAGGTAGCCGATCAGATCGAGATCGGTGGTGGCAGAACCGCTTTGGGGCACGGAGAGGAGGCAAATCCGCCAACCTCAGCTTACGCTGGCGCCCCTGGCCAGGTCACCTGGGACAGACTTTCAATAGCCCTGCCTGCCAATGGGTCTCGTCGTTTGTGGACTGGTATAACCATCTCCCACTGTCAGCAAAGAAGTCCGCTCGGTCTGAACCATCCACCCGGTGGCTCAATCGACGACGACCATGACGAGCAAGGCCTATGACGACGCTGTGCGGGAGCAGATCCGTCAGCGGATGAGCCCACCGAACCGGGAAGGCGTGGCTGAGATCGCCCGCTCCACCGGCATCACCAGCCAGACGCTCTACAACTGGCGCTCGCAGTGGAAGAAGCAAGGCCAGCTGGAGCAAGTTCGGCATCGAGAATTGAGGAAACTGCCGCCAGTCTGCACGGCGGGAGACCAACAGAGCGATGCACCAGCCCGTGAAGAAGCGTTGCCGCGAAGCACGGTACGATGAGCGAAGTTTCGAAGTGCCTCGCCTGCCTTGCAGGACTGTGCCAGGCTGGTATCACCATTAAAAGATGATGGTTTCATTTCATTCGGATAACGACATACACCGGGAGCTTTCTGCTCGGTGTCATAAGGTTAAGGTGCATCCTTTTCTGCAAAAGCTGCCGACGTGCAGCTTGGCTCCAGATCAGCTTGCGAGCCTGTGTCGCCAGAAGCTGACGATAACCAATTCCTTCATGCCGGCATTGTGTCGTGCACGAGACATGGCGGAAATGGCTGGCAAGCAGGAGCTTGCCATGGCCCTGCAGATCAATCTTGCAGACGAAAGAGGCGTGGATCCGACAACAGGCCAGCCGAACGGCCTTGGCGCTCATTCGTCCTGGGCAAAAATCTTCTACGAAGCCTTGGACGAAGCAGTGGAAGAGCACGGAAAAACCAGTACTTTGTCTGAGCCTGATCCGCGATGCTGGGAACTGTTTGATGTCGACGATAGCGATAGCCTCGATTTGATTATTGGCATGATCATGGCCACAGAAAAATGCATTCCTCTCGACTTTACCGCCTGGCTCAAGGCTTTCTCCCTGGGTTTTCCGTCGTTAGCTGCTCAGGGTAAAACTGGTCCGTTGTATTATATGTTCGATCACATTGAGCATGATGAAACAAGACATCTTCCTGATCTTGTTGATGGCTACCTGGGCCGTCTGCCCGGCAGTAAATGGTACATCTTAGAATCTGGTGTCGTTGGCGATAGGGCTGCCGCGGATCTGATCGATGGCATTGATCGATCAATAGCTTTGAGGCTTGCGTTTTATGATCATATGCTTGTTCTTTTGGAGAGATACATTCACCCCTGATAACAGGGCTGATTCACAGTCTTGATCCATCCTCAGCCCCGAATCCACCCGAGATCCCGCACGGGGCTGCCGAAAAGTGTGATCAGCTCGTGGCTCCGGCCGATGCCACCCCGCCCAGCGCCAGCATTCCTTTGATGTCGTAGGCCAGCTCCCGCAGGCCCTGGCGGATCGAGCGGTAGCAGCCTCTCCG
>JAYKGR010000106.1:0-10957 GCA_035285645.1 Cyanobacteriota bacterium | reverse complement strand
CCGAGGATCCTGAGTTCGAGACGTTCTACACGAAGAACATTCTGCTGAACGAAGGCCTGCGGGCCTGGATGGCTACCGCCGACCAACCGCACGAAAACTTCACCTTCCCCGAAGAGGTTCTGCCCCGCGGCAATGCCCTCTAAATCTCCTTGATGAGATCCCCTTGAACCGTCCCGCCAGGGGCGGTTTTTTATTTCATTTTATTTGGAGATTGTAGTCTTATGGTGTTCGCCTTCGGGGCCAGCGTTTGCTCGCAACGGACTTATTCTTCTGTGCAATTAATGGCACCATGCTCAAAACTATGTAGGGACTCCTGAAAAGTCAGATTGACTGCGGCACAGCTGGTTCCGGTGATCGAGACCCGGTAAGCAGGCTTCGTGCGGGGCAGGTAATGATTGCTGTAACTCTTGAACGCTGCAGATGCAGCGAAAACGTCATAACGGGTAGCTCTCAATCGAAGAGTTTCCTGTGTCTTTTGGAGACACGTTGGAGCCGAGCAACCGTTGGGTCGTCTTTTCCTCCCTGATGCCATGGGACGAGCTGGAGGAAACATAGGCTCCTCAGCTCAGCCCCACGACTGGCGCCCCAGCGAAGTCTGTGAGACTGGCGTTTGGTGCGCTCTTCATCAAGCCGCGGCTCGGCTTGACCGATGAGGAGACTGTGGAGCAGGTCCGATAACTTGATGCCATTGAAGCCCTGATTGGCGCTGGTGCAAGGCTTTCGGCTCTTCAGGCGCATGGGTGGCGAAAGCTTCTCTCGCATCGTCAACTTGGTTCGCGGCAAGGCAAGGGCGGCTGTGGAGTTTTGGGCCCTAGCCCGCAGGGCTTCCGCTTGCAGTCGATCAGTGTTTCTGTGCGTCATGGCTCGGCTACCCAAGGGTGCAGAATCCTCAATCTCTATGGCATTTCTGGTGATGCATGCTGCGAAGATTCGGAGGCTGCTCTGCCTTTTTATTGGCGCTTTCTGTTGAATTGCTGGTTGCTGCATAACCGTGCATTCAGCCTCCCTTCAGCTCTGGTCTGCTGCTGCGCTGAAGCTGCTGCAATCTATTGCGTGTGTGCCGCGTTGATGAGTGATCAGCTGGCGGCGGCGAGAACTTCGCTGGGCGTCGTCGTCAGCGGCGTGCTCTCGCGGTAAGCCGCCAGCTGGTTTTGGATCTGCTGGCGCACCACATCGCGATATTCCAGGAAGTGCTCATTGTGGGCGCAGACTGCCAGATACTGCTCGGTAACCGCCGGGTTGGCGATCAGCATGTGGATCAAGTGATGCCAGAAGGCGAAACGGGTGGAGCGCACCACGCCTTGCCGCCAGCAGACGATCGCTAGGGCCCGCACCACCGCGAGTTCCGGCAGCTGGGCCTTGGGCTTGACGCGCGGTGCGCCCAGCTTCAGGAAATAGCGGTAGACCCGATCCAGGTAGGTCTGGGGGGCATAGAGATAGCAGAAGGCATCGACGTATTCACGGGCGATTTCTTCCACCGGCCGGGTGGGGACGAAGTTCATCAACGTGGTCTGGTTGATGTTGCCGCCGTCGGCGATTAGACGCCCTTCCCTGTGCAGGCGGTGCCACAGGGCCGTGTGCGGCAGGGCCTGCAGCATGGCGAAGGTGGTGGTGGGGATCCCAGTGCTTTCGGCGAAGGCGACGATGCGCTGGCCGGCACCCGCCTTTTCACCATCGAAACCGATGATGAAACCGGCTATCACCCGCAGGCCGGCCCGTGTCACCTTATCGATCGAGTCGTGCAGCGGCGAACGGGTGTTCTGGAATTTCATCGTCACCGCCAGGCTGTCGGTGTCCGGGGTCTCGATCCCCATGAACACGGCAGCAAAATTGCACTCGAGCATCAGATCGAGCATCTCGTCATCCTCGGCCAGATCCAGGGACGCTTCGGTGTCAAAGCGGAAGGGATAGCCGTGCTCCTTCTGCCAATCCTTCAGCTCACGCAGCAGCAACTTGACATTGCGTTTATTGCCGATGAAGTTGTCATCGACCATGAACACACCGCCCCGCCAGCCTAGGTCGTACAGGCGTTGTAGCTCGGCGATCAGCTGCTGGGGAGTCTTGGTGCGCGGTTTGCGTCCGTAGAGGACGATGATGTCGCAGAACTCGCACTGAAACGGGCAACCTCGTGAGAACTGCACCGACATCGAGTCATAGGCGCTGCGCTCCAGCAGGTCGTAGCGTGGAATCGGCGTTGAGGTAACGTCAGGCTTGACCCCGTCTGCGGTGTAGCGCCCCGCGCAGGCCCCATTGCGGAGGTCTTCGACAAACATTGGTAGGGTGATTTCACCCTCGTCGAGGATTAAAAACTCAACACCAGCTCCATCGAGTTCCTGGGGAGAAGAGGTGGGATAAGGGCCTCCGACTGCGACTGGCTTGCCATGGCGGTGGGCCAGTTCGATCTGTTCCATCATGTCGTCCTTCTGGACGATCATGGCTGAAATAATGATCAGGTCAGCCCAGTTCCACTCGGCATCCTCCACTCGACGGATGTTGGTGTCGACAAGCTTGAAATTCCATTCCTGGGGCAGGATTGCTGCCACCGTGATCAAACCCAAAGGTGGCAGCAACACCTTCCGATCGACCAATTCTAGGATCTTTTCGTAGGACCAGAAGGTTTTCGGGAAGCGCGGGTAAACCAGCAAGACGTTCATGCGGCTGGTCTCACACCTTTTGGTGGATTGATGCTAGCCGGCCTGCCGACAACCCCGCAGTGCTGCGGTCTCCCCTGGTTCCAGCCGCAGGCGACGCCAGCTTGCATGATCCCTTTGGGTTGGGAGGCTCTGGAAAACCAGGGCGATTCACAGGGGTCACGTCACCTTCCCCTAGCGGTCTTGTCCAACCGGCCCGCTGAGGATTGCTTCGCCTTTCTGCCGGGCAGCGGTCTGTTCGCCCCTGGGGTCTTCCTGTTCACCAACCAGGTGTTGGTGGGATCCGGCTATCCCAGCTTCTCGGCCATCGGCTGGCGGGGAGGCGGCTTCGTTCAGGCCCTTCGTCGTTCGCCAGTTCGCTCGCAGCGCCAGAGGCCCCAGCTCTTGACGCCAGGCTTCAGCAGCGGCCGGCAGCTCAGCCCTGCCGGCGGCAACGGGCTGGGCTGCTTTCCCGCCCCCTCGCCCACCAGATCGAAGCGCGGCGGCAGCTCCTGGCCCGGTGCCGGCGGCCAGCTCTGCGGCCAGCGGCCTGCGTACCAGGCCAGGCTCGGCCGCTCCACCGCCGCTCCCCCCGCCAGCAGCGGCGGCAGCGGCGGTGGGCCGGAGCGCAGCAGGGGAATGAGCGGCGCCAGTGCCGGCTGTTCATTCAGTTCCCAGTTCCACAGCGGACTGGCGAACAGCATCAGCATCGAGCCGCACCAGCCTGCCAGCAGCAGCAGTGCTCCCCGCCGCCGCCAGCGCAGCGTTGCCGCGGCGGCCGACGCCAGCAGCAGGCCCCCCAGCAGCAGGCCCATGGCGGCGGGCAGGGCGAGGGGTGCCGCTCCCGCCAGATCGGCAGGTATGCCCGGTAGCCGGCTCAGCAGCAGCGCCAGCAGCAGCAGCGCCCCCAGGCCCTGCCAGAGCCCACTGATCGCCGCCGCCGGCCCTGGCCGCAGCCGCCCCGCCACCAGATCGGCCAGAACCGGCCCGCACACCAGCGTGAAAGGTGGCCAGAGCACCAGGCTGTACCAGGGCAGCTGGGTCTGCAGGGGCAGAACCAGGGCGCTGGCCATCAGCGTGAGCCCCAGGGCCCAGCGGCCATCCCGCTGCTGCCGTCTGCGCCAGGCCGCCGCCAGCCCCAGGGGCCACAGCGGCAGCCAGGGCCAGCCACCGCTGAGCACCTGGATCAAGGGCGGCAGCGGGCCGCTCGGATGGTTCTCCAGGCTGCGGGTCACCCGGGCGAGGCCCTGGCCGCCCCACATGTGCAGCGCTGCTTCGCCCCGGGCCAGCAGGTGCAGCCCATGCCAGCCCAGGGCCGGCAGCACCCCCATCGCCAGGCCCAGCAGCAGCGCCCGCCAGCCCTGCGCCGCCAGCTCCCGGTCGAGCGCCCGCAGCCCCAGGGCGGCCAGCAGCACCGGCACGGCCACCGGCGCCTTCAGCAGCAGCAGGCCGCTGCCGCCGGCGCCGGCCAGCAGGCCCCAGCCCACACCGCGCCAGCCACCGGCGGCCGGTGCCGCCAGCAGCCCGAGCCACACCAGGGCCATCGCCACCAGCTGGCTGCTGTCGAGCATGGCCAGGTGGCCGTGGCGGGCCAGGGGCAGCAAACCCAGGGCCACCGCACCGCTGGCCAGGGCGGCACCAGGCCGCTCCGGCCGCAGCCGCGCCTGCACCAACGCCAGCAGCGGTGGCAGGCTGCTGCCGATCAGGGCCGGCACCAGCCGCACCACCGCCTCCGGCGGTGGCAGCTCCGGTGGCAGCAGCTGGCCGCTGCGGCCGGCCATGGCGCGCCAGAGATCGATGGCGCCCGCCACCAGCCAGTGCAGCCCGGGCGGTTTGTTGAGGTAGGGCTCTCCCCAGAGGGTCGGCAGCAGCCGCTCGCTCCACGGCCGCTGTGCCAGCTCCAGCGCCACCCGCGCCACCAGCGCCTCATCCCAGTCGCGCAGCGGCACCGCCCCCAGCCCCGTGAGGGCCAGCAGCAACGCCGCTCCCCACAGCCCCAGCAGGGCTATGCCGAAGCGGCCCAGGGAAATCCGCCGGCCGTTCACGCCTGCCCGTTCACACTCGATAAAGTAGACACGTCCTGCCAGCAGTGGCATGGGCTTCCAGCTCCGGGTTCGCCTGGCAGGCTGCAAGTCCGCACGTGTCGCCGGCTGGTGCTCGATCCCACAAGGAGGAGGTGCCCGTGAGTCACAGTTGTTCCAGCAAGGGTCTGCTGATCGCGGAGAACGCCGGCTGATCGCGGCGCCATCACCCTGATCCACGGTTCCGCTGCAGAGTGGACCCGGCGAGAGCCCCCGTCAGCGATGGCGGGGGCATCGTTTTTGGAGCTTTCATCCTGAGGGCGTTCATCCGGGCCGCCGGCACAGTTCCATCCCTTGCGGTCCCCAGGGCTGGCAGCGCCAACCCATCTGCCGCGCCCCCTCCAGCAGCCGCTCCTGGGTGGGTCGATCGGAAGCCCAGCCCGGATCATCGGGATGAAGCAGCAGCACATCGAAGCGATCCAGTGCTGCGGTGTCGATCTCCGGTCGCGGGAAGGCAATCCGCTCCCGCCCGCTCAGATGGGGTACGAGATAGCTGGTGGTGAGCACCGCCTCATCGGGGCCGATGGTGGCCATCGCCGCGGCGGCCGGTCGCACCAGGGCCAGCCGCTCCAGATAGGGCCCGCTGAAGAACCAGGGCTTGGCCAGTGCCGCCCAGCACACCGCGGCCCAGGCCAGTCGGCGCCAGGGCAACCGCGGCGAGGGTGCCACCGCCAGCCCATCCACGGCGGCCACCACCGTGATCACGGCCACCGGCAGGTTGTAGTGGTGGATCAGGGTGCGCTGGGAGGTGGTGCTGGAGATGAGGTTGGACAGCACCAGTGGCAGGGCCGTGGCCAGGGTGGGCAGGGAGGCTCCACGCCAGAATGGGGCCACGGCCACGCTCAGCAGCACTAGATAGAGAAGTGCATCCAGGGGCGAAACCTGCTGCAGAGCCAGCTGGGGGCTGGTGATCAGGTTGAGGGCGATGGCCTCCACGCTGTCCCCCAGGTGACCGTAGGCCGCCGCTGCTGCTTTGGGCCCCTCGCCCCGCAGCAGCGGATACAGCCAGCGGCTTAACAGCAGCAACCAACCCAATCCCAGCCCGAAGGCCAGCAGCGCCGCCCGCCAGCGCCGCTCCAGCGCGGCACCCACCCCCAGGCCCACCACCACCAGGGCCAGGCCATCGCGGCAGCCGAGCAGCACCAGCATCAGGGCCAGCCAGAGCCGGTGGCGCCCGCTGCGCTGAGCCCAGAAGCACCCCGCCAGGGCCGGCATCGCCCACACCTCCGGGTGAAAATCGAACAGATTGGCGTTGAACACCACCGGCTGCAGCCACCACAGACCGCACGCCAGCCAGGCCAGCCGTGCGGACAGCCCCGCCTGTCGGGCCACCGCCCACAGCGGCACGGCGGTGAGGCTCAGGGCCAGGGCCTGGCTGGCCAGCAGCCACTGGGGGCTGGCCAGGAGTCGGTAGGGCAGGGCGACCAGGGGCAACAGCCAGGCGGCGTGGTCGGCCAGCACATGCACGCCCTCCATGGAGGAGATCGGCGGCCGGCCTGCCGCCAGCAGCCAGGCCCACTGGTCGAACAGTCCGAGGTCGTAGGCGTTGCTCTGCAGCAGGGCATGGCGCAGAGCGGAAGCCCCCCACCACACGAAGGCCAGGGCCAGGCTCCAGAGCCACAGGGCAAGCGGGGCCACGGCAGCGCGGGCGGCAGGCTGGCAATGTAAGGGCCCCTCCTCCCGCTCCCGCAGGCCTTGTCGCTTCGGCCGCTCTCTGTCCGGCTGCAGGAACTGGGGCGCTTCGCCCTGGTGGGAGGTGTGGCCACCCTGCTGCATGGGGCGCTGCTGTTGGCGCTGGGACGCCTAGGCCTTCCTCTGCCCCTGGCCAATCTCGCCGGTTTTGTCGCCGCCTCCTTCTGGGGCTACCTGGCCCATGCCGGGTTCACCTTTCATCGCCAGACCGGTGGGCGTCGTTTCGCTCGCCGTTGGCTGCTGCTGCAGATGGGGGTGAACCTGGCGCTCAGCCTGGCGCTGCCAGCGATGCTGGGGGGGTGGGCCCGCCGCCCCTTGGGCGTGTTGCTGCTGGTGTTCACCCCTACGGCGGTGAATCTGGTGATCTGGAAGCTGGCCGCCCGCCATACGGCGCAACGCCAGGCCGTGACCCGCGTGGCTCCCCTCGCCACGCCCCGCTGCCACGCCGATGACCTCGGCCTCGATGGCGCCGTGAACCAGGCGATCTTTCGGTTGTATGACCGTGGCTGCCTCCAGGGGGCCAGCCTGCTGGTGAATGGGCCGGCCTTGACGGATGCCCTCGCCGGCCTGCGCGATCGCCCAGGACTGGATCTCTGCCTCCACCTCTGCCTGACGGAGGGGCCACCCCTGGCCGAGCCGGCCCTCATTCCCCTGCTGCTCGATCGTCACGGTCATCTGGCGGCAGGTTTTGGGCGCTTGCTGCTGGCTTCGCTGCTGCCCCGCGCCCTGCCCTGGCGCCGGCGGTTGGAGCGGCAGCTGCTGCTCGAGATCGAGGCCCAGATCGCGGCCTTTCAGCCGATACGCCCAGCCGCTGCCCTGGCCATCGATGGCCATCAGCACGTCCATCTGGTGCCGATTGTGCTGGAATGCCTCCTGGCACTGGAGCAGGACTGCCGGCCGGGCTGGCTGCGCCGCCTGCGGGAGCCCCTGCCGTCGGGTCTCGGGCCAGCCGCCTGGTTTGCGGTGGTGGCCAGAGGCGGATTGCTCAAGTGGTTGCTGCTGCGCGGCCTGGATCGCCTGCAGGCTGGTCGCCTTGCCACGGCCGGGCTCGCTGCCAATGGAGCCTTCGCCGGCATCCTGTTCACAGGTCGCATGGCGGGCGCCCCGCTGCTGGCCGCCTGGCGGCGTCTGGCCCAGGAGCCCCAGGCCAGCGGCACCCTCGCCCACCCGTTGCTGCTGCTGCATCCCAGCTTGCCGGGGGTGTCCGTTGGCCCTCTCAAGGGGTTCGGCCCCTCGCGGGCGTTCTATGCCTCGTGTTGGCGTGCCCGCGAATACGAGGCTCTGGCTGCGCTCGGCTCAGCCAGAGCCTCGCCCGTCACGCTGCGGATGAAATAGAGGGGCCGCCGCTTGGTCTCCACGTAAATGCGGCCGATGTATTCGCCGAGAATGCCGATGCCGATCAACTGGATGCCGCCGAGCAACAGGATCGCCACGATGATCGAGGCATAACCGGGCACGTCGATGCCGTGCAGCAGGGTGAGCACCACGCGCACCGCTGCATACAGCAGGCTGATCAGCGAGATGAGCACCCCCAGGCCCGTCCACACCCGCAGAGGCACCAGCGAGAAGCTGAAGATGCCGTCGAGGGCGTAGATCCACAACCGGCGCAGGTCCCAGGAGCTCTGGCCGCTGGGCCGCGGTGGTCGTTGATAGGCCAGGTCCACACTGCGATAGCCCGTCCAGGGATAGAGGCCCTTGGAAAATCGGCCGCTTTCCCGCATGCGGGTGAGGGCTTCCACCACCGCCCCATCCAGCAGCCTGAAGTCACCCGCTCCGTCGGTGAGCTGGATGGAATCAACCAGCCGGTTGAACACGGAGTAAAAGCCGCTGGCGCTGGCGATGCGAAAGCGTGATTCCTGATCGCGATCGTCGCGGATGGCGGTCACCATCTCGGCGCCCTGGCGCCAGCACAGGATCATCGCTGCGATCAGCGCCGGCGGATGCTGCAGATCGGAATCGATCAGGATCACGGCCCCGCAGCGGCCTCGGGCGTGATCCAATCCCGCCAGCATGGCCGCCTCCTTACCGAAGTTGCGGGTCAGCTCGATCAGGCTGATGGGCAGGCCGCTGCTTTCGATCCGCTGGCGGATCAGCTCAGGCGTGGCGTCACTGGAGCCGTCGTCCACCAACACCAACCGGGCCACGCCCTCCTGGCCGGCGATGGCGTCGATGAAGCCGCCGACCCCGGCCGCTTCGTTGAAGCAGGCCGCCACCACCCACACCTCGCCGCGCCTGTTGTCGTCCATCAGATCCGTCCGCCATCGGAGGCATCCCCGCGCTGCCGCAGGTGCTCCCGGGCCGCCGCGATCGAGACCGCGTTGCAGCACGATGACCGTGGGCGTGCAGGTGAGCACACCGTAGGTGCCCTTGGCCACCAGGGCGGAGAGTCGCCGGGCGCTGCTGTGAAACCAGCGGGCCTGCTGGAGAAAGGCGTGGGCGTAGTCGGCGAGCAGGCGCGGCTGACTCCCCACGTCGCTCACCAGCCGGTGGGCGCCGTTCGGGATCATGGGTGCGGCGCCGCCATCGCCCGGCTCACCCGATCCACAGCCGCGGGCAGGGTGGTGGGCAGGCTGGTGAGTCGCCGCAGATCGCCTCCGAGAGCTCCGCTGAGATCGGCCAATCCCCGCAGCACCGCATCGGGATGGCGCCGTTGGCCCGCCTCGGCCACCCGGGCTGCCTGCCATGGGTTCCAGCCCGCCAGCAACACCACGCTGCGATAGGCGGCGGGCCAGGGGTTGTTGGGCTCGAGCCGCTCAAGTCGGCCATACCACCCTGCCGCTTCAGCCGGCCGGTTGCGCAAGGTGGCCAGCAGGGCCAGGCTCCACAGAGCATCGCGGTCGTTGCCCTGGCGCGCCAGGCGCTTCTGTGCCCACTGCATCACCCGTCCCTGGTAGGCCAGGGTGCCGTCGAGCTGGTGTTCCGGCCCGATCTGATCAAACACCGGCGCCAAGCCGGCGGGCCCGCGTTCCAGGCCTCGGGCCAGCCCGATGAACGCCTGGTCGAAGGGGATGGCCGCCGGGGCCTCGGGTCGGCGTTGCAGCAGTTCCAGCTGGCGCCCTTCGCTCCAGCGCCAGCGGGCGATGACGCCAAAGCGTGGATCGGCCCGCAGCGCACGGCTGAGGCTGTCGGCTCCCTCGCGGTCGGTGCCCTGGTCGCCGGTGGCCAGCAGCAGCCAGGTGCTTCGCTGGCTGATGCGGCTGGCCTCGGCCGCCCCCCCCAGCGGCTGGCGGCCCACCGTCTGGCCCCCATCCCGCCGGCAGAGGCTGGTGATGGTGTGCTGATTGAGGTCGGGGGTGCTGGGCAGCACCAGCAGGGTGGTGGGCTGTAGCCCCACGGCGGCCCGCACCCGCTGGCACACCTGGGGCGCCGGACGGGGTGCCGGCTGTGCCAGGGCCAGGGCCCGTTGCCGGCCCGTGAGCAGCGCCGCCACGGCCAGGGCGCCGCCCAGCAGCCCGGCGGCGGCGGTGCGCCCCAGCCGCTGCTGCAGGGCCTCGGCCAGCCGCCACCAGCCACCCGCCAGCAGCAGGGCCAGAAGCGGCAGCAGCGGGGCGATGTAGCGCTCATCTTTGTTGGGGCTCAGGCTGGTGAGCAGCCAGGTGGCCAGCGCGGTGCCGATCAGCCACGGCCAGCCGCCGCCGTGGCTGATCCACGCCCGTGCGCGCCGACAGGCCCCCGTCAGGCCGCCCAGCAGCAGCGGCAGCCCCAGCTGATCCGGCAGCCGCCGCGGGTACCAGAGCAGCGAAGCCAGGCTCAGGGGCGCGGGATCCCCCTCGGCGGCACCGGCCTGAAGCACAGCCCGGTTGGTGCCCCCCAGTGTGGTGATCCAGTTGTGCTGCAGCCAGGGGGCCAGCGCCGCCAGCACGATCGCCAAGCCCACCAGTCCCTGGCGGCGGCGGCGGCCCGCCAGGGCCCGGCCAAGGCTCCACAGGCCTGGTGCCAGCAGCGCCAGCAGCGCGCTCTGCTTCACCAGCAGAGCAGCCGCCACCGCCGCGGCAGCCAGCAGCACCTGAATCCACCGCCCCCCCCGGGGGGGCGGTGCCTGCCAGCGCCAGAGCCACCAGAGGGCCAGGGTGGTGGTGGCGGTGAGCGGCAGGTCGAGGGTGAAATCCACCCGCAGGGCATTCAGGCCCGGCATCAACACCACGAGCAGCGCCGCCAGCAGCCCCAGGTCCGTGCCCTGCAGGTCGCGGCCCCAGCCGGCCACCGCCAGCAGCAGCAGGCCATGCCAGAGCGCCAGCGCCCAGCTGGCCTGGTCGGCGCTGTCTCCCACCAGGGCGATCACGCTGCCGTTCACCAGCGAGGCGAGCGGGGGTATTTTGGGCGATAGATCCAGCAGAGCACCCCATGCCGCCCGGCTGCCTCCGGCCACCAGGCCGAGGGCGCGGCCGTGATTCACGGCGCTGTTGAGGTAGTCGGCCTGATCCCAGGCCGGCAGGCCGGGATCCAGATGCAGCCAGAGGCGGTCGGTGGCTGTGGCCAGGCCCCACAGCAGCAGGAGCAGCAGCGGCGGCAGCAGCCGCGGCAACCAGGGGCTTCGCAACAGGGCGCCGGGGC
>JAYKGR010000105.1:0-19856 GCA_035285645.1 Cyanobacteriota bacterium | reverse complement strand
TGGCCAAAAAGGGCATGGCCAAGGCCCAGGCCTACGACCAGATTGATGGTGCACCCGAAGAGCGTGAGCGTGGTATCACCATCAACACGGCCCACGTGGAGTACGAAACCGATGGTCGTCACTACGCCCACGTGGATTGCCCGGGGCACGCCGACTACGTGAAGAACATGATCACCGGTGCCGCTCAGATGGATGGCGCCATCCTCGTGGTGGCTGCCACCGATGGTCCGATGGCCCAGACCAAGGAGCACATTCTTCTGGCCAAGCAGGTGGGCGTGCCCGCGCTTGTGGTGGCGCTGAACAAGTGCGACATGGTTGACGATGAGGAGATTCTCGAACTGGTGGAACTGGAAGTGCGGGAGTTGCTCTCCAGTTATGACTTCCCCGGCGACGACATCCCCGTGGTCAAGGTGTCCGGCCTGAAGGCCCTCGAAGGCGATGCCACCTGGGAGAAGCAAGTTGAAGAGCTGATGGAAGCGGTGGACACCGCCATTCCTGAGCCTGAGCGGGAGATCGACAAGCCGTTCCTGATGGCTGTGGAAGACGTCTTCACGATCACCGGTCGTGGCACCGTGGCCACCGGCCGGATTGAGCGCGGCAAAGTGAAGGTTGGCGAAGAAATCGAAATTGTGGGTATCAAAGACACCCGCAAAACCACCGTCACCGGCGTGGAGATGTTCCGGAAGCTGCTCGACGAAGGCATGGCCGGCGACAACGTGGGCCTGCTCCTTCGCGGCATCCAGAAAGATGACATCGAACGCGGCATGGTGCTGGTGAAGCCCGGCTCCATCAAGCCCCACACCAAGTTTGAAGGTGAGGTGTATGTGCTCAAGAAGGAAGAAGGCGGCCGCCACACCCCCTTCTTCGCTGGCTACCGGCCTCAGTTCTACATCCGCACCACCGACGTTACAGGCCAGATCACGGCCTTCACCGCCGATGATGGCTCCAACGTTGAAATGGTGATGCCCGGCGACCGTATCAAGATGAGCGCCGAGCTGATCTGCCCGGTTGCCATTGAGCAAGGCATGCGCTTCGCTATCCGCGAAGGCGGCCGCACCATCGGTGCCGGCGTTGTCTCCAAGATCGTCGCCTGAGCATTAAGCCGCTCATGGGGGTCGGGTGGTCGTAGCCATCCGACCCTCGCACCTTGACAATTCATGTCTACGCGACATCCCCCGGTGTCACCGGGGATCACGACCTTTTCTTCTTGCCATGTCCGCCACCCTTGCCCAGCAGAAGATCCGCATCCGTCTCAAGGCCTTTGATCGCCGCATGTTGGATCTCTCGTGCGAAAAAATCATCGAGACTGCTGACCACACTGCCGCCACGGCAATCGGCCCGATCCCCCTTCCCACCAAGCGCCGGATCTACTGCGTGCTTCGCTCACCCCACGTTGACAAAGACTCCCGGGAACACTTCGAAACGCGCACCCACCGCCGCATCATCGACATCTACAGCCCCTCCTCGAAAACGATTGACGCACTGATGAAGCTCGACCTCCCCAGTGGTGTCGACATCGAGGTCAAGCTCTGATCCATCGCCATCGGTCGATCACCGCTGGGTCGCCAAGCCTGTCGCTGCTCTGGTTCCCTGTTCCTAGGATCAAATGCCGCCTCCGGTTTCCCTTGCCGCCCAACCCGTCAGCACCGCCGTTTGTGGCGCCACCTGTTTCCTGGATTGAGCCCCGAGCCTGGAGGACCTGCCACCGGTGAGCGATCTTGCTGTCAGGGAATTGCCACTCTTCCCCCTGCCCGATGTGGTGCTGTTCCCCCAGGAGGTGTTGCCCCTGCACATCTTCGAACCGCGTTACCGCATGATGCTGCGCACGGTGATGGAAGAAGACCGCCGCTTCGGAGTGGTGCGCTGGGATCCCCAGTCGCGCCGCATGGCCGATGTGGGCTGCTGTGCTGAGATTCTGCACTGCCAAACCCAGGACGACGATCGCAGCAACATCGTGACCATGGGTCAGCAACGCTTTCGCGTGCTCGACATCGTGCGTGAATCACCCTTCAGGGTCGCCATGGTGACCTGGATTGAGGACCACAACGCCGACGACTTGTGCGGCAGTGACCTGCATGATCTGGCGCAATCGGTGACTCTTGCCCTGCGCGACGTGGTGGAACTCACCGGCAAGCTGGTGGGCAAGCCGACCAGCTTGCCGCCCGACCTGCCCGATCTGCCTCGCGAGTTGTCGTTCTGGATCGGTGCCCATCTGGGCGGTCCAGTAGCCGATCATCAGCAGGCCCTGCTGGAGATCACCGACACCGCCGAGAGGCTGCGACAGGAATACGATCTATTGGATCAGACCCGTCGCCAGCTGGCCGCCCGCACGGTTCTCAAGGACACCTTCAGCGATAGCGAGGCATGACGCTGCCGTTGTTTCTGGCGGCCGGAATCCCCGTTGGCCTGGCGGCAGCCCTAGCACTCTGGTGGCAGCGCCGCCGTCGGTATGAGAGTGCCGCCAGTGTGGCCCAGGCTTACGACCGCTGGACCCAGGATCGCCTGCTCGAGAACCTCTGGGGTGAACACATTCACCTGGGGTACTACGGCACACCGCCCCGCTCACGCGATTTCCGAGCCGCCAAGGCCGATTTCGTGCATGAACTGATGCGCTGGAGCGGATTGGACCAGCTGCCGCCCGGAAGCCGGGTGCTTGACGTGGGGTGCGGAATCGGCGGCAGCGCCCGCATTCTGGCGCGCGACTATGGCCTCGATGTGCTCGGGATCAGCATCAGCCCCGCCCAGGTGGAACGGGCGCGGCAACTCACCCCCGCTGGATTGCGCTGTCGGTTCGCGGTCATGGACGCTCTCGATTTGCAGGTGGAGACCGCCACGATGCAGGCCGTATGGAGCGTGGAGGCAGGGCCCCACATGCCCGACAAGCAGCGCTATGCCGATGAGATGCTGCGGGTGCTCGCGCCGGGCGGCCGCTTGGCTGTAGCCGATTGGAACCGGCGCGACCCAGACGATGGTGCGCTCACCCGGGTGGAAGCCTGGGTGATGCGTCAGCTGTTGGAGCAGTGGGCCCATCCCGAGTTCGCCAGCATCCAGGCCATGGGCCGCCATCTCGAGAGCAGTATCCACGCCAACGGGCTGGCGGTGGACAGCGACGACTGGAGCGCCGCCACCCTGCCATCGTGGATCGCCTCGATCAGCGAGGGAGCACGCCGGCCTGTAGTGTTTGTCCGGCACGGTCCATGGAGCCTGCTGCAGGGCCTGCGCGAAGTGCCCACCATCATGCTGATGCACTGGGCCTTCGCCACGGGCCTGATGGCCTTCGGGGTGTATCGCGGCATCAAACCCCAGCCCCTGGCCCCGTGAGATCCACCTGCTCATAGGCGCCGAAGCTGTGCAGGTGCTCGCAGCACTGCTGCAGCTCAGCCATCAGATCGACCAGAAGCGTGTCGCCCGTTTGCCGAGAGGGCAACTCCAGATCGACAAAAAAGATGTATTGCCCCATCTCGCGCTTGGACGGACGCGATTCAATGCGACTCATATTCAGGTGGCGCCGGGCAAAGCAGCCGAGCGCCTCGAGCAGCGCACCCGGCCGATTGGAATGCAGCGAGAAGGCCAGACTGGCAACGGAACCATGGGCGGCCCGCTCGCCCCGATGCAGGAGCAGAAAGCGGGTGCAATTGCCCGGCACATCATTGATGGGATAGGCGAGCACCTCGAGCCCATGGGTGGCGGCGGCATCGCGTGACGCCACCGCAGCCCGAAAGCGGCTGCCGCGCACCATGCGCGCCGCCTCCGCCGTGGAGCTGGTGGGCAGCTGTAGAGCTCCGGGCAGCTGATCGGCCAGCCATTGGCTGCACTGGGCCAGGGCCTGGGGATGGGAAAGAACCTCGCTCACCCCCTCGAGGGGCGCACTGCCAAGCAACGCATGGCGGATCGGCAACACCAGAGCCCGTCGAATCGCCAGGTCGGGATGGTTCCAGAGCGCATCCATACAGGCGGTGACCCCACCCTCAACCGAATTCTCCACCGGTACCACCGCCGCCTCGCAACCACCAGCGGCCAGTGCCTCCACCACCGCACGGATCCCCGGCTGCGGCAGGAGCTCAGCCCCTTGGATCTCTTCCAGCCGGGCCAACTCCCGCGCTGCCTGTTCGCCGTAGGTGCCGGCAGGACCGAGATAGGCAAGTCGCATGGGGCTTCAGAACACAACAGGCGTGCAAGGGACCGACAGCACGGCCGATAGGATCATGCCGCGTCGAGGGCTACATCCCGGCGTCCCTTTCCCCGCTGGATTCCATGGCTCTGGCCTTCAGCGCGATCCAGCAGCTTGATCTGCCCGTGCACGAAGGGGCCGAGCAACTGTCGGGCTACCTCGCCAACGCCAACCGCGTGGTGGAGGCGCTGTTGGACCCGCGACAACTGCAGGAGCTCGGGCCAGGTCATTACCGCTACACCGTGACCCGGGTGCAGGTGTTTCAGCTTCAGATTCAGCCGATCGTGGAGTTGCGAGCCCACCCCACCCCAGGGCGGCTGGAGCTGGAGGCGGTCGACTGTCAGCTGGAAGGATTGGGGCTGGTGGATGACTTTCAGCTGCGGCTGCGCTCCTGGTTGATGGCGAGCTCCCACGGGCTGGAAGGCGAAGCGGAACTGGCGGTGCAGGTGAGCCAGCCGCCGCTGCTCCGCCTGATTCCAGCACGGGTTCTGGAAGCCACGGGCCGCTCGGTGTTAAGCGGCATCCTGCTGGGCATCCGCAACCGGGTGGGCCAGCAATTGCTCGCCGATTTCCAGCGATGGCGGCTCAACCCCCACGACTGAATCCTTAGGCCGAAACCCCAAGGCGCCGCAGAAAACTGCGACGATGCAGGGGAGTGGGCCCCAGGCTCAGAATCGCCTGACGATGCCTGAGGGTGCCGTAGCCCTTATGGCGCTCCAATCCATAGCCAGGAAAACGAAGAGCCAGGCGCTGCATCAGCTGATCACGCCCATGCTTGGCGATCACGCTGGCTGCAGCGATGGCCTCCGAGCAGCGATCGCCTCCCACCAGCGTGATCTGCGGGCCCGACCAAGCCCGCAGAGGTAACGACCCATCCACCAACAGATGGGCTGGGGGCTGGGGCAGGCGCTGCAGTGCGCGGATCATGGCCAGTTCAGTGGCCGGGCGGATGCCGCAACGATCCACCTCGGCGGCACTGGCCTGGCCGATCCCCCAACCCAGCGCCAGAAGGCGAATCATCGGGTCGAGGTGCGCACGAGCGCGGGCGCTGAGCTGCTTGCTGTCGTTGAGGCCGGCAGCGATCAAGGGTTCAAAGGCGTGGGCGGGAAGCACCACAGCCGCGGCGAACACGGGCCCGAAGAGACAACCGCGGCCCACCTCATCCACACCCGCACAAACGCTGGGAATCAGCTCCCGCCAGTGGGGCCGGCCTGTGGCGTTCACGCCCTGGCGGAGGAGCGGCGGCGGCGGCGGCGGGGATCATCGGCAGGCGCTGCCTCCACAGGCGCGGGGGCCTCTCCATGCACGGGGATCGCCAGGGGCTCCAGCAACAGAGGTACCGCGATCGGCTGATCGGCACCGATCTCTGGCATCGGAGTGATGGCCACCTCCAGGGGTGAGGTGGGCACGGCTTCACGGTTCCCCGCGGAACGAGCTTCAGCGCCGCTGGCACGACCACCGCGACGGCGGCGGCGCGCGCCATGGCCGGCCAGCTGCTGGCGAGCCTGCTCCAGCACCGCGTCAGCATCCATACCCGGTCGCACCACACGCACCTGCACCTGGTCACTGGCGGGAGGGGTGTCGAGCAACAGGCTGGGATTCAGACCCAGCCAGCCGTACACGAGTTCCTGCTGGGGCTCCATCGGCACTGCCACCAGCTCGTGCTCCGGCCGACGCCCGCCGGATTCCAGCGCCGGGGGCGAGGCTGACTCCAGGACAGCCGATCCGGTGGGAGACGCGGATTCGACCGCGGTGGCGGGCGCGTCGTGGCTGTCAGCACCGCGGCCGCCGCGGCCGCCGCGCCGACGGCGACTGCCATTGGCACCATCGCCGTTGCTGGCGCTCACGGGCTCCACCCGCAGCGCCGCCGCCGTGCGCACCAGACCAGTCACCGTGGAGAGCGGCTGCAAGGTGTCTCGCCCCGGCAGCACGGCCACATGGCCGAGACCACCGCAACTGGGGCAGGCGCGACCGAACAATTCGTAGATGTTCTGGCCCTGGCGTTTGCGAGTGAGTTCCACCAGGCCAAGCTCGGTGAGCTGGGCGATCTGGGGGCGAGCCGAATCATCGCGGAGAGCCTGGGTGAAGTGCTCCAAAACCTGCAGCTGGTCTCGGCGGGAGTCCATGTCGATGAAATCGATCACCACCACACCGCCGATGTTGCGCAGCTTCAGTTGGCGGGCAATCTCCACCGCGGCTTCACAATTGGTCCAGAGCACCGTTTCCCGGGCATTGGCCGATCGGGTGAAGGAGCCGGAATTGACATCGATGACGGTGAGGGCTTCCGTGGGTTCGATGATGATGCTGCCGCCGGAGGGCAGCTCAACCCTCGGCCGCAGGGCATCACGGATGGCGGCATTGACGCGGAAGGCCTCTAGCAGCTCCGTGGGTTCGGGATAGGCCTCCACCAAGAGGTTGGCCTGATCGGTGCCGAGAAAGGCCTGGGCCCGCCCCACGGCAGCGGCGCTGTCAACCACCACGCGCACCACGTCGGGGTTGTAAAGGTCGCGCAGCACCCGATGGATGAAATCTTCGTCGCGATTGAGGAGCACCGGCGGGTTGGCCGTCTCGGCAGCCTGCTGAATGGCCTCCCACTGGCGCAGCAGGGCTTCGAGATCATCAATCAACTGCTCCTCAGCCACCCCCTCGGCTTCGGTGCGGATCAACAGGCCGGCACCCGGTGGCTTGATCAACACCCCCAGAGCACGCAATCGGTTGCGCTCATGCTCGCCATTGATGCGTCGGGAGATGTTCACTCCCTGGCCGTGGGGTTGCAGCACCAGAAACCGTCCCGGCAAACTGAGGTTGCCGGTGAGGCGGGGTCCCTTGCTGCCCGTGGGCTCCTTCATCACCTGCACGAGCACCTTCTGGCGCGGTTCCAGCAGCTCGGTGATACCGGCACCACCCTTGCGCAGCCGCAGCGGCCCGAGGTCGGTAATGTGAATAAAACCGTTCTTTTCGCTTTCGCCGATATTGACAAAAGCGGCATCAATACCGGGTAATACGTTTTCAACCGTACCCAGATATACATCACCGATTTGATAGCGGCCCTGGGCGACCACGAGTTCGTCGACGCGTTCGTCGGTGAGAACGGCTGCAATGCGCAGCTGTTCAGCGATGACGATCTGCTGGGGCATGGAAAGACTCTCGGGCTCAGATAGCCGTGCGGATCAAAGGAACAAGAGAGATGCGCGCACGGCGTAGGCGCAAACAGCTCAGTGGTACGAAACCAGGAAACACGCGATGCTCGATAGGAGCCGAAGGTGACGGAGCGGCACCGATGTGTTCGACAAAAAACCGCTCTGTGATGACTGGATCACAGATGAACTGACCACCTCGGAACCCCTAGGAAGCTGCCAGAGGGCGGACAGGTAAAAACGAACCAAGGGCCGACACCGATTACCTCCGGCATCGAACGACTGAGGAGACGGTTGAACAGAAACCCGAAAAGCTGGAACCTCAGGGGCGTTGCTTTGCGGATCTGGACTCCGCGATCCTGGTCGTTGTCATTACAACCTAGCACGCCTGCAGCTGCAGAGCGGTACGACAGAGCCGCCGCAGGCCAGGGGGCTGTCTGAGGGCTTCGGTCAGCCAGTGCTCCAGCTGCTCTGGCCGCAGGCTGCGCCCCTGGGGATCGATCGCCGCCACCAGCCGCAGGCTCGGGAAGCGGAGCCCGCCGCCCTCTCCTGGCTCGGTGAGCGCGAGGGAGCGCAGCATCGGACGGCAGTCGCGCTGGCGCGGGCGCCCCTTTTTATCAGTGTCATGCCAGATCAGGGTGGGGCGCGCCATCAGGGACGCGATAGCGTCTGACCAGGCCTGAGCATCCATCGGCCCGGTGAAGTCGAGCTGCCACTCGGCCTGGCAGAGGCGCTGCGAAAGGGCTGGATCCGCCAGAGGCACCGATGCCACCGATCGCAGCGCCAACTCCGGGGGCAGCTCGGCCTGCAGACGCTCAAGGGCCTGGGCGGGATCCAGCAGCGCCGCAAACTCGAGATCCATCCATTCCGCCAGGCCTTCAGCTCCCAGGGGCAAGGGCAAAGCCAGCTGAAGCCTTGGCAGCGGGTGAAAGCCGCCCGTGAAACTCACGGGCAGACCGCTGCGGCGCAGGGCCCTCTCCAGCAGCCGCAGGGTGTCGAGGTGACTGATCAGAGCCAGGCTGCCGGTTTTGCTGAAGCCGAAGCGCAACCGCAACAGCCGATCGCTCGGCGGGCGCCGCGGTGGCAGGGGTGGCGGTGGTGGCGGCGGTGGCATCACCACGTTGTGTCCCAGATCGGGCCCACACACGCCGCAGTGGCTGCAGCCGTGGAACGAGCAATCGGGCACCACCGCCGCCTCCAGAGCCCGCTGCAGGTCTTCGGCAAGCCAGCGCTTATCCACCCCGCTATCGATGTGATCCCAGGGCAGGGGCTGGCGGCAGAAGGCCTCGAGATCGTCCGTGCTGAGGGCCACCGCCGCCCCCCAGGTGCCCAGCTCATGGCTGCGGTAGCGCCCCTGGAGTCCAGCGGCTTCGATGGCGCTGGTCCAGGCGGCATGGGTTCGCTCCGCCGATTCGAACCAGGCATCGAGGCCGGCACCAGCCCGCCAGGCCGCTTCGATCACGGTCGCCAGGCGTCGGTCGCCTCGGCCGATGAAATCCTCCACAGCCGCCAGCCGCACATCTGTGATGTTGGTTTTGATTCCGCGCAACGCACGCAGAGCGGTGCGCAGCAACTGCTGGCGTCGCTCGAACTCGGCGGTGCTCACGCTGTGCCACTGGAAGGGGGTATGGGGCTTGGGCGTGAAGGTGCTGATGGTGAGATTGAGCTCCAAACGCCCCAGATCGCGACAGGCCTGCTGCAGCCGGCGGCAGGTGTCGGCGATGGCGATCACATCGTTGTCGGTTTCCCCCGGCAGACCGATCATGAAATAGAGCTTCACGCGGTGGTAGCCGTGCTCCATGGCGGTGCGGATGCCGCGCAGCAGCTCCTCATCACTGAGGCCCTTGTTGATGATGTCGCGCAGGCGCTGGGTGCCGGCTTCCGGGGCAAACGTGAGCCCGGCGCGGCGACTGCCACCAAGAATATGGGCGATCGACGCGTCGAAACGATCGACCCGCTGACTCGGCAGGCTGAGCGACACGTTGTGATCGGCCAGGCGATTGCGCAGCTCCACCCCCACCGCCGGCAGGGCCAGGTAATCGCTGCAGCTCAGCGAGAGCAGCGAGAAATCGCTGTAGCCCGTGCGCCGCATGCCCTCCTCCACCGCTGCCACCACCGCCTCAGGTTCCACATCACGGGCGGGGCGGGTAAGCATGCCCGGCTGGCAGAAGCGACAACCGCGGGTGCAGCCGCGGCGGATCTCCACCGTGAGGCGATCATGCACGGTTTCCACATGGGGCACCAGGCCCATGGCGTAGTGCGGCATGGGGGTGGCGGTGCGCCGCAGAATCCGCTGGGGCAGACCGCTGTGCAAGGGCACCACCGTGACCCCGTCGTCGCCGGGGCCGTAGAGCGCAGGCACGTACACGCCGGGCACCTGGGCCAGATCACGCAGCAGGGCCCCGCGATTGAGTCCGGCAGCCCGGCCCTCGGCTACCACCAAGCCGATTTCCGGCAACAGCTCCTCTCCATCACCCAGGGCGATGAAATCAAAGAAGGCGGCAAACGGCTCCGGATTGCTGGTGGCGGTGGGACCGCCCGCAAAGATCAGCGGAGGCGCCGCAGCATCCGCCAGTGGTCGATCACCCCGGTCGGCGGCCCTGAGCGGGATGCCGGCCAGATCCAGCATGGTGAGAATGTTGGTGGCACCGAGTTCGTAGCTGAGGCTGAAGCCCAGCAGATCGAAATGGGCCAGCGACCGCTGGCTTTCCACGGCAAACAGAGCCTTTCCATGCTCGCGCAGCCGCGCGGCCAGATCGGGAGCCGGGAGATAGGCCCGGTCGCACAGCTGACCGGGAAGGCTGTTGAGGATGGAATACAGAATGATGTGGCCGCTGTTGCTGGCCCCCACCTCGTACACCTCGGGATAGGTGAGAGCCCACCGCACCGCAGCCGCCGGCCAGGCGGTTCGCCAATCGCGGCGGGTCACCCCGCGCTCGTTGCCCAGATAGCGGGCCGGACGGGCGATGGTGCGATCCACCAGGGGGTGGGGCCCGGCGGACGGCATCGGAGGGGGATGAAGCGGTGCACTGGCCATATCCCCACGCTACGCAGCCCTGCATAGGAGGATGGCCAGCCCAGCATGTCTTTCCGCCCCGTGGTGCAGGTCAACGACAACTACCTCAAGCTCAAGGCCGGATATCTGTTTCCGGAGATCGCCCGCCGGGTGAAGGCCTTCAGTGCCGCCCACCCCGAGGCCGCGATCATTCGCATGGGGATCGGCGATGTCACCGAACCGCTGCCGGAGGCCTGCCGGCTGGCCATGAAAGCAGCCGTGGATGCCATGGGCACCGCCGAGGGATTCCACGGCTACGGACCCGAGCAGGGCTACAGCTGGCTGCGGGAAGCGATCGCCCGCCACGATTTCCAGGCCCGGGGCTGTGAGATCAGCGCCGAGGAGATCTTCATCTCCGATGGCTCCAAGTGCGACAGCGCCAACATTCTCGACATCCTCGGCAGCGGCAACCGCATCGCCGTAACCGACCCGGTGTACCCGGTGTATGTGGACAGCAACGTGATGGCGGGCCGCACCGGAGACGCCGACGCCCGGGGACGCTATGGCGGGTTGGTGTATCTGCCGATCAGCGCCGACAACGGCTTCACGGCACCGCTGCCGGAGGAACCGGTAGATCTGATCTATCTCTGCTTTCCCAATAACCCCACCGGCGCCGTAGCCAGCCGCGAACGGCTGCGCAGCTGGGTGGACTATGCCCTGGCCCATCAGGCCCTGATTCTGTTCGACGCCGCCTACGAGGCCTTCATTCGCGACCCTGAACTCCCGCACTCGATCTATGAGATCGAGGGGGCACGCCGCTGCGCGATCGAGCTGCGCTCCTTTTCCAAGAATGCTGGATTCACCGGCACCCGCTGTGCCCTCACCGTGGTGCCGAAGGGGCTGATGGGCACGGCGGCCGATGGCTCAGCGGTGGAGCTGTGGGGGCTCTGGAACCGACGCCAGAGCACCAAGTTCAACGGCGTGAGCTACATCGTGCAGCGCGGCGCTGAAGCGGTCTATTCGCCTGAGGGCCAAGCCCAAGTGAAGTCCCTGATCAACTTTTACATGGAGAACGCGGCAATCATCCAGCGCGAGCTGGCGGCGGCCGGTCTGACGGTCTACGGCGGTGAGCAGGCCCCCTATGTGTGGGTGAAAACGCCGGATGGCCTCGATTCCTGGGGTTTCTTCGACCATCTGCTGGAGCAGGCCCATGTGGTGGGAACCCCCGGTGGCGGCTTCGGGGCCGCGGGCGAGGGGTACTTCCGCCTGTCGGCCTTCAACAGCAGGGAGGCCGTGCACGACGCCATGGACCGGATCCGGAACGCTTGCCGTGGGCCTGCCTAGAGTCGGGCTGGTTGCGGCGATGAGGCCCATGGGCAGGGTAACCCTCTCAAACGGCAGCGCACCGGGCGGCGCTGCCGTGATCGAGAAGGCTCCAGAGAGGGTTCGCAAGCCTTCTCCGCGATATCGCGTGCTGTTACACAACGACCCGGTCAACACCATGGAGTATGTGGTGATGACCCTGCGCCAGGTGGTGCCCTCACTGAGCGAGCAAGATGCGATTGCCGTGATGCTGGAGGCTCACAACACCGGCTTGGGTTTGGTGATCGTGTGCGATCTGGAGCCGGCCGAATTTTATTGCGAACGGCTGCAGGCCAAAGGGCTCACCAGCACCATCGAACCGGACTGTTGAACCGCAAGGCCCCTCTGGGCAGCTGGCTGACCGGCCTGGCCTACATCCCGTTGCTGTATGGGGGCGGCTGGCTGTTGGCCAGAACCCTGCCGCTGGCCTGGCCGCAGCTGCGCGCCAACCAGCTGGATCTGGCCACGGCCCTGATCGCCCTGAGCCTGCTGCTGCTGAGCCTGCCCGCCTGGGTGCGGCGCCGCTGGCGCGTGGTGCATCCCTGGCAGGAGCTGGGGGTGTGGCCTGGAGCGGGCAGCGGGGTAGGGCAGGCGCTGGCCGCCGGATGGGGGCAGGCCGTGCTGCTCCTGGGGGTGATCACTGCCCTGATGCTGCTGAGTGAGCAAGCCAGCTGGCAGGCCAAGTGGAGCCCAGGGTTGGCCGCCAACGCCTTGGCGCTGGGGCTGGGCGTGGGGTTTGCGGAAGAGCTGCTGTTTCGTGGATGGTTGTGGGGTGAACTGGAGCGGCCCCTGGGGCGAAGCTGGGGAGCGCTGGTCCAGGCCGTGCTGTTTGGCTTGGTGCATCCATGGAGCCGGCACGGCCTGGCGGGATTGCCGCTGCTGCTGGGCTTGGTGCTGCTGGGGCTGGTTCTGGCGGAGCGGCGCCGGCGCGATGGTGGAACCCTATGGGGTGCGATCGCTCTGCATGGTGGCCTGGTGGGAGGCTGGTTTGCGCTCCAGCAGGGGGGGCTTGAATTCCATGCAAAAGCGGCAGGCTGGCTGTGGGGGCCAGGCCTGCCGCATCCGAATCCGATCGGCGGGCTACCAGGGCTGATAGCCCTGGTAGCCCTGCTCCTCATCAACCGAAGATGAAGTCGGTTGCGCTGAGATTGGAGACACCGTTGACGGCCGTGTTCCAGAGGGTGATCGTGTTGATCGGGCTGAATGTGACGAGGCTGTCGAAACCGTTTTCGAGCACCGAAATTCGAGGTTGCAACTGGGCAAAATTGGTGACGCCGGGAATGCCGAGCAAGAAAACCTGGTCTTCACCTATCTGGAAGTCGCCGATGACATCAGCACCGTTGTTATTCTCAAAGACAAAGATATCAATTCCCCCGGCCCACTGATAATCACTGGGATACTGAGCAGGATCAGCGGGATACAGATACACGTCGCCATACATTTCATCGGCAGAGAATGTACCGCTGAATAGAATGTCGTTACCCATTGTATTCGTGCCCAGCGATCCCAAGGCATCACCCACCATGAGGGTGTTACTGCCGAGGCCACCAATCAGTGTGTCGTTGCCAGCAATCACGCCGGAACTTGCCTGTTCAGGATGGCCAAACTGCGCTGCATCGCCCACCAGCTGGTTGGTGGCGCTATCGCCCGCTTGAATGAGATCGTTACCCGCAACGGTGAAGTCAAACATGCAGATGGCATCACCGTAGGCCTCGTTCAGGCCGACATCACCAGGTACAACGTTCGTAACGTTGAAGCCACCCACGATCGTGTCATCGCCGGCAACTGCAGTATCAAACATGTTGTAGGTATCACCAATCATCAGGTTCCAGTTGGTGCCATTCAAGCCCTCACTGCCCTGAAGCAGGTCATCACCACCGTTACTGCTGCCGCTCATGTTGTCTTGAGCATCACCCACAAGCGACACATATTGCGTACCAATGCCGCCCACCAACTGGTCATCACCACCGGTTGCGAATTCACCGATGCTCCAGGCGTCACCCACCAGGAAGTCGCGATAACTCAGATCACCGCCAGCGATCGTGTCGTTGCCGCCAAGGCTATTGCCGGCCATGGTGTCGGCATCACCAAAGAGCACATTGCCATTCAGAGGATCCAGCTGCGTGCCAGGCAGTCCCGGATCGCCTGCAGCCTGGCCGCCCACGATCACATCGTTGCCGCCAACAGCCGTGCCGGAGAAGTCGAGGTCGTCGCCATACGCCTTGTTGCTGAGATTGCCAGCACCACCAAGGATCGAATCATTACCGCCGTTACCAAACAAGAGATCATGGCTGGTACCACCCAACACTGTGCTGATTCCGTTGTCGTCGCCGTTCAAGAGGTCGTTGCCAAGGCCACCGGCGATCGTGTTGCTGCCCGTACTACCGAAGAGGAAGTCGTCAAAGCTGCTGCCGATCAGGTTTTCGATACCGACGTATTGATCTTCATCGCTGAGATTCGTACCACCAAGCGCGGCTTCAATACTGGCATTCACCGGGCCGCTGGCGTAGCCATAATCAGCAGCATCGTTGCCTGTACCGCCACTGAGGGTGTCGTTGCCGAGGCCACCGCTGAGAAGGTCGTCACCACCGGCGGCAAAGATCGAATCGTTGCCATCTTCGCCATAGAGCTGGTTCACCGCATCGTCGCCGATGAGGATGTCGTTACCCGAGCTGCCTATCACGTTTTCGATGGAGATCAACTGATCCACATCACCGGCTCCCGCATTACCAATCCCGGTGGCGAGGTTCACGGTTACAGGCCCGACGGTGTAGTCATATTTCACGGTATCGACATCGTCACCACCGTCGATGATGTCGTTGCCACCAAGGCCCGTGAGAGTGTCATCGGCCTCAAGGCCTTGGAGCGTGTCATCGAAAGCACCACCGGTGAGGCTGTCTGGCCCAGGGGTGCCAACGATCAGCTGACCGGCATTGCTGCCACCGGTGAGCTGAAAATCACCCGCTGTCAACGTTGGCCTTGAGGGGAGAACGGCAAAAAGTATCGCAGGGTCACCGCCAACGCCGTCGGCGTCGTAGTACAGGTTGCCATTGCTGGTGTTGTAAATGATGCGTTGAGCTGATGTGGTTGCCGCAGTGGCGCCCGCTGCCGCAAGGAACTCGGCAGCTGTCAGCGTGGTGCCACCACTGAGAGTGGTGAAGATGGTGCGATCAAGGAGCAGATCATCAAAGGTGCCCACGAAGTCGGTGATGCGTACCAGATTCCCCGCTCCGATGGCCGTATCGAACACAAACAAATCAAGGCCGGTCCCCGTTCCACCAGCAACGGTGTCAGTACCCGTGCCCGCATTGATCGTGTCGTTACCGTCATTACCTACCAAGAAGTCGTTTCCATCCCCACCGAGTAGAACGTCATCTCCATCTCCACCCTGAAGAGAATCGTTGCCAATGCCACCATCGAGAAGATCATTGCCACCGACTCCCCTCAGCGTGTCATTGCCCGCGTTGCCGATCAGCGTGTCATCACCGTCAGCGCCTCGGATGGAATCTTGTGCAGATCCACCAAGGATCAGGTTGGCACCTGCCGAACCCGTGAGATCAGTGTCGCTGGTTGCAGCAGAAGCATCGATATTCTCGATGTTCAGAACGGACGTAGAAGTATTCAGGTTGATGCTGGCGCCAGTCAGCACAACCAAGGTATCGAGGTCAGCTCCACCATCAATCAAGCTGTCGGCGGCGTCATAGGTGATGGTGTCATTGCCGGCTCCGCCCAACACGCTGTCGATTCCCACCTGGCCGTCGAGCACATCGTCGCCATCGCCACCGACCAGCGTGTCGCCGCCACCTCCACCGAGAAGGGTGTCTCCGGCTGCACCACCGATGAACAGGTTGGCCCCGCCATCTCCCGTCAACGCCACGGCACCGGCAGAAGCCGAAGCGTCGATCGTCTCAATGTTCTGGACGACCGTGGAGGTAGCCAGATCAATCGTGGCTGCCGCCAGCACCAACAAGGTGTCTGCCCCGGCACCGCCGTCGATCAGGCTGTCGGCAGCGTCGTAAGTGATCGTGTCGTTGCCAATACCTCCCAAAACGCTGTCGATTCCGGCCTCACCATCAATCACATCGGCGCTACTGCCGCCGACGAGGGTGTCGTCTCCAGTTCCACCCAAAAGAGTGTCGGCTGCAGTGCCGCCAATCAGCAAGTTGCCATTGCTGTCGCCAACCAACGAGACCGCTGCGACCGAACCGGAAGCATCGATCGACTCGATGTTCTGAATCACCGTCGAGGTGGCCAGATTAATGGAAGCGCCACTGACCACCAACAAGGTGTCAAAATCGCTGCCACCATCAATCGCGATATCAGCAGCATCGAAGGTGATCGTGTCGTTACCAGCTCCACCTAAGATGCTGTCGATTCCAGCTTCAGCATCGATGAAATCGGCATCACCCCCGCCCGAAAGGGTGTCATTGCCATCACCACCAAGAATGGTATCGTCGCCTTCGTCGCCAAACGCTACGTCATCACCGGTCAAGCCGACCAGCTGGTCGTTGCCGGCACCACCAACAACCGTATCGTTATTCTCCCCTCCGTTAAGGAGATCATTTCCGTCTTCACCGAAGAGAGAGTCACTACCAAGTTGCCCAACAACGGTGTCATCTCCAATTCCACCAAAGACGACGTCGTTGCCTTGTCGTCCTCGAAGAGTGTCAGCTGCACCTAGACCTTGAATAGTGTCAACACCACTGGTGCCATTCAAGATATCTGGATTGGGGGTGCCGATGATGAGAGCCATAATGAATCAGATCGTTGAGATGGGAAGTGATGGAATGACTTAGAAAAATGGATCCGTAAAGCTGAAACCAGAAGTAATTACTGTGGCGTGGATCTAACCAGACCCGCCAAATGAGCATGGGATACTAAGATGGGCTTCAAAATTGGCACCAATACTAGCGAAAGAGCAGCGAGCCTCTTAGACGTTTGCAGCTGATTTAAACTCGAAGTGGCAGCCATTGTTGACATTGCCATGAATACTCTTTTGCTGGTGCTTAGAGTCATGGTGCATTGAGGCCAAAAGAGCTGACAGCTAAATCTTTGCGCAGCTCATCCGTAAAAGACCATGCGGATCCAGGCTAATTTGAAGTCATAGTACCAAACAAAACCAGATTCAGTTATTAGCATAACTTATGTGCCGCGACCGGTTCCATCTGGCCTCCCCTGGCTTTTGCCAGAGCCGGGCGCCCGTGCACGGGGGCCGTGAGACACGACTCCAGAGCTGCCCGACCGAACTGCAGATCGAGTAAATCCATCACAGCAGCACCAAAGTCGCGCTCCCGCTGGGCAAAGGCCTCCAAACAGATCCGTCCAAAGGTGCTGCCCATGGGCTCTGGGTTCCACAGCAGTTTACGCGCAGTCCAGGGCATCATGCTCATAGGATTGTATCCCTTTTCCAAGATACCTTGTTCAAATCCATATTGCTCCAGATGTGTATGGGGCTGCAAGCCAATAAAGAAGATGGCCGCAGAGATCCGATCAGCACCAAAAATAGACTCTAATTCTCGATGATAAGCAACCGTCTGGCGAATTGTTTCCGGGGTTTCATCAATCACATTAAAGGAATAGTTTACAGAAACGTGCTCTCGAAAACCCGCCTCAACAAGAAGTCGACAATTTTCAAGGACAGTTCTCAGATTATAACCCATGCGCATTTTTCGGACCAATTCTTGAGATCCAGAGGTAATGCCGATTTCAAAGTAACTCATACCAGTTTCCACCATCAAGCGAGCGAGCTCGGCGTCGAGGTTATCAGCCCTAATATAGGCGGCCCAGCGAATATCTTGGAAGCCTGCATTTTTAATCGCGCCCAAAAGTTGCTTGGCATCATGGATATATCGCTTAGCGGGAATGAACTGGGCATCTGTAAACCAGAACCCACGCACACCGCGATTGTAAAGCTGGCGAATCTCTGCAATCACCTCATCGACCGGGTTAACGCGTACCCCCTTTCCTTCAATAACGGTATACACACAATAGCAACAGTTGTGCGGACAGCCGCGTTTTGTTTGCACGCCAACATAGAAGTCACCGGCCTCGAGATACCAATCAAGCTGCGGAAAGATGGAGGCGATATATTGATAATCACAAGCGCTCTTTTCAATGGGTGTGGGTGGTTCATGAATCAACCCCGGGCGCGGCTCACCATCGCCAACCACATAGCAACGTTCTCCTCGGAGACTCAACCCCAAGACCATGTGCTCAAGCAACTTTTCTCCTTCGCCGACGGAAACCACCGTTCCTTCTGGCAGATGTCGGCCAAGCTGCTCGTAAAAAACGCTCACCGCTCCACCTCCCAGCACAGCTCTGGCGTGAGGCGAATGGCGCCTCGCCCAACGCAGCCCCTGGCGTAGCAAACTCAGATTGCGCCACAGCTCAGAGTAATAAGAGGCCATCAACTGCAGGCCTCCCCAGGCACCCCGCAGGCGCTTCAGAGGGTTGCGTGCATAAAACACCTCAAGTGAATTCTGGAGTGGATTACCGCCGCGTCCATCTACCGGTGCATAAATCTGGATATCGCGCCAGGAAAACACCAACAGGGTAGGCTTGAATGCATCGATTCGCTGCCGCAATTCACGGCGTACATCCAAAATCGGCAAGGCCGCCAGATCAAGGATCTGCTGAGGCAATCCGGGAAAGCGCTTGTGCAAATGATCGGCCAGATAAATGGGGCCGATCGGAAAGATGGGATTGCACGGCAAACGCACCAGCAGCACCCGCTGGCTGATGGCAGTGGTTTCAATCATGGATGGAGGCTGGGGTGAAACACCAGCGCCGTGGCGGGAGGGGCTAGACCCTAACAACTCCGCTGCGGGCCAGAGACTGCTCGAGAGCCCGCACCTGCCGCTGCAAGGAAGCCGGCAGGCGTGGGATCCAGGCATGGTGAACGCAGAGCCTTGGCCTCAGCTCCCACCCGGCTGCTGCCAGGCTGCGGCGCAGCACCTCTGGCGTGGGCTGGCGATAGGCCGGATTGATCACATCCAGCACATCGATACCACCCAGGTCATCGATACCCGCAGCCAGGGCCTCAGGTAGCGCTGCCAGCGGCCAGAGATTGGCGGGTAGTTGCAGATGAACCTCCGGCGGCAAGATGCGGCGCGCCTCCACGATCGTTGGCAGCAACGCTTCACAGGCAGCGGGGCTCAGGGGAGTGGGAACGGGACGATCAGGACGCCAAGGCTGAAGGATCACCTCCTGGATGTGGCCCCAGCGGCGGTGGAGATGGGCCACCAGCTCCAGGGCGGAAGAGCGCTCCTGCGCGGTTTCCCCCACGCCAAGCAATAGCCCGGTGGTGAAGGGAATGCCGAGCCGACCGGCCTGCACCAGCTGTTGCAGACGCATCACCAGTGTTTTGCTTGGGGCAGCCTGGTGGAGCCGCCCGTAGGCACGGCCCAGACCCTCCAGCATCAGCCCCATCGAAGGATTGCAACGCCCCAAGACGGCCATCTCAGAGAGGGTGAGGGGCCCGGCATTGGTGTGGGGCAGACGCCCATGGGCCAGCGCCAACCGCGACAGGCGGAGAAGCTGCAGAAACCACTCACGGCGAAGCCCCGAATCCATCGGCACTTCACCGCTCAGCAGCAATACCTCGCGGGCCTCTGGCCTTTGCTGCAACTGCCGCACCGCTTCAAGCGGCGACAGTGCATCGCCAAGCGGTTGATCCGGGTTGAGAGGCCGGCGAAAGGAGCAGTAGCCGCAGGCGTTGAAGCAGGCTCGCGTCGGGACCAGCGTGACACTCGGGCTCCAGGTGATCGGCCGGCGGACTCCGCCCATCACGCCCATCTCACGCTGACAACCGCACAGCACGGTAGCCAAGGGTGATCAGTGCCACTGATGACACCCATGCGCAGCGCTGATGGCCAGAGCCCACTGGATTTCTCACAAAGCCCGCAACGAACCGTTAACTTTGACAAGCCGGAGCTTACCGGCATTTCTTCCTTCTTTCTCGTTCTCATGACTGCCACTCTCCAGCAGCGCTCCGGCGCTTCTGCGTGGAACCAGTTCTGCGAGTGGGTCACCTCCACCAACAACCGCCTGTATGTGGGCTGGTTTGGCGTGCTGATGATCCCCTGCCTGCTGGCCGCCACCATCTGCTTCATCGTTGCCTTCATCGCCGCTCCCCCGGTTGATATCGACGGCATCCGCGAGCCCGTTGCCGGTTCCCTGATCTACGGCAACA
>JAYKGR010000104.1:0-32737 GCA_035285645.1 Cyanobacteriota bacterium | reverse complement strand
AAATCAAGCCAAGACGCATCGAGGAGACTGCCTAAACGTCTTTGCGTAGACTGCTGTGAGCAAAACAAGGGCAAAATTTGCTCAATGTCGTCTCATTAATGAGAATGAGATCAAGAAGCTTGGATTAAGCGGTCTTGATCAGAGCTTCCTTAGGTCGACCCGGTCGCGAGCTCCTGGAGGCGGCGTTCCCGCAGATAGAGAAACAGGGGGGCGCCGCAGGCAAAGGCTACGGTCACGCTCAGAATCAGCACCAGGGGCAATCCCCTCATCCCCAGCCTCCGGCTTTCCACCACCATCCAGATCGTGACGGCAGTGGCGCCCACAGCCAGGTCTCGCGACAGGGAGGACGCCGCTGGATTGGCATTAGCCAGTTGGACGAACAGACCGAGATCGAAGCTGGCGCCGTGCTGCTGAATGAACTCCAGGTTGGCCATCCAAGGAAGCACCGCTCCGGCGATGGCAAGAGCCAGATAGAGCCACGGCAGCAATGCTCCCCTGGGCTGGCCAACTTCGGTGCTACCCAGATCGGTCATGGTTGTGCGGGAGCCGGAGGCACATCAGGGTGTTGGGGATCCCATTGCATCACGTCCTGCTCCACACTGGCCAGCACCTGCTCGCATCGATCGGCAAAGCGGGTGGCCTGCTGGTAAAGCAGGGCCATCTGCTCCACATCCAGGTCGCTGGATTGCAGCTGGGCCAGGGTGAGTTCCAGGGCGGTCTGCGCCTGCTGAAACGTGAGCATCGCAGCGGGATCCTCTTCGTCAGCCTTGCGGCGTTTCGGCATCGCTCACCTTCGTGGTGTCGTTGGCAAACAGGGTATGGCAGCCCTTGGGCGCGACCCGGGCTTCAAACCAGCCATCGAGCAGTTGCACCTGCACCACCATGCCTGGGGTGATCTGTTGCAGCGAACGCAAGACGGTGCCCTTTGCATCCCGCACCACCGCAAAGCCACGCTCCATCACGTGGGCTGGCGCCAAGGCAAGCAGCAGGCGCCGTTGCTGCTCCAGTCTTTCGCGCCAACCGGGCAGCAAACGCCGGGGGTGGAGCTGCTCGAGCCGTTGCCGCAGCTGGGCCAGGTGATGCCGCCGCAGCTGCAGGTTGTGACGCAGATCATGTTGGAGCTGCAGACGGGTTTGTTCCAATTGACGCCGTGCCGCGGTTCGATCGGGCAGCGCCGCCACGATCGCAGCGGTGGGAGTGGCAGCCCGATAGTCGGCCACTAGGTCGGCGATGGTGGTGTCGTCTTCATGGCCGAGACCGCAGATCACCGGAATCGGGCAGGCGGCCAGGGCCCGGGCCACTGCCGCATCATCGAAGACCGCCAGGTCTTCGCGGCTGCCGCCCCCCCGGGCCAGCACGAGGCCGTCGAGACCGAAGGCCCCAGCTCGTTGCCCAACGGCCTCAATGGCGCGGCAAATCACCCCTTGCACCGCCCCCTGCACCGGAATCGGCACCACCAGGATCGCCGTGGCGGGCCAGCGTTCACGGGCGGTGCGCAACATGTCGGCCAACGCCGAACTGGGCACACTGGTGAGCAGGGCCAGTCGCCGAGGGTGACGCACCAGTGGCCGGCGTCGTTCGGCTTCGAACAGCCCTTCGGGTGCCAGCTGGGCCCGCACCTGCTCGAAGCGCCGCAGGACAGCCGAAAGGCTTGGGCGCAAATCCAGAATCTGCACACAAAGGCTGGCCCGAGCTGCCCAAAAGTTGAGACGCCCCACTACCACCACCCCATCGCCATCCTCTGGCTCCAGGCTCAGCCGCGCGCGTTGTGAAGCCCACACCACCGCGCTGATGGTGGCGTCCCCATCGGTGAGGGTGAGCCAGAGATGCCCTTTTTTGAGCTGAGGTCGGCTCACCGTGGCATCCAGGAGGAAGCGGGGGGCAAACCCCCGTTCCAGCAGGCCGGCGATGGCTTCGTTGAGCTCGCGCACGGAGTAGCGCGGCAGTGCGGCTGTTGTGGCGTCGTGCGGTTGCGGCAGGGAGCGGGTCATGCCGCGTCTTTCCCGCGATCCGGCAGGCGGCGGTACAGCCACCACCAATAGAGGCTCAGGGCCGACGCCGCTGCACCCAGCCCCAGGCCGAGGGGGTGGTCGGCCCGCATCAAGGCTGCCACTGCAACGATTAGAGCAATACTCAGCAGGCGTGCGCCATCGCGGCGGTTGTTCACGTAGAAGGTCGACAACGCTGACCTCACAGCAGCGTGCACAGTAGGAATGCGTCCAACCGGAAGCTGGCCTCCTGAGGCGATGGTGCGCCACCTGTGGGAAGCTGGCGGCCCGTGCTGGCCCGGAGGCCAGCAGCGCTGGAGGTTCCTGACCGTGTTGACAAGCGCCGAGTCTGTCCCCCACAGCCGCCGCTGGCGCTTGCAGGCCCAGCTGGAGGCCCTGCTTCCGCCCGATCCGGAGCTGGTGCTGGTCACGGATCTCGACGGCACCTTGCTGGGTGGTGACCTGCTTCTGCGCCGCCGCTTCTACGCCTGGTTGGCCCAGCAGCGCCATCGCGTGCTGCATGTGTTCAGCACCGGTCGTGATCTGCGGTCGGTGGCGCGCCTGCTGGAGGAGGAGGCCGCCAGCGGCCTCGCTGCTCCTCACTTGGTCATCGGTGATGTGGGCTGCACCGTGGCCTGTGGCGTCAGTCTGCGCCCGATACCTCTGGCGGTGGAACCGATCGAGCGGCGCTGGCGCGGCAAGCCGGAACGGCTGGCCCCCGTGCTGGCCGCCATGTCCTGGCTCACACCCCAGCCCGTGAGCGCCGATCGGCGTCTGGCCTATCTCGTGGAACCCGGCGTCATCGAACCGGCTCATCTGGCGGCGATCGAGGCCTATGGCGTGGATTGCCTGGTGTCTGATGACCGTTATCTCGATGTGTTGCCGGCGGGCGTGAACAAGGGCACTACCCTCATCGACCTGCTCGGCTGGCTTGAGATCGACCCGGAACGGGTGGTGACAGCCGGCGACACTCTCAACGATCTGGCCATGTTTGAAACGGGGCTGCGGGGGGTGATGGTGGGTAATGCCGAGCCGGCGCTGGTGGCCTGCCACAACCGCTTACCCCGCACCTATCGAGCCAGCGGCACCGGTTGCGCGGGCATTGTCGAAGGACTGCGCCACTTCGGCTTTGATCATCTGCTGCCACCCTCGGTCGACCTGTCGCCCGAGCGCAGTTGACGGTTGGTGAGGGCTGTGGCCGTGGCCGTGGCCGGATCCTCTGGCCATGGATGCCGGGGATAACGGCCGCGCATCTCCCGCCGTACCTCCCCGTAGGCCCCATGCCAAAAGCCCGCCAAATCGCTGGTGATCGCCAGGGGGCGCCCACCGGGGGAGAGCAGGTGCAGGGTGACCGGCAGGGCCCCATCCAGCAGTTGTGGCGTCTGCTTCCAACCGAAGAGCTCCTGCAGCTTCACCGCTAGCACCACCCCCTCGCCGTTATAACGCAGTGGTGCGCTGCGGCCGGAGGGGATCGGTAGCTGTGGGGGCAGCAGTTGGTCGAGGCGGCGCCGCTGCTCCCAGCCCAAGGCGTGCCAGAGGGCCTGCTCCAGATCCAGGTGTTGAAGATCCTGCAAGCTCCGGCAGCCCAGCAGATGGGGTCCGAGCCAGTGCTCCAGCTCAGCCAGCAGACGATCGTCGCGGCGATCGGGCCAGGGGCTGCCGAGATGGCGGTGGGCGAGTGCCAGGCGGTGCTGCAGTTGGCGGGAGGTGTGGCTCCAGGGCAGGGCCTGCAACCCCCGCTCGCGAATGCCCTCCAGCAGAGCCGCTTCCACCAACTCTTGCGGGGGATCGGCCCAGGGCTCTTGGTTCAGCACCAGGGCACCCAGCTGCCGTTGCCGCTGGCTGCGCACCCTGCCACTGGTGTCATCCCAGTGCACCTGCACGCTCCAGGATCCTTCCCGCTCGGCCAGGTCCTGCAACCAGCTGGGATCCAGCCTGGCCGCGAGCAGAACCCGGGCTTCGGCCCCCTGGTCATCGGCGGCGGCGATCACCAGGGCCGGGCTGCTGGCGAGGGGATCGTCAGCCGGCAGCCGCGCACCCCGTCCGTTACGCATGAGGAAGCGCCCTCCGCCCTGGCTGCGGGCCAGGGCGATCCTCTCCGGATAGGCCAGGGCGATCAAGGCCCCCAGATCCACTCCCTTGTCCGCAGCCATCGCGATGGCCGGACGGGCCCCTGCCTCCAGCTGACGCCGCAGCTGGGTCGCCAGCCGCTCGAGCTGATGCCGCTGGCCATGGCGATCGGCCACGCCGCCGCGCTGCCGCAGCCAATCGAGTCGGTGACCGACGTCGCAACCTACCGCTGCCCAATCGAGAGGGTCGCGCTCGCTCAGCAGAACCGCCAGATCCACGGCCACATCCATCTGGCCATTGGTTTGGGCGCTGAGCAGCATGTGCGCCAGGCGGGGATGCAGGCCCAACTCCGCCATTCGCCGGCCATGGGCGGTGATGTGGCCACGGCCATCGAGGGCCTGCAGCTGCTGCAGGAGAGTGCGGGCCTCCCTCAGGGCCGCCGCTGGCGGCGGCGTGATCCAGGGGAGATCCTCCCCCAGCCCGGCGCCCCACTCCGCCAGCTGAAGTGCCAGGGGCAGGGGGTCGGCCTGCAGAAGTTCAGGGGTATCGAAGGCGGGACGCCGTTGCTGTTCCGCCGGCGACCAGAGCCTCAGGCAGCGGCCCGGGCCCAGCCGGCCGGCCCGGCCGGCCCGCTGGTCAGCGCTGGCCTGACTGGCGGGCTGGGTCACCAGCCCCTCCAGGCCGCGGCGAGGGTCGTAGCGGCTGACGCGACGGAGGCCGCTGTCGATCACCAGCCGTACGCCCGCGATGGTGAGTGAACTCTCGGCGATGGCCGTGGCCAGCACCACCTTGCCTTCAGCGGAGCCCGCCGGTGCGATCGCCCGGCCCTGGGCCTCCAGGCTCAGCTGGCCATGGAGCGGGCGGCAGTCCATCGCTCGGGCCCAGCCGCAGGCTTCGATGGCCCGTTGGCACGCCTGGATCTCCCGCAGCCCGGGCAGAAACACCAGCACGGTGTCGCCGGGCTGACGCTCGGGCAGCCAACGGCTTTCCAGGGCGCGCACCACCTGGCGTGCCAGGGGTTCATCCAACCGGGGCGGCTGGTGGTCGATGTGCACGGGATGCGCTCGCCCCTCGCTGCGCAGCACCACGGCGCCATCCATGGATTCCGCCAGGGGAGTCAGATCGAGAGTGGCTGACATCACCACCAGCCGCAGCGCTGGATTCAGTTGCTGCCGAGCTTCCCGCAGAAGGGTGAGGGCCAGATCGGAGTCGGCTCGCCGTTCGTGAAACTCATCGAGGATCACCGCGGCAACTCCCTCCAGGGCTGGGTCGGCCTGGAGGCGACGCAGAAACAGACCCGCCGTCAGCACTTCCAGGCGTGTGGCACTGGAGCGGCGCACGTCGAGCCGCACCGCGTAGCCCACCCGCTGGCCAACGGGTTCGCCGATCGCCTGGGCGAGCCGGCGGGCCGCCGCCGTGGCGGCCAGCCGGCGCGGCTCCAACAGGAGCACCTTGCCGGAGCCGCCCAGGTGCTCCAGCAGCTGCAGGGGCACCCGGGTGGTTTTGCCAGCTCCCGGCGGGGCCTGCAACAGCAGTGTGGCTCCAGGGGGCGCCGTGGCGGCGGCAATGGCCGGCAGCTGGGCCTCGATCGGGAGGCCATCAGCGGATGTGTCGGATGCCATCCACCGGGTGATAAGCCTCGCCGGTCATTTCCTCGTAAACAATCGCCGGAAGACCGGTTTCAAACATCGTCTGCAGGGCTTCCTTGAGATAAGGATTCCAGCCTCCGGTGCTTACCTTGCCGTGGCGGACGGTCCAGTCCCAGGTGCCTTGGAGATCGCGGGGGATGCGCCCTTCCCGGTCGCGCCGGGCCACAAGATCCTGAGATTCCACAAGGCCCACCAGCACCGGATCTTTGCCGTAGGCGGGGGTGAGGCTGAGCTCCAGCCGGATCGGATCCTCTTTCACCATGCGCAGGCGGAACCGCGGTGGAAGCTTCAGGCCACGGAGCACGGCAGCCACGACACGGGTTCTCTGGTCACTCATGGAGTCGTTGGCCCTACAGCCCATTCACACCTGCGAGCCTATTCAGCGACCGGACACCGATCGGTTCAGCCTTGGGCCGGTGGATCGCCCCCGAAGCGAACGGTGAGAAGGTCTTCCCGGGTGAGCTGACCCTCGGCATCGAGCAACTCGGGGTGGATGGTGAGACGGCCGGTGCGATCGGCGGCAGCACTCGGGGATCGGGCTGGCTCAGCGGGGGCGGCGGCCACAGCCTGAAAGCCGCGAGCCATGACCCGGAAGGCTTGCCACAGCAGCAGGACAAAGCAGCTTCCGTAGAGGATGGGAAAAATCTGGGAGATCAGAGCGGCGGGCAGGGTGGGGAGAGCAGCGGGTGGAAGCATCCCGGGAATGGCGGTCATGGGCATGAGAAGCCTCCCGAAGGCATCCGCCCCATCATGGCTCGATCAGCGCTCATCGGAGCTGGTGCGGGTGCCGTTGGCGGCCAGCATCCAGGCCCAGAGGGTTGTGCAGGCTGCCCCGAAGGTCAGAAAGGCCAGCAACAAGCGAGACGTGTCCATGGCGGTGGGGAGGCGCAGGGGGCGGAAGCTCGCCCAGGTGATGCAGGCAAGTTAACACTTATTCACACATTGTTGTGATTTCACTCCCGGGTGTCCGGCTTTCCGTCGTCCTTGGTCTGGATGTTGGCTCTAGCGTCGGTTCCATGGATTCGGTTGCCAGAGCCGTGACACCTCCCCTTCGTCTCAGCCGCCGTTGTCTTGGCCTGCTGGCCGGTGGTTTGCTGACAACTGTCGCAGCGGCTATGCCGCTCGGTTCGAGCCTGCTGGCTGCGGTGCAGGCGAGCCCGGCCGCCGCTGCTCTCTCCCGCCAATCGTTCGTGGCGGCGGCAGTACGTCGCGCCGGCCCAGCGGTTGTCACCATTGATACGGTGAGAACCGTGACCTCCGCAGGCCGTCCCTCCGGGCCAGCTGGTGATCCTTTGCTGCGCCAGTTCTTTGGTCTGGGGCCACCCCCTCCATCCCAGCGCACCGAGCGCGGTCAGGGCAGCGGGGTGATTTTCCAGGCCGATGGTCTGGTTCTTACCAACGCCCACGTGGTGGAGAAGGTGGAGCGGGTGTCGGTGGGCCTGGAGAACGGCCGCCGGGTGGAAGGCTCCGTGGTGGGTCGCGATCGGCTCACCGACCTGGCGGTGGTGAGGCTGCAGGGATCGGGCCCTTGGCCGGTGGCTCCCCTGGGTAACTCCGACAGTTTGCAAGTGGGCGACTGGGCGATCGCCGTCGGCAACCCCTACGGCCTCGATAACACCGTGACACTCGGGATCGTCAGCAGCCTCAATCGCAATGCCAGCAAGCTCGGGATCACCGACCGTCGGCTGGACCTGATCCAGACCGATGCTGCCATCAATCCGGGCAATTCCGGCGGCCCTTTGCTGAATGCGGATGGTGAAGTGGTGGGGATCAACACCCTGGTGCGTACGGGTCCGGGGGCCGGTCTGGGATTTGCTATTCCGATAAACCGCGCGCGGGGAATCGCCCGGGAGCTGGTGGCCAGTGGTCGAGTCACCCATCCGATGATCGGCATTGCCCTCAGCGAAGTGAAGGGGCCCGATGGCCTGCGCAGTCAGCCGGGAGCTCTGGTGTCATCGCTCTCGCCGGGGGGGCCGGCCGAGCGGGCGGGACTCCGCCGCGGTGACGTGATCGTGGCAGCGGCCGGCATGGTCATTCGGGGACCTTCCGACCTGGTTTCGGCCGTGGAGAAGACCGGCGTGGGTCGCCCGCTGGATCTCACCCTGCTGCGAGGGGGGAGCACCCTGAAGATCCAGGTGACCCCTGCTGACCTGGCGCGAGTCAGCTCACGCTGATGCCAGGGGGCTGATCAGGCCCCATCCGACGTGGAGCCGGGGTCAAGGTGAGAGGGGATGCGGGCTGGAGCGTCCAATTGCTGGCGCATCACCCACTGGGTGGCGGCCTTCTGGCTGTGCCAGGCCTGCAGCAGTTGCTTGGCCAGCTTTTGCAGCACCTCCGGATCCACGGTGGCGTCGATGGCACGGCTCATGCGCTCCAGCTCAAATTGCTGGCCGAGGCTGAGGGTGAGAGGGTCGGACATGGCGTGTTCGGCGAAGGTCGTCGGACCACCAAACACTAAAAAGTGTTTCAGGTCGGCGCGTAGCGGTTGCGACCGGCCGCCGAGGTGGTCAGCAAATCGGGATCGCCTCAAGCGTGTCAGCCCCTGGTGCTGCCGCTGCGCCTGGCCGCCTTTTTCTCGTTCTGTCGCTGCCGGTTGGCCTGCCGCCGCTCCTCCTGGGCACGCTGTTGTCTCATCTGCTCTGCCTGCTCGGCTTCTTCGCGCTTTTTCTCTTGGTAGTAGGCGTAGTCGCCTCGATAGAGCATCAGGTCGCCGTCGCGGATCTCCACGATCCTGTTGGCCACCCGGCTGATGAAATACCGGTCGTGCGACACCACCAGCACCGCTCCCTCGTAGGCCGTGAGGGCCTCCTCGAGCATCTGCTTGGCGGGAATGTCGAGATGGTTGGTGGGTTCGTCAAGGATGAGCAGGTTGCGGGGGGCGAGCAGCATCAAGGCCAGGGCCAGCCGGGCCTTCTCGCCGCCGCTGAGTTTTTCGGCTGGCTTGAAAACATCGTCGTTGCTGAAGCCGAAGCTGCCCAGCAGCGAACGCACCTGGGTCTGAGTCCAGTCGGGCACCTCTTCAAACACCGTATCGATCACCCGGCGTTCCAGATCAAGGGCCTCGGCCTGGTTCTGCTCAAAATATCCCGCCACGACGTGGTGTTCCCCCAGTCCGGCCTCACCCTCGTCGGGTTGCTCCAGCCCCATGATCAGCCGCAGAAGCGTGGATTTGCCCGCGCCGTTGGGCCCCACAAAGGCGATGCGGTCGCCCCGTTCCACCTCCAGGGAGGCGCCGAGAAACAGGATGCGGTCGCCGTAGCTGTGACTGAGGTCGCGCACGCTGGCCACCAGCCGCCCCGACCGGGGAGCGGGTGGAAAGCGAAAGCGGGGGCCGCTCAGGTCCTCCACAGGGGCATCGATCCGCTCCACTTTCTCCAGCAGCTTCTCGCGGCTCTTCGCCTGGGTCGAGCGGGTGGCGCTGGCCCGAAACCGATCGATGTAGGCCTGCTGACTGGCCAGGTCCTTTTGCTGCCGTTCATAGGCGGCTTGGCTGGCCTGGCGCTCCAGGGCCTTCTGTTCCAGATGCTGGCTGTAATTGCCGAGGTAGCAGCGCGATACGCCCCGCTCCGTTTCGACGATCTGATTGCAGACCCGATCGAGGAAAGCCCGGTCGTGACTGATCACCACCAGTGCCGCGCTCTGCTCCAGCAGATAGCCCTCCAACCACTGGATTGTTTCCACATCCAGGTGATTGGTGGGTTCGTCGAGCAGCAACAGATCGGGTTCCTGCAGCAGGATTTTCCCCAGGGCGATGCGCATCTGCCATCCCCCGGAGAAATCGCCCACCAGCTGCTCCGCCTGCTCGGGGCTGAAGCCGATCGTGGGTAGCAGCCGATCGATGCGCGCGTCGAGCTCGTAGCCATGCAGGGCTTCAAATCGGCTCTGGAGGTGACCCAGCTCTTCGATCAGCCGGTGCAGATGGTCGGGGTCGCTGGCGGCCTTGTCGCTGGCCATCGCCTGCTCCACCCACCGCTGGCGATCCACCACCTCGGCCGCCTCGCCGAAGGCGCGAAACAGCT
This sequence comes from Cyanobacteriota bacterium, assembly GCA_035285645.1. Taxonomy (GTDB): domain Bacteria; phylum Cyanobacteriota; class Cyanobacteriia; order PCC-6307; family Cyanobiaceae; genus Cyanobium. The sequence continues at coordinate 23,011 of JAYKGR010000104.1, read as the reverse complement.
CCTGGCGCACGCTGCGCTCAGGATCCACGTCGAATTCCTGCTGCAGATAGGCGATCCGCGGTGCCCCCTGGCGGATCACCTGCCCGCTGCTGGGCTCTTCCATGCCGGCGATGATCCGCAGCTGGGTTGACTTACCGGCGCCGTTCACCCCCACCAGGCCGATGCGGTCTCCGGTTTTCACCTCCCAGGTGATGTCGCGCAGCACCTCGCCGGTGGGATAGATCTTGCCGATGCGTTCGAGACGGAGCACGGAGACGGGGCAGGCTGACCGCATCATCCCTGTTTGGCCCTCTCCGCCATGATGGCCCCATGATCCGGCGATTCGAGCAGCTCACGGCCCTGGTTGTAGCGGCCGGTCTGGCCCTGGTGAGTTACTGGCTGTTCTTCAGCTGGGCCGAGGGCGGTGGGGCTAGGGGCCGTCGCTTGCCGCGGCGTTCAGAGGCCCCCGCGCGCCTTGAGCAGCCACTGCTTGGTGGCCGGATCATCGAGCTGGGCGATGTAGGCCTTCACCTCGTCCCGGCTCACCGTCAGCCCCTGCTCCGCGCCGATGGCCACGATGCGGTCGAGGGCACCGCTGGGATCCTGCAGCGCCTGCCGGAAGAGCTGCTGGGTCAGCTCACTGTCGCTGCTGATCCGGCCGTAGAGACCGGCCACGGGGCTGGTTGAGGAATCCATCGCTGCGGTGGAGGGTTCCCCGACCTTATGCAGCAACCCATTGGGCCGGGGCACCGGCCCTCGGATCGTTGTCGAATTGTCAGGCGGCCCTGGGCTGCTCGGGCTCCTCCAGGCCGCTGGCCGAGGCATCTTCCATGCTGCGAGCGTCGAGGCACAGCACTTTGCGCAGCTGGGCGTAGTTGGCGGCCAGGGCGTCGCGCCCTTCCTGCTGGGCCCCATATTCCGCCCGTTGCAACACATGGTGCAGGTGGGTGAGCAGGTAGGTGCTGATCACCGCTGACACGAGCACATCGCTGCGCTCCGGAGCCGGGCGGCGACGCCGACCGCCGGTGCGGACCGGTGTGCCAGCGGCAGGTGTGGAGGTGGAACGGGCCATGGCTTGCGTCCTCCGGAGGGGGCGGATCCGTGCCTTCAGCATACTCCTGGATACTACCCGGCACGCACTCTGTACACTGTTGGCTATCCGTACGGATCCCTGCCAGTCTCCGCTTTCCTCCACCCGCGCATCCAGGCCCGTGGCGACCCGTCAGACCTCCTCCAGCGGACGGCCCAAGTCGCCACGCATTCAAGTGGTGCTCCCTGAGGACCTGTGCGATCGCCTGGCGACCCTTGCCGAAGCCGAGTCGCGCACGGTCAGCAACATGGCCAAGGTGCTGATCCAGGAGGGCGTGGAGCGTCTGGAGCGCGAACGACGCTCCAGTTCCCGGGGCTCTGATCGGGGTGCTGACCGTTTCCGGGCGGAACTGGAGCGTCGTGAATCCCAGGGTCAGACCCGTCTACGGGGCGCGCCGCGCCGTTTGCGCCTACGCCGCCCCCCGGGTTGATGGTCCCTGGGGATCGGCGCGCACCCCCAGCCGAGCGGCGGCTGCGGCCCCGGTCACCGAGGGCAGGGCGCCAGGGTGGCCCCGATGGTGCCACCAGGCCAGCAGGGCAAAGGCCAGGGCCTCGCGGGCTTCCTCGGCAATGCCCTCCTCCACCAGGGGGCGCACCGCCATCCCCCGGCAGCGGCTGCGCAGCTGGTCCATCAGAAAGCCGTTGCGGGCCCCGCCGCCGGCCACCAGCAGCTCCAGCGGCCGCGGGCCCCGGCCCAGGTCGGCAGCCACCGCTGCAGCACTGAAGGCGGTGAGGGTGGCCAGGGCGTCAGCAGGGGTCCACTGTCGGTCCATCTCCTCCAGCTCTCGCAGGCGGCGCTCCAGATCGGCGGAGCCAAACGCTTCGCGGCCGGTGGATTTGGGGGGAAGGCTCTGTAGGTAGGGTTCCTGCAGCCAGCGCTGCAGCAGCGGCTGCACGATGCGGCCGCTGCGAGCCCAGGCCCCGCCGGCATCGTGGCTGAGTCGTCCGTCGCTGAACCGGCTGACCGCCAGATCCAGCAGGGTGTTGGCCGGCCCGCAGTCCCAGCCGGTCACGCTGGCCTGGTGGTCGGGGCCTCGCCGGGGCGGCAGCAGGGTCACATTGGCGATGCCACCCAGGTTGAGCAGGGCCCGCCAGCCGTCGATCCGGCCCAGCAGGGCCGCATCGGTGGCTGGCACCAGCGGTGCCCCCTGGCCGCCGAGGGCCAGGTCGGCGGCCCGGAAATCAAACACCACGGGAACCCCCAACCATTCCGCCAGCTGTGGCCCCATCAGCATTTGCCAACTGGCGCCGCGGCGCTCCTGCTGGGGTGGCCGATGCCAGAGGGTCTGTCCATGGCAACCCACCAGCTGTGCCCGGCCGGCTGGATCGCAGGCTCGGGCCGCAGCTGCATGGTGCTCGGTCACGGCCTCGGCAAGTTCGAGGATTGCAGCGGCGCAACGCGGTTGCCCCTGGCCGGTGGCTACCAGGGCCCGACGCAGATCGTCGGGATAGGGGTGTGAATGGACCGCCAGCAGGCGCCAGCGGGGGCGGGCCGAGGGGCCCGAAAACGAGGCCAGAGCGGCATCCACGCCATCGGCGCTGGTGCCGCTCATCAGTCCCAGAACGTTCAACGGTTTGGCTGGGGGGTCAGGCGCAGATAGGGCCGGATCTCGGTGACACCGCGCGGGAAGCGGCTGCGGGCCTCATCGGTGGGAATGGAGGGCACGACAACGCAGTCATCGCCGTCGTTCCAGTTTACCGGCGTGGCCACCTGATGATGGTCGGTGAGCTGCAGAGAATCGATGACCCGCAGAATTTCATCGAAGTTGCGGCCGGTGCTGGCTGGATAGGTGATCTGCAGACGCAGCTTCTTGGCTGGATCGATGATGAACACCGACCGCACGGTTAGATTGTTGAGCGAATTCGGATGGATCATCCCGTAAAGATCACTCACCCTGCGGTCCGCATCAGCCAGGATTGGGTAGTCCACGTTGGTTTGCTGCGTTTCGTTGATGTCAGCAATCCACCCGCGATGGCTCTCGGCAGAGTCCACGCTGAGGGCGATGGTCTTCACGTTCCGCTTGTCCCATTCCGCTCGCAGACGGGCTACTTCGCCCAGCTCGGTGGTGCAGACCGGGGTGTAGTCGGCCGGATGGGAAAACAACACCACCCAGCTGTCGCCGGCGAAGTCGTACAGGTTGATCGGGCCGAGCTGGGAATCCTGGGTGAAGTCGGGAACCGTATCGCCGAGTTGCAGAGCCATAGGGCAGGGAGTGGTGGCTGGGTCAACCTTTGATGCTGCCACAGCCTTTTGCCTTTGGCAGCCTTGCTGCTCTGGCAGAGGCCACAGCTGCTGGCGTAGGTGCTGCAGCCCCAGCCCGGCGGTGGCAGAGACAAACAGCAGGTCGGGTTCCAGCTGGCTGGCCCGTTCCAGTTCGGCTGCAGGGCAGCGGTCGATCTGATTGCCGATGACCCAGCGGGGGGCCTCTGCTCCGAGCTGATCCAGCAGGCGGTGCACCGTCTGCAGATGCTCATGCCAATCGGAATCGGCGAGGTTCACGACCAGCAGCAGGCCATCGGCCTCCAGGGTTTCCTCCAGGGTGGAGCGGAAGGCCTCCAGCAATGGGGGCGGCAGATCGCGGATGAAGCCCACCGTGTCGGTGATCAGCAACCGGCGGGGCGGGCCACCGTCGGGGTCGGGCAACACCACCCGTCGGGTGGTGGGGTCGAGGGTGGCGAACAGTTTGTTCTCCGCTAGTACCGCCTGGCCGTCGGCTGCCCGGGTGAGGGCATTGAGCAAGGAACTCTTGCCCGCATTGGTGTAGCCCACCAGGGCCAACCGCGTCTCCTCGCCGCGCCGCTGGCGCAGCCGCGACCGGTGGGCCCCCAGGGCCTTCACCTGCCGCTGCAGGGTTTCGATACGGCGAGCGATGGCTCTACGGTCTTTCTCGAGCTGGGTTTCGCCTGGGCCCCGGGTGCCGATTCCGCCCCCCTGCCGCGACAGGCTCTGGCCGCGACCCAGCAGGCGGGGAAGCCGATAGCGCAGCTGGGCCAGTTCCACCTGCAATCGCCCGGCTGCACTGCCCGCCCGCTGGGAGAAAATGTCGAGGATCACCTCGCTGCGGTCGCTCACCGGCAGATCCAGCAGCCGCTCCAGATTGCGGCCCTGGGCGGGTGTGAGCTCCCGGTCGGTCACCACCAGCGTGGCGCCGAGGCGCCTGGCCTCCAGAGCGGCCTCCCGAAGCTTGCCTTCGCCCCAGATCGTCTGGGCCGACCCTGAGCGGCGCTGCACGATCATGCCGACCGGCAGGGAGCCGGCGCTGCGCACCAGCCCCTCCAGCTCCAGACGACGGCTGCGGCAATCCTGACGGTCACCCTCATCAAGGACCAGCAGCAGGACCCGCTCCGCCCCATCGCCCTTACCGTCGCCCGGGCACGGCCCTCCGGAGCCTGACCCAGGGGCGGGCTCGGCGCAGAGGCACTCAAGATCTCCGTCATGCTGGCGGCGCCAACCCGTGCTTGCAGCGCCGTCGGCCTCCAGCCAGCGGGCGGGCCATCGCCCCCCATGCTCCCGCCGTGGGGCGAAGCGCAGCCACTGCCCGGCCCCCAAATCTAGGGCCACCACTGCTTCGCCGGCCCCTGGATCCAGGTCTCCAGCGGAGCCCGTGCAGGTGAGCAGCGTGAGGGGCCCGCCCCGGCGACTGACGGCGGCCGGCAGCTTCTCCCGAAGCGCCGCCGATCGCTGCAGCGGCCCCAGCCACAGCAGGCGGCACAGGCCGCGGCCATCCACCACCAAGGTGAGGGGCAGATCGAGCTCCTGGGCTTCTGCCCCGAGTCGTTGCAAGGTGAGAGCGTCCGCCAGTCCTTCGCCGGCATGGCGCCGATGGCTCAACCGCTCCAGGCGCCGCCGCTGGGCCGGCCGCAGTCCGGCGGTGCGGCCCCCCAGGAGCGTCTGCTTCATCCCCTGCGAATCCGCACCGCCCGGATGCCGGCAGCCTGGGCTCCACGCACGTCGTCCTCGCTGTCGCCCACATGCCACACGGCATGGGCCGGGAGATCAAGAGCCGTGAGCGCCTGCTGGAACGGCACCGCTGACGGTTTGGCGGCACCAGCACGGCTGGAGATCACCACCACCTCCAGCCAGCGTTCCAGGTCAAGGCCCGCCAGCAGGCCCGCCAGCCGCTGGTCAAAGTTGCTCACCACCGCCAGTCGTAAGCCACCGCGCTGCCACCGTTCCAGTGCGCCGGGCACGTCGTCGTACACCCGCCAAAGCCGTGGATCGGCAAACGTATCGAAGAGCTCGCGGTGCAGGGCTGCGGGGGCTGGCCCCACACCGCAGGCCGCCAGGGTGGCATCGATGCGCTCCCCCCACCAGCGGCGTTCCGCCTGCTCCAGCTCGGCTCCCGCCAAACCCGGAAACGCCATGGGTGGCGCGCTGGGCCAGAGGGTGGAGAAGGCGGTGCCGACGGCTGTGGCGGAGAGCTCCAGGCCATGACGGCCGGCCACGGCCGCGTAGGTGTGGCCCAGCGGCTCGCGCAGGCCCATGAGTGTGCCCATGGCATCGAGCAGCAGCGCCTTGGGTCTCATGGATTGCGCTCCGCCAGCCAGCCGGCGGCCACCCGCAGCTGATGGGCTCGTCCCGGCAGGCGGGTGAGATAAGCGAGGCGTCGCAGCTGGAAGGCCAAGGGTCCTGCCAGGGTGATGCCGCCACCGCTGAGGCAGGCGTCGCCACGGCCCAGGCTCAGCATTTCCCCCAGATCGCGGAATCGGAAGATCTCCAGCGGTTCTCCGGCCAGGGACCGCATCAGGTTGGCCGCCAGGAGCGGCGCTTGTTGAAAAGCTACCTGCGCCGTGCTGGGCAGCGGGGGCGCCTCGCTGTCGGGAGGGTCGGCGCTCACATGGGCCACATCACCGATGGCGAAGACGTCATCCCAGCCCTGAAGCCGCAGGTCGGGTGTGCAGACCAAGCGTCCAAGGCGGTCGCTGGTGGGGAAGGGCTCGAGTCGGGGCGGCTGCATGCGCAGCCCTGCGGTCCAGAGCGTGCCCTGCACGGCCAGATCCTCCAGGTCGTCTCCTATGCGCAGCCGCAGGCGATCAGCTCCCACGGCGGCTACACGGCAGCCCAGGCGCACCGCTACGCCACGGCGATCGAGGGCGCGCTGAGCCTGTTCGCGGTTGAACGCCTTGCCCTGGGGAAGAACCGTATCGCCCTGTTCGATCAGGCTGATCGCAGCGCAGCCCTCCAGCAGATCGGCCAGCTTGCAGGCCAGCTCCACCCCGGTGGCCCCGGCACCCACCACGGCCAGTCGCTGGCTTGAGCGATGGCTGCTCCGCAGGTCGTGCACCAACTGCCGCAGGCGATCCACATCCGCCAGGCTGCGGAAGCCCAGCCCGTGTTCGATGGCCCCCTCCACGCCAAACGTCTCACCCTGGGCTCCTGTGGCGATCACCAACCGGCTGTACTCCAGGCTGCGACCCAGCGCCGTGTGGAGGCAGCGGGCGGCGCCGTCGATGCGCACGACCCGGTCTTGCAGCAGCGCCACCCCCCGACCGGCCAGCAGAGTGGCGTAGGCCGGCGCCACTTCCCAGGGGCGCAGTTCGCCAGAGAGCAGCTCGTACAGCAGCGGCAGAAACAGAAACCGCTCCTGGGGTTCGATCAGCAGCACGGGCGGGTGCTGGCGGCGCTCAGCGAGGCTCAGGGCCGTGTACAACCCGCCGAAGCCGCCGCCCACGATCACGATCCGCTCCCGGCCGCCAGCCGATTCGCGGCGTCCATCGGCTGGGGGATTGGCGCTGCGGGGATCGCTCACGGCGTGGCAGCTGCGGCAGGGTTCTCGAACCCTAACCAGCACCGCCAGCGGAGAGCGATGATGGGCTTATGACCACCGCAGCTACTCCTGCCATTCTTCAGGCCAGCGATCCCACTTCAGGTTCTGATCCGGCTGCCAGCCTTGACACCCTGCTGGCTCTCGATCCGTTTGGGCGGCTGCAGTGGGCCAGCGAGCGGTTTGGTGCTGGTTTTGCCCTCACCACCAGTTTTGGCATCCAATCGGCGGTGCTGCTGCACCTCGCCTGGCGCCTCGCCCAGCAACGGGGCTCTGCGCCCCCGGTGATCTGGGTGGATACCGGATACCTGCCACCGGAAACCTATCGTTATGCCGCAACCCTGCAGGAGCGCCTGGCGCTGCGGCTGCATGTGGCTCAGGCCGATCTCAGCCCAGCTCGCATGGAGGCCCTCCATGGTCGCCTGTGGGAGTCGGGCACGCCCGAAGACCTTGATCTGTATCACAGGTTGCGCAAGGTGCAGCCCCTCGATCAGGCCTTCCGCGACCTCGCGGTCACCTGCTGGGCCAGTGGGGTGCGGCGCTCGCAGACCGATCATCGTCGCGGCATGCAGCTGCTGGAGCGGGTACGGGGCCGGTGGTCGCTGCGGCCGCTGCTCAGCTGGACCAGCCGCGATGTCTATTACTACATGCAAGAGCACGATCTGCCTCAGCATCCCCTGTTCGAGCAGGGCTACTCCACCGTGGGCGACTGGCATTCGAGCGGTCCAGACGATGGCCAGGCATCCGGCCGGGCCACCCGCTTCGGCGGCTTGCACCAGGAGTGCGGCATCCACCTGCCCGGCATGATGGGCGAAGGCATCTGAACATCCGCCTGGCCCCCCGATGGCTGTTGATCGGCAACAGCCGCTGGCACTGGGCCGCACCCGGCCCCAGCGGCCTGGTGGTGTGGCACGGCCCACCTGTGGCCCAGGTGCCTGACGGACTCCTGGCCTGGGCGGCGGTGGGCCCCATGGCTGGCGCTGCAGGCTTGGCGGATGCACAGCGGCTAGGGAGTGAGCAGGTGCCCCTGGCCGGGACACCCGCCTGGATCGGTGTCGATCGAGCACTGGCGGCTTGGGAGGCGGCAGCGGCCCGGCCTGGCGAAGCTCTGCTGGTGGCGGACGCCGGCACGGTGCTCAGCCTGACCCGGGTGGATGCCACCGGCTGCTTCGCCGGTGGTCGGCTCTTGGCGGGGGCGGGTCTGCAGTTGCGTGCGATGGCCGCCGCAGCGGCCCTGCTGCCTGATCCGGTGTCGACGAGCGCCGAAGCCTGGCCTGCCGCCACCGAGGCGGCGATGGTGAGCGGCGTGCAAAGGGGATTGGCGGCTGCGGTGGTCGCTGCCGCGCGTGAAGCCGCCGCCACCCCTCTGCACCTCTGGCTCACCGGGGGCGATGGGGCCGCCCTTCTGCCCTGGATCGGCCCGGCGTTGCGTGGCACGACGGTACGGCTCCACCACGATCCCGATCTTTGCTTGCGGGCGATGGCCCGCCTGCGCCCCGCGCTCCCGGCCGACGAGGGGAGCCGTTTCAGCTGAGACCCAGATCCTCCAGGATCTGGTCGGCCATCTGCTCGGCCTTCACCTTGAGGTAGATGCGTTCAATCTTGCCGTCGGCATCCACCACGAAGGTGTGGCGGCTCATGCCCATGTAGTTTTTGCCCATGAAGGTTTTCGGTCCATAGCTCTCGTAGGCCGCGGCCACGGGGCAGGGCTCGGCGTCGGTGAGCAAGGAGAAGGGCAGCTCGTACTTGGTGATGAACCGGCTGTGGCTGCTGGCACCATCTTTGCTGATGCCCAGCACTTTGATGCCGTGCTGTTCCAGGTCGCTCCAGCGGTCGCGGAAGTTGCAGGCCTCCTTGGTGCAGCCTGGTGTGTCGTCTTTGGGGTAGAAGTAAATCACCACCCGTTGACCACGCAATCCACTGAGACTCACGCTGGTGCCATTTTGGTCGGGGAGGCTGAAGTCGGGGGCGGGGTCGCCGATCTGCAGGGCCATGGCTGCGGTGTGAATGGGGGCCGAGCCTAAGGGGATCGAGGCCAGTGTGAAGTCTGGCTGTCAAGGCCAACAATCATGCCTAGCTTCCAAACGGAGTCAACCCCTTGTACTCGTGATCTCCCGTTTGTTCTCCGGGGTGGCCATCGGTGCCGCCCTGCTGGTGACTGCCCTGCCGGCCACTGCTCGCGTCGACAATGATCTGCCGGTCCGCTGGAACACCGGTGGCGCTGTCTGGTCCACCAATCAAGCCGCGTTTGACACCTTCCTGGAAAGCGGGGAGGTGACCGATCGTGGCCTTGATGCAGGCCTGCGCCGTTCCGGCTGGACCGCTGAAGAGGTGCGCGGTGGCATGACCAAGACCTACAACGTCGATCTGGTTGGGGTCACCCGCTTCCTCTATTCCGACAGCGGCGTGAAGTTTCTGAAGAATGCCAGCAAGAGCTACTTCCCGTACTGGAGCATGAACACCTATGCGGTTCAGGCTCTGAGGGGAGCGATTATCGCCGATGCACGCGATGGCAGCATCTCGTCAGTCGGCATCCTGCGCAATCTGCCGGTTGATTTCCGTCTTGCCGATTTCTGCAATACGTACACCGGTGCTCAGAATATTTGCGCCGAGGGTCGTTGCCAGGAAGGCACCGCCCAGTGCACATCCCTGCTCTCCTGGTATGTGTTCCTGCCCGCCTGCATCCAGGCCAACCAGATGGCCGATCCGGTGGCCGCCGTGAGAACCATGGCTCCGGCCCCGGCCGCCGCGCCGGCTTACAGCGAGCCCGTGCGCGGTCTCTGGTAACGGCAAGGGGGCGTGATGGCCCCCCCCACGACCTCAGCCCCCCAGCCGGCCCTCCAGCAGCCGGTGTTCCAGGGGCTGGGGCAAGGCCTCACCGCCGCGTTGACGCAGCTGCTGCTCCACAGCGCCCAGATCTGCGGCTCCCACGGCGGCCACCGCGCGCTGGCGGTAGGCCGCGCCCTCCCCAAACCAGCGCTGCAGCAATCGATCGCTGATGCGCAGCTCCAGGGTTTCCCTCCAAATTTGGGGAGGGCTGAACCGCCAGCCGCGGCATTCGAGCTGCCTCTGCAGCCTGTCACCGTCCACCCGTTCGGCGCTGAGCCAGGCCTGTTCTGCCCCCGCCAGGGGCCCATCGCTGCCCAGGGCTCCCGCCGGACCGAGCAGGGGATGGCTGAGCAGCAATCTCAGATGGCAGGCTGGGGCTGCGAGCGCCCTCAGCCCATCGAGCCACGTCTCCAGGAGGGCGGGGGCGAGGCCCTGAAACGGCTGGCGACCCACGATCCACTCCAGCCGGGGCCCAGCGCCGATCTGCTCCACCAGTGTGTGGGGGTTGCTGTCGTCCACCACCAGCAGACGGGGCTGACGCAGTGGATCGAGCAGCTGCACCTGCGCCTCTACCCGCTCCCGATCCCCGGCGTCGGCCACGCTGAGGAGCACTTCGCCTTCGGCGCAGGCCTGGAGCGGATCGAGTGCCCAGAGCAGCGAGCGGGCTCGCAGGATCAGCACCCGGTCGAGCCGATTGAGCGGCGCACCCGCCCAAAACCGCTGCCGCAGCAGGTCGAGCCGGGCACCTTCTGCGGCGGCCTGGCGCCGCACCCAGCGATCCAGCAGACCATCGTCGGGTCCGCTGCTGAGAAAGCCCACCTGATCAGCCTCCTGTTCCACGGCGGCGGCCAACTGCGCCGCCCGCCGCTGCTGCAGCCGTTGGCGCCTCTGCCCTTCCCAGCCGATCGCTCCGGGCTGCCAAAACACTTGGCCCTGCAGGGCTGTGGGCAGGTACTGCTGGGCGACCCAGTGGTCGGCATAGGCGTGGGGATAGCGATAGCCCACGCCATCGCCAAAAGCCTGGCCGTCGCGATTGGCATCACGCAAATGGGGGGGCACCTCCTGCCGCCGGGCCTGCCGCACCGTGCGGATGGCATCGAAGAAGCCGAGGCTGCTGTTGCTTTTTTCGGTGGCGGCCAGATAGAGGCTGGCCTGGGCGAGGGGGTAGAGGCCCTCCGGCAGACCGATGCGCTCAAAGGCGGCGGCGCAGGCTTCCACCACCACCATCGCCTGTGGATCGGCCAGGCCGATGTCTTCGCCGGCGGCGATCAGGAGGCGCCGAAAGATGAAGCGTGGATTTTCGCCTGCCTCCACCATCCGGGCTAGCCAGAACAGGGTGGCATCGGCATCGGAGCCCCGGATCGACTTGATGAAGGCGCTGATCGTGTCGAAGTGGGCATCGCCCTGTTTGTCGTAAAGCACCGCCCGTTGCTGGATCGAATCCTCCGCGATCGCCAAATCGATGTGAATCCAACCCTCATCATTGGCTGGGGTGGTGTCCACCGCCAGTTCGAGGGCATTCAGCAAGCTGCGGGCATCGCCGCCGGCCACCGCCAGCAGGTGGTCGGCGGCATCGGCATCCAGGCGCACCGGCTGATCGCCATACCCGTGCTCCCGGTCGCTCAGGGCCCTCTCCAGCAGGCGGCGCAGCTCGGCTGGCTCCAACGGTTGCAGCCGGAAGAGCCGTGAGCGGCTCACCAGGGCCTTGTTCACCTCGAAGAACGGGTTTTCGGTGGTGGCGCCGATCAGGCTCACGGTTCCATTCTCGACCCAGGGCAACAGGGCATCCTGCTGGGCCGTGTTGAAGCGGTGCACCTCATCAATGAACAGAATCGTGCGCAGCCCATGACGTTCCAACCGCTGCCGGGCTGCGTCCACCGCGCTGCGCAGATCTTTCACTCCGGCCAGTACCGCGTTGAGGCTGCTGAAATGGGCGCGGGTGGTGTGGGCAATGATCCTTGCCAGGGTCGTTTTGCCGGTGCCTGGAGGGCCGTGCAGGATCAGGTTTCCCACCCGATCCGCAGCGATGGCCCGCCGCAGCAGCCGACCTTCTCCCAGAATCGCCTCCTGGCCCACGAAATCATCCAGGCAGCGGGGCCGCATCCGTTCGGCCAGTGGCGCGATGCGGCTGAGCACGCGCTCGGCCTGATGGCTGAACAGATCGCTCAAGGCGTTGGCGGGTAGAAGGGCCGTTCCCACGGCGCCAGAAGCGCAGTATCGATTCCGGCACGCGGCTCTCCATCCTGACCCCGGCAGACACGATCCGCCGGAGGATCAACCTTCATGACGGTGTGCGGTAGCAGCGCCCGATGGCTTGAGAACCCAACAGGTGTCTTTTATGGTTTGCCGACTTTGACGCATCATTGTGCGCGCGGCAGGTGGTCTGGCGATCGCGGTTGGCATGGTCGGGCTGGCCGCCCTAACGGGTTGCCGAGCCAACCCGGCGCCGGCGCCGGAGCCGCCCCTGGTTCGCCTGGTCAATCCACGGCCGTTCATGAGCACCGACGCCGTTGTGCTGCAAAGCACCCTGGAGGCCATCCGCGATGTGCAGCTGGCTCCGGAAATCGCCGGTCGGATTGTGGCCCTGCCGGTGGCGGAGGGGCAGCGGGTGCGACCCGGCCAGCTGCTGTTCGTGCTGGATCAGCAGCAACAGCGCGCCGAGGTGGATGCCGACGCCGCAGAAGCCCAGAAGGATCGCCTCAACGCCGAGCGTTACATCTTTCTCAACCAGCAGGGGGCCGTCTCCAGCAAAGATCGGGATTTTTACGTGACCCAGGCGATCCAGAGTCGCGATCGCCTGCGGGCCTCCATCGCCACCTTGGGATACAAGAACGTTGTGGCGCCGATCGCCGGTGAGGTGGGCAACCTCAATGCCAAGCAGGGCGATGTGGTGCAGGCAGGCTCCCCGGTGACCAGCATCATCGACAATTCGCAGCTCTGGGCTCGCCTGGATCTTCCCGGTGAGGAGGGATGGCGGGTGCGGCCCGGCATGCCGGTGGAGATTACCGCGCCCGACCGGCCGCAGCTGCGGGCCGTGGGCCAGGTGAGCTTCGTGGCGCCATCGCTGGATCGCGAGCGGCAGACGCTGCTCGTGAAGGCGGTGTTTGACAATCGCGATGGTGCCCTACGCAACCGGCAACGGGTGCAGGCTCGTCTGCTTTATGGCCGTCGCCAGAGCCTGGCGATCCCTGAGCAGGCGGTGCTGTTGCAGGCGGGGCAAACCTTCGTGTTTGTGGCGGTGAGTGCCGAGGAGGCGCGCCGGCGGCTGGGTCGCCCCCTGGAGCCACCGCCGCCCACCGGTTTGCCGGTGGCGCTGCAGGTGCCGGTGCAGCTGGGCTTGCTGCAGAACGGAGCCTTCCCGGTGGAGGCCGGTCTCAACCGGGGCGATTCGGTGATTGTCGGCAACCTGGCTCGCCTGCGCAGCGGTATGGCGGTGAACAGCCGATGAGCCTTTCGGACACGTTCATCCGGCGGCCGGTGCTCAGCACGGTTTGCAGCGTTCTGATTCTGCTGGCAGGGGTGATCAGCCTGCCTTTGCTGCCGATCGAATTTCTGCCGAGCATCGCCCCCCCCACAGTGCAGGTGAACGCCAACCTCCCCGGGGCCGATGCCAGCACGGTGGAAAGCGCCGTGACCGGCCCGTTGGAGGAGCAGATCAACGGCGCTCCAGGCATGGATTACATCACCTCTTTCAGCACCAGTGAGGGCACCAGCCAGATCAATGTGTTTTTCAAAGCTGGCACTGATCCCGACATCGATCAGGTGAATGTGCTGAACCGTGTGCAGACAGCTTCGCCCCAGTTGCCACCCCAGGTGAATGCCCAGGGGGTGACGGTGCAGCAAACCGCCAGCAGCTATCTGCTGGTCTACAACCTGTCTTCTACGGCCGGGCAATACGACCGCAGTTACCTCAACGGGCTGTTTCAGCTGAATTTGCTTTACCCGCTCACCCGCGCCCAGGGCGTGGGTCAGGTGAATGTTTTTGGTGCCAGCGCTCCGGCTTATCGCCTGTGGCTGGATCCCCAGGCCCTCACCCGCTTCAACCTGGGCCCGGAGGATGTGGTTCAGGCTCTGAAATCCCAGAACCAGGTGGTGGTGGCCGGTGCCGTGGGCGGCCCTCCCGCCGGGCCCCGCAACCGCAGCACCTATCCGATTCTTGTGCAAGGAAATCTGGCTACGGTGCAAGAATTTGAGCAGTTAATCCTTGCCAAAGGGCCCGATGGTGGCTTGATTCGACTGGCTGATGTGGGTCGTGCTGAGTATGGCTTTCAAAATTTTAATCAAGCTGCTATAAACGCTCGATCAGGTCACCCATGCGTGGGATTTGGGGTCATCCAACTCCCCGGCAGTAACGCCATCAGTACAGCCCAGGCGGTGGATGCCGTGCTGCAGCAATTTGAACGCACGTTGCCCCCCGGTGTTGTGCTCGAAAAGGTGTTTGATCAAACGGATTTCATCCATGCCTCCATTGAGGGTGCCATCGATGCTCTGCGCGATGCGGTGGTGCTGGTGCTGTTGATTATTTTTCTTTTTCTGCAGGATTGGAAGGCCACGGCTGTGCCCGCACTGGCGCTGCCGATCGCGCTGCTGGGCGCGATGATTTTTGTGAAGGCGTTTGGGTTTTCGATCAACCAACTCACCCTGCTGGGGGTGATTCTGGCCACGGGTCTGGTGGTGGATGACGCGATTGTGGTAGTGGAGGCCGTGTCGGCTCGCATCGAGGCGGGAGATCGACCGTTTCAGGCTGCCTCCAACGCCATGACGGAGCTCACGGGGGCGATCCTGGCCACCGCTCTGGTGCTGCTCGCCGTGTTTGTGCCGGTGGCGTTCTTCCCGGGAGCCACCGGCGTGATCTACCGGCAGTTCGCGCTCACCATCGTGTTTTCGATCCTGGTGAGCACGTTCAATGCGATCACCGGCAAACCGCTGCAATCGGCCCTGTTGCTCGGCGGCGGCAAGACCGAGCCCCGGGGGCCGCTCTGGCTGGTGATCGGCGTGATCTTCGGAGGGGGCTACGGAGCCTTGGTGGGCGGCTGGCCGGTAGCCCTGCTGCTGGGCTTGCTCGGTGGGTTGATCGGTGCCTATCTGATGCCGATCTTCGCTGCCTTCAATGCCGGTTTCGCGCGCCTGGCCCGCGCCTATGAACGGTTGCTGGGCCAGGTGATCCGCCTGCGTCGGCTGGTGCTGGCCCTGCTGCTTGGTGGGATTGTGGTTACCGGCCTTGCCTTTGTCGCCGTGCCCACGGGCTTTGTGCCCACCGAAGATCAGGGCTATGGCCTCGGGATCATTCAGTTGCCCCCGCAGGCTTCCATCGAAGCCACCATGGAGGTGGCCGCCAAGGCGCGGGAGATCATGGCCCGTGAGCCTGAAATTGTGTCAGGTGAGGTGGTGGCTGGTGCCGGGTTCAATGGGGGTTCTCTTAATCAGGGGCTCTTCTTCTTTGGTCTCAAACCCATTGATCAGCGTCCGGCCGACGATCAGTCGGCCAAGGCAATCATCGACCGGTTGAACCAAAAGTTTCGCGCTATTCCAGGTGCCCTTGTTCTCGCCCAGGCACCCGCTGCCGTGCCGGGATTCAGTGCCCAGGGTGGCCTCTCGTTCCAGTTCAATGATCTCAGCAATGGCGGCTACAGCCCCACCGATCTTGCCGGCCTCGCAGGCGACCTGATCAAGCAGGGCCAAGCCGGTGGTGCTTTTGCCAATCTCTACACCCAATTTGTCAGTGATGCACCGGTTTGGCGGCTCGATGTCGATCGTGATCGCCTCGCGTCTCTGGGCATCGACTATGGCGCTGCCATGGAAACCGTCGGTACGTTGATGGGCGGCAGCTTCGTGAACCAAACCTACGAGAACCAGCAATATCGCCAGGTGGTTGTGCAGGCCGAAGGCAGCCATCGCGATCTTGTGGAAGATCTCAATGCCCTGTACGTCAGCGATTCACAGGGTCGTCAGATCCCCTTGCGTAATGTGGTGTCTGTGCGGCTCGATAGTGCTCCGCCGATTATCAGCCATTTCAACCTCTATCGCACCGTATTGATCCAGGGTGTGGAAGCCATCGGCCGTAGCAGTGGCCAGGCAATTGATGCCCTTGTGGCCACGTTCAACAAGCTCTCTTTTGCCAACATCGGTTACGATTGGTCGGGGCTCTCCCGCTCTGAGGTGCAGGCCGGTTCACTGGCGGTGCTGGTGTTTGCCCTGGGCATCGTTGTGGTGTATCTGGTGCTCTCGGCCCAGTACGGCAGCTACATCGACCCGCTCATCATTCTGATGACGGTGCCACTCGCCATGCTTGGGGCGTTGATGTTTCTGGTGCTCCGCGGCCAGGTCAACAACGTGTACGCCCAGGTTGGTCTGGTGACCTTGATTGGCCTGGCGGCCAAAAACGGCATCCTGATTGTGGATCTGGCCAACCAGCGCATGGAACAGGGCCTGGCCGCCGCGGAGGCGGCGAAGGGAGCAGCTGTCTCGCGGCTCCGGCCGATCCTGATGACCGCGATGGCGGCTTTGGCCGGTTTTTTCCCGCTCGTGGTGGCCAACGGTGCCGGTGCCCTCGGCCAGCGTTCGCTTGGGGCTGTGATCTTTGGCGGTCTGCTGGTGGCCACGGCCCTGAGCTTGTTTGTGGTGCCGGCGATGTATGTGTTGATGAAGCGGCTGGAGGAGGACTGGTTCCCGGCCACGCATGACGTGGAACCCCTCCCGCCGGAGCTCTGAGATGCCCCTGCCCCACCCCCGGGAGTATCGGCCCGTACGGCAGCGCCGGGTTGACCGGCGCCGCATCGCTCTGGCCGCATTACTGGCCTCTCTGGGGGCAGCGCTGCTGCTGGCCTTGCATCGCCGCGCCGCCGCCGCCCCGGGCCAGACCTTGCCTCCGATCCACCCCCTGGCCACTGCGTTGCTGGTGGCGGCTGCTGGGGGCGGCGCCGCCTACGGCGAAACCATGCGACAGCTGGCCCTCACCCGCTTGGGTGAGGAGCGGGGGCCGCGGCAGTTGCGCTGATCAGGTGATCACGGTGGGGCGATCCATGCCGGTGCGCTGGCGAATCTCGGCCAGGGCGTCGGTGGCGCTGATCAGATCAGCCAGGGCCGCTTGAGGATCCAGGCTGAGGGCGCCTCCGGGGGGCACATAGCTCTCCAGATACACCCGCAGCGTGGCGCCTTGGGTGCCGGTGCCCGAGAGGCGCAGCACCACCCGGCTGCCGTCATCCAGCAGCACGCGCAGGCCCTGCCCAGAGCTGGTGGAGCCATCCACAGGATCGGTGTAGGCGAAATCGTCGGCGGTGGCGATCGTGCGGCCTGCGAAAGCCTGGCCAGGCAAGCCGGGCAGCTGATCCTTCACGCGGCCGTAGAGCGCATGAGCCGCCTCGGAGGCAATGGCTTCGTAGTCGTGGCGGGAGTAGTAGTGGCGGCCGTAGGTCTGCCAGTGCTGGGCCATCACCTGGGCTACCGGTTCACCGCGCACCGCCAGAATCTGCAGCCAGAACAGCACAGCCCAGAGGCCATCCTTCTCGCGGATATGGTTGCTGCCTGTGCCGAAGCTTTCCTCGCCGCAGAGGGTGATGCGACCCGCATCCAGCAGGTTGCCGAAAAACTTCCAGCCCGTAGGGGTTTCGAAGCAGGGAATCCCCAGCGAGCGGGCCACCACATCGGCTGCGGCGCTGGTCGGCATGGAACGGGCCACACCCGCCAGGCCATCGGCGTAGCCCGGTGCCAGGGTGGCATTGGCTGTGAGCACCGCCAGGCTGTCGCTCGGGTTCACGAAGCAGCGCCGGCCGAGAATCATGTTGCGGTCGCCATCGCCGTCGCAGGCGGCGCCGAAGGCGTAGCTGTCGCCGTTCATCAGGAGCTCGGCCAGCTCGTGGGCATAGGTGAGGTTGGGGTCGGGATGGCCTCCCCCAAAATCCTCCAGGGGTATGCCGTTGCGCACGGTGCCGGCCGGCGCCCCCAGCAGGCCCTCGAACAGACGGCTGGCATAGGGGCCGGTCACCGCATGCATGGCATCGAAGGCCACGCGGAAATCGCCGCGCAGAAGGGCGCCGATGCGCTCAAAGTCGAACAGCCGCTGCATCAGGGTCACGTAGTCCTCCACGCCATCGAGGATCTGCACCGCCATGGCGCCGATCTGGCTGCTGCCCGGGGCCTCGAGGGGCAGGGGATCAGCTGCGGCGATGCGATAGCCCTCCAGGCTCAGGGTGGCCGCATGGATGGCGTCGGTCACCGATTCAGGTGCCGGACCGCCGTTGGCGCCGTTGATCTTGACGCCGAAATCGCCATCGGGTCCGCCGGGATTGTGGCTGGCTGACAGGATCACGCCGCCGATGGCTTGGTGGCTCCGGATCAGGTGGGAGGCGGCGGGTGTGGAGAGGATGCCGCCGGTGGTCAGAATCAGCCGGGCCACGCCATGGGCTGCCGCCATGCGGGCAATGATGTCGATGGCACGCCGGTTGCCATAACGGCCGTCGCCGCCCACCACCAGCGTGCCGCCCTGCACGCCGGGCAGCACCCGCAGGGAGGCCTCCACAAAGCTTTCGAGGTAGTGGGGGGTGGCGAATCGGCTGCTGCTCTTGCGTAAGCCGGACGTGCCGGGCTTCTGGTCGTCGAAGGGGCGCTCGAGCGCCACCTGGTGGATGGTCATGGACATCACGGGAGTCCGGGCTAGGGGTGCTGGCAGGGGGATTATCTCCGGCCGGGGGGAAGTGGCGGCCGACGCCGTGGCCGGCCCCGAAGTGCCTGATTAGCGTGGACTGGTGTTGCCTCCCCGGCCGTGACCGCCCTGTCGATCGATCGCTCTCGGCGTCGGCCCCGCGGCGTGGCTCTGGCGGCGCTGGCCTTCGTGCTGGCCGCTGTGCCGCCAGTCGTGGCCGCTCCCACCCCCTATGCCGAAGCGGTGGCCCGTTCGCGTCAGGCGGCCGACGCGGTGCTGGCCCGCGACGGGGCCGAAAGCTGTCTGCGGGGCAAGCTCACCCAGGCTCTGCTCGTGCTCTCGACCAGCTGTGAGCTGGAGGGCAGGGCAACGGCCCTCTGTGGCATGGCCCACCGCGCAGCGGTGGTCACGCCCATGAGTCTGCCGTTCATGGACACCACGGCCCGCTCCCTGCTGGATTTGAGTGCCGGCGACTAAAGCAGTCCGCCGGTGCCCAGGCCCGGTGGTGCGACCGGCGCGGTGCGGCCCCCGCCGCCCCCCGCCGGCGCGGTGGTGCCGGCCGGTGTTTCAGCCGGCGCTGCCCGTACCTGCTGGCGGCAGAATGCCATCAGATCATCGCCGCTGCGGTTCAGGGCTTCCCGTCGGGCGAGGTCGTTGCGGGGGGCGACCCGAGCCCGCTGGCTGATCTCCCAGAGCGTGTCCTTGCAGCGCGCCGGCAGGCGTGGGTGGTCCAGCAGAGCATCGGCGCCGCCGCGGGCCTGGTCGCAGCTGGCGGTGTCATTGTCGCGGCCGCAGGTCTGGGCGGCCAGCTGGAGAGTTCGGAACGTGTCGCGGGGGGGGAAGGTGGCCAGTGGGTTGGCCCGGGCCAGGGGTGCCAGGGCGGCCACCAGCACCCCCGCCAGCAGCGGGCGCCAGCAGCGGCAGCCGGGCAAGGCGGGGGGAACGCAGACCATGGGGTGGGGCAGCTGCCGATGGAGTGGTTCCATCATGGCGGCGACGCCGGTCGCGGCGGCAGGGGCATCACGCCATCGCGCAGCCGCCGCTGCTGGTGGCTCCAGTAACGCTGCACAAGCCGTCCGGCCCAGTGCCGATTCAGCCCCAGCCAGCGGCGCAGCAGGGCGCGGTGCCGCAGCAGCTCCCCCCGACCGGCCTCCTGGCGCTGCAACCGCTGAATCGTGTGGATCTCCTCCAACCGGGTGGCCGCCACCGTTGGCAGGGCCGCATCGATGGCGGAGGCGGATCCGCAGCGGAGCGCGGCGCTCAGCCTGGCGGCCGCTACCACCGCATCTCGCAGGGCCATGCTGATCCCCTGGGCACGCAGCGGGCTCATGGGGTGGACGGCATCCCCCAGCAGCAGCCCCGGCCGGTGCCAGCGCCGGGCCAGGCCCACCCTGACCCCCAGGGGTACAGGGTTGGGGATGGCCGATGGCTCCACGCTCCGCAGGGCGGCGGCGGCTGTCTCCGGCAGGCCCTCGGCCCAGAGCCGGGGCCAGCCGCCTGGGGGAGGGCTGAGGGGTTCGCCCGGTTGGCGCAGCCAGCCCAGCTGCAAGCGATCGTTGGCTGAGCCGAACAGCGCAAAACTCCCCGTGTCGGCCAGCACCGTCACAAACCGACCCGCCAGCCACGCGCGCAGGGGCTCTGAGGCTGCGGGGTCAAGGTCGAACCAGAGCAGGTGCAGCGGCGAAGGCTCGTCGATCAAGGGCAGCTCTGCCCAGCGCCGCAGGCGAGAGTCGCGGCCATCGCAGCCGATCACCAGGTCGGCCTGGATCCGTGTCCCTCCGGTGAGCTCCACGCCGCAGATGCGCCCGCCCTCCTGGAGCAAGCGCACCACGCTCTGGCTGCCATGCCAGTGGTGCGGGGCGCTCTGGCGCAGGGTTGCCACCAGGGCGTCCTGTGACACCAGGGTGCACGGTTGCCGACTGCCCATGGGTTCAGGGGCGTCGAACAGCACCTCGCGATCGAGCACCATGCACCAGCTGTTGAGCTTGCGCCGAGGTACCCCGGCGTTGAGGGGCAGCACCCCAAGCTGATCCAAGGCCTCCATCCCGGAGGGCATCAGGGTTCCCCACGCCAGCGGCGCGGGGCGCTGGGGCGGGCTTCCACCAGGTGCACCTGCTGGCCAGCGCGGCTCAGGGCCAGGGTGGTCGCGGCACCGGCCGGACCCGCCCCCACCACCACCACGGTGGCCAATCAGGCCACCGTGGTGGTGCCCGGCCGATCGTCATCGCCGGTGCACACCCCCAGGAGGGTGTGCTTTTTATGGGTCAGGTAGTCGACCAGCTCCTGCTGCAGGATCTCGAGCTCGTGGGTGCAGCCGCGAAAGGCCGCCCGATGGCGGATTTCTTCGTGGCGGGTGTTGAGGTCCCGCAGCATCAGGTTGATGGCATCGAGGCGAGGGGTATGGATACGGGAAAAAGGCACCGGATCCATGGAACAGAGGCGACAACCTCACGGAATCGTAGTCGTCGCCACACCGGGGCAATCGCGCCGCGCCCGCTCCAGCCGCCGCTGCAGTCGTCCCCCCAGGCCCAGCTCAGCGCCCCGCCAGAGTCGCTCCATCTCCGCCTCAAAGTGCCGCGCCAGCAGCGGGGAATCGATGCGGAGCAGGGTTTCGTCGTTCTGGTGGGCGGCGGAGGGGCTCCAGTTGAAGGAGCCGGTGAGCACGGTGCGGCCGTCGATCACGGCAAATTTGTGGTGCAGCTTGTCGCCACGGGGCAGACGGGGGGTGCCGATTCCCTCCTGCGCCTGCTGCCAGGGTCGGTTGCCGGCCTCCAGGCGGCAGCGCTGATCGGGCAGCGCTACCCCCAGCAGATCCAGGAGTTCGCTGAAGGGCCGGCTGGCAAATCCAGGATCCCCCAGCAGGCGGATCCGCACCCCCCGGGCCCTCAGATTGGCCATGGCATCGGTGAGGTTTTGGGCAGAAAACACAAACAACGCCATGTCGAGTCGTTGGCGCGTGTCAGCCAGCTGTTGCGCCAACCAGTTGAGGCCATGATTCGGATCGTTGCGCCGGTGAGGCGCGAACAGCACCTGCACCGGTGTGCCGGCCACGCTCACCGTCTGGGCCGCTCCACCACCTTTACCTGTGCCGAAGCGGCTGTCTTGGCGTCCGCCGGGACCATCGCCCCACAGGCGGCCGAATTCGGCAGCGAACAGGTCGGCCAGCGCCGGGCTGTCGAACCGAAGCATGTGGTTCACATTGCCCCGGGTCTGGGGAGCGTCGGCGTCGCCATGAACGCAGGAGGGGGTGAAATTGGTGGAGCCGGTCACAACCAGTCGTCGGTCGACCACCATGAACTTGTGGTGCATCAGACCGCTGCCGCGGCTGCCATCGGCGGTGTCGTCGAGCATCGGCACATGGCCATCGCGCAGGATTGCCACCGCATCGCCCTGGCCGAGGGCCAGCAGCTGGGCGTGCCGCTGGCGCTGGTGGGGCACCAGATCGGCGGCATGTTGCTCGCTCCAGGGGGTGCTGTAGCTGTTTTCCAGCACCACCCGTACGTTCACGCCTTGTCGGCGGCGGGCCACCAGGGCGCTAGCCACCTGCGGCAGCGAGATCTCCTGCACCGCCACCAGGATCTCGCTGCGGGCTTCGGCGATGGCGGCCAGGATCATCGCTTCGATGTTGTCGCCCTGGCGCCAGCGGCCGCTCACCGGGCTGCGGTAGCGCTGGGCCGTGTTGTGATTGAAGGCCACCGCGATGCCGGGGGGCAGGGGCGGCTTTGCCGGGGCCCTGCCTGCGATCAGGGCAGGGGCCGTGCTGCAACCGGCGAGAAGGAGCCCGGCCAGGCTGGCTGCGAGGCTTCGGCCCGGTTGGCCGTGGGACTGAGGGTGGGGTGTGATGGCGGCGGCAGCGGCTGTTTCAGCGTTCCCCTCGGCCGCGGCTCCCTCAGCTGTGGCCCGGCATTTCTGCCGTGCGCAGCATGGCCACAAACCAGAGGCAGCCGATCAGCACGGCTGCCAGCACGCCGGCCTGGATGTTGACCTTGAGGATCAACAGGGGCACCACGAGCGGAAAGGCCACCGCACCGAGCATCGGCGTAGCCGCCACGAAAGCCCGCAGGCCGGCGGAGGGTTCAGAACCATTCATGGGCAGCTTGATCAGCGGGATTGCTCTGGTCGAGAGGTGTTTTGCGCTGGAACTCCAGGGTGATCGAGCGCTTTTGATCCCCATCGGCAGCCACGGCTTCGATGGGGTACACCTGCTGGCCATCGCGGAAGGGCACTTGCACCCGGAAGGTGCCATCAGCCGAGAGGGGCACCTCCTCGCCGCCGATGGTGAGGCGAGCGGAGGGATCGGTGGCGCCGTACACGATCAACTCGGCATCAGCGACCAGCCAGAACATCCGCTGGCGAGGCACCACACCACCGATGCCTGATTCCTGGCGGCCGGAAGCCCAGAGGCCCGCGCCGGAGGCATGCAGGCCAGCGGCACTGGCTCCATGTTGGTCGAGTTCGTGGAAGGCCTCCGAGCCGCGACCCAGGCGCCAGCGCGAGGTGGCGCTCTGGTAAAGGCGCTCGTGCAGGCCGGTGTCAGCCGGCTCGTCTGGAGCGGTGGGCATGGCCTGCCCAGGCCTGGCATCGAGCGAGAACGGCACAAACTGGTCGAGGATCTGCTCGGAGGGGTGAAGGGCCGGCACGCGAGCGATGGAGGAGAAGGCCAGGGAGATCCAGCCGCCGGAGCTGCGGTAGCCGAGTTCGACGCGGT
>JAYKGR010000103.1:0-18633 GCA_035285645.1 Cyanobacteriota bacterium | reverse complement strand
TGGTTTCAATCCGATATAGTCCTGAGGTTATTGACTATTTCAGGGCTTCAGGAGCTGGTTGGCAAGCTCGTATGGATGCTGTGCTTAAGCAATATGTTGAAGCTCATTCCACTGGCGATGCGAAGGGGGCCTAACGAAAAAGGATAGATCGCGGCTGCGCGCGATCTATCCTTTTTCGTTAGTTTGCGGAAGCAAACTTCTGGAGGAGCTCCGCCACCTCTGCCTGCAAGACAATCAAATCTGAATACACAATACCGAAGACTGAATCGTCATCGATCGCCCCATAGTCATGAGCCAGCGGATTTCTGAAATCAACGATCGCCCGCGAATTTGAGATTGAGGCAAAGAGCTGTGCGTCAAGATCGCCAATCCGACGCAACGCCGCGCCAATAATGATGGATTCACGCTCGACAGACGATCTGATAGACCGATTAGCGCGATAGTCTTCAATGGATACGCCACGCATGACATCGGCAATCGCACAGGCAGCATCCAAGATGTCCTGCAAGTAAGCAGCTAGATCACGCGGCATAGACGAGCTTCTTGGTGCGATCAATCCCCTTGGCGATAACCTTATTCTTCACTGCTCCACGCATTACCAAATCAACATCAGCTTTGAAGATCCGCCTGAAAGCCTCGCGTGCATCAAGATAGGCGTGAAACTTCTTGGTGACATCAATTGGACTAAACTCGACAAGAAGATCTATATCGCTATCTCCAGGCCTGAAGTCATCTCTGATTGCCGAGCCGAAAATGAAGAAGCGCTCAATGCCATATTCCCGGCAAGCGACTGCAATCTCGTCCAGCTGTTCGTCAACAGAGATCGTCATGGTCGAAGCCTCCAAAGGCCACCCTAGCGAAAGAATGCCCTTACTACCAGTTGTGGCCCTCCAGCCGTCCCCCCACGTCAAACGCTCATCATCACCCGCCCGCAGCAATGATGGAATTGAGAAAAACTTAAAGCCGGGTCGGGTGGATGGAAATGTTAGGTGAGGTTTTCAAAGCAAGGTCAGAGGTGGCCTAAATTCGTTTGTCAACGAAGTCGAGTAGCCTCATTTGAATTGAGTTTATGTCATTGCGGTCCTTCAATGACAAGTAGATACCTCCACCGATATCGGCTGGCATTTTGGCTCCTTCCTCACGCACCACCAGAACCCTTTCTCTACCCTTTGGCTCCATAAATATGCCCATTTCATAATTACATTATCATTTGGAGCCGCATAGCTTTCTTCGCCTAGAAATCTATCATCTTTAGTTAGTAGCATAATAGCGCCAATGCAGCTTCTTGAGGCATGAAGAAGTTCATCCAGGAGCCGGCCCAGGCAGGGGAGCCCCAGGCAGGAGGCCCCCGTTGATGCCATGGTGCCCCTGGCACGAGCATCTTGATGCCATGCGCACCACGCTCACCATCGACGACGGCCTGCTGCGCCAGAAGGCCCTCGACACCGGACAAGCCCTTCAAGCAGGTGGTGAACGACACCCTGCGTGCCGGCCTGGAGCAGCCGGCGGGAGCGGCCCGGCCCCGCTATGTCTGCCCCACCTTTCCATTGGGCAGCCCCGCTGGCCCGTGAATCTCGACAAGGCCCTCGCCCTGGCCGCTGAACTGGAAGATCAGGAGATCGTGGCCAAGCTCTACCAGGGCCGATGATCGTTGCCGATGCCAACCTGCTGGGTGGTGATTCTGGCCGTGGTGAGGCTTTGCACCTATCCCCGCCTGTTTCCCGGCGCCCTCACCGCTGACCAGGCTCTGGAGGTTGTGCAGGCCTGGCTTGATCATCCTTCCGTGGTGCTGCTCCAGCCTGGCCCCAGGCAATGGGCGATCCTGGCCGCCCTGGCCCTGGAGCATGGTGGCGTGTTGCACAGCTGCGACGCCGACTTCCGCCGCTTCCCCGGCCTGCGCCGCCTCAGCCCGCTGGGCTGAGGCGGCAAAGTTCTGGAACCTTCGCCACAATAGGCCGAGACAGGCCCAGCCGATGACCCGCCAATCGCATCGCAGGGGCCTGGTGCTGGGCCTGCTGGCCGCCGGCAGCCTGCTGATGCCCTGGAGCCGCGCCCGCGCCGAGCCGCCCGCCAGCACCAAGCCCTTCCCGGCGATCGAGGCCGGTATGCACACCGCCATCATCCGGCGCATCGCGGTGGATCGGGCCGGCCGCTGGGCCGTCACAGCCTCCGACGACAAGACCGCCCGTATCTGGAATCTGGCCAGCGGCCAGCTGGAGCGGGTGCTGCGGGTGCCGGTGGGGGAGGGGGCTGAGGGCAAGCTCTTCGCGGTGGCCCTCAGCCCCGATGGCGAGCTGGTGGCCCTGGGGGGCTACACCAGTCCAGACGGATCGAATACCTCGATCTACCTGCTCGATCGCGCCAGCGGCCGCCTGCGCCAGCGCCTCACCGGCTTGCCCAATGTGGTACAACACTTGGCCTTCTCCGCCGATGGCCGCCGCCTGGCCGCGGCCCTGGGGGGTGGCAACGGCATCCGCGTGTATGGCGCTACAGGCCAGGGCGCCTGGGCCCAGGTGGCCGCCGATGGCGAGTACGGGGCCAACAGTCAAAGCGTGGAGTTTGATGCCGCCGGCCGCCTGCTCGCCACCAGCTACGACGGTGAGCTGCGGCTCTACGGCGCCGGCGGCAGCGGCCGCCTCCAGCCCCTGGTGCGCCGTGCCGCCCCCGGTGGCAAGCAGCCGTTCTCGGCCCGCTTTTCCCCCGATGGCCGCCGCATCGCCGTGGGGTTTGCCGACAGCACAGCGGTGGCGGTGCTGGATGGCAGCAGCCTGGAGCCCCTGGCCCCGGCCGACACCAGCTCCATCACCAATGGCACCCTCTCCAGCGTGGCCTGGAGTGCCGACGGCCGGCGCCTGCTCACCGCTGGCAGCTACGGCCAGGGCGACGGCAGCAGGCCCCTGGTGGTGTGGCCCGCCGGCGGTGGGGCGCCCCAGCGCCTGCCCCTGGGCATGACCGACGTCGTGATGGACCTGCGGCCCCTGGCCGATGGCCGGCTCGTGTATGCCGGCGGCGATCCGGCCTGGGGGGTGCTCGATCCCCAGCTGCGGCGCACCAAGGTGTTTGCAGGGCCGCCGGTGCTCGATCACCGCAGCGATGCCATGGTGCATCGACCCAGAACGGATGGCTTCCAATCCTTCCGCCAAGCACCAAACGGTCGCTGGCTGGAGTTCCGCGCCGTGAGCCGCAGCGCCCAGGGGCTAACGACCCGCCTGGTGCGATTTGATCTGGCCCAGCGGCGCCTGCTGCTCCCCGGCGCCGCTGCACCGGGCGGACTGGCGCCCCGTAGCACCGGCCTGCCGATCGAGGGCTGGCAGAACACCACCAGCCCCACCCTGGCCGGCAAGCCTCTGCCGCTAGAGCGATTCGAAATCTCCCGCAGCCTGGCGATCAGCGCCAACGGCAGTACCTTCGCGCTCGGCGCCGACTGGGCCGTGCGGCTCTTCGAGGCCGATGGCCGCCAGCGCTGGGGCACCTCCACACCCGGCGCCGCCTGGCTGGTGAACCTCAGCGCCGATGGCCGCCATGTGCTCGCTGCCTTGGCCGATGGCTCGATCCGCTGGTATCGCAGCAGCGATGGCACCCTCGCCCTCTCCCTGTTTGTGCATCCCGATGGCCGCTGGCTGCTCTGGACCCCCGAGGGCTTCTATGAGGCCTCGCCCGCCACCGCCACCACCAGCGGCGGCGCCTCGCTCCTCGGCTACCAACTCAACCAGGGCCGCAACCGCGAGGCCACCTTTGTGAGCGCTGCCCAGCTCGGTGAAAACTTCTACCGCCCCGATCTGGTTGCCGCCCGCCTGCAGGGCAATGAGGCCGCCATCGCCGCAGCCGTGGCGCGCGTGGGCGATGTGCGCCAG
The DNA here is from genome assembly GCA_035285645.1 of Cyanobacteriota bacterium. GTDB lineage: Bacteria > Cyanobacteriota > Cyanobacteriia > PCC-6307 > Cyanobiaceae > Cyanobium. Next base: position 14,779 of record JAYKGR010000103.1, on the reverse strand, counting down.
CTGCTCCGTGCCGATGCCTTGCCGCCTCAGGTGCGCATCCTCAGCCAGCGGCCGCTGCCCGGCGGTGAGGTGGAGATCACCTATGAGCTGCTGGATCGGGGCGGCGGCATCGGCCCGGTGGAGCTGCGCCTCGATGGCGCCGTGATCAGCGGCCGCGCCAACCCGCCCGTGGCCGGCATCAATCGCCACGTGCTGCCCCTGCCGCCCAAAAACAAGCTCAAGCTCAGCCTCACCGCCTACAGCCGCAGCCTGGTGGGCGCCCCACCTGCCGAGCTCAGCCTGGCGGGCAGTGGCCGTGAGGAGCCCCCCACCCTGCACCTACTGGCCGTGGGCATCACCGCCTACCGCGACGGCGCCCTGCGCAACGGCGTGCGCTTCGCTGCCAGCGATGCCCGCGCCTTCCGCGATGCCCTGCTGGCCGCTGGCCGGGCGCCCACCAGCCGCGTGGCCGAACCGGTGCTGCTCACCGATGAGCAAGCCAGCGCTGCCCGCATCCGCCAGGAGCTGGCCGCCATCGCCGGCCGCGTGCGGCCGGGCGATCTGTTTGTGCTCTACCTCGCCGGCCATGGCGTCAGCGACGACAACGGCGAGTATCTGTTTCTGCCCCAGGATCTGGTGTACCGCAACAGCGCCGCCCTGGCCGAGGGGGGCCTGGGCGGCAGCGAACTGCGCCGCCTGCTGGCCGCCATTCCCAGCAACAAAACGGTGGTGGTGCTCGACACCTGCAGCTCCGGTGCCTTCAGCCTCAGCGGCCGCTCGCTGGGGGAGAAGGGAGCCATCGATCGCCTCGCCCGCCTCAGCGGCCGCGTGGTGCTCGCCGCCGCCGGCGACCAGCGCATGGCCCTGGAATCCCCCGACAATCAACGCGGCATCTTCACCGGCAGCCTGGTGCGCGCCCTTGCCGGCGCCGCCGATCGCAACGGCGACGGCCAGGTGGGCGTGCGCGAAGTGGCCGACTATGTGGAGCAGGAGGTGCAGCGCCTCACCCGGCAGTTGTTCGGCTATGAGCAGACCCCCATGAGCGACCTCAGCGGTCAGAACTTCCCCCTCAGCCGCAGCGGCGGGCGCTGATCGCGGCGATGGTGGAGGGACCCCAGCCAGCCGCCCCCACCCGTCGCTTCGCGGTGGGCCTGTCCTACGCCGGTGAGCAACGCTCGCGGGTGGCGCCGGTGGCCCAGCTCCTGGCCGCCCGGTTGGGCAGGGATCGGGTGCTGTTCGACCGCTTCCATGAAGCGGAGATGGCCCGGCCCGATCTCGATGTGTATCTACCGCGGCTATACCGCGAGCAGTGCCACCTGATCGTGGTGTTCCTCAGCCCCGATTACCCACGCAAGCGCTGGTGCGGCCTGGAGTGGCGCTGGATTCGCCAGCTGATCCTCGAGGCCGACCAGGCCCGCATCATGCTGATTCGCCTCGGCGATCCGGGCGACCTCTCCGAGCTGGGCATCCTCTCCGGCGACGGCTACCTCGATGCCGCCAGCCGCCCCGCCACCGAGGTGGCCGAGCGCATCGAACAGCGGCTGGGCCAGCTGGCCCAGCCCCGCCAGCCCGCACCCCAAAGCGTGGGCCTGCGGGAGCGACTGCACCGCCACTGGCGCCTGCTCGCAGGCCTCGGCGGCGGCGGCCTCCTGCTGGCGGGGCTGCTGCTGCTGCCGGCCTGGCGCAACTGGCAGGCGCAGCAGCTGGTGGCGCAGGGCGACACGGCCTTTCGCGCCTACGGCAAGTTGCTGGAGCCCGCCCAGTTCGAGCGGGCCGCCAGCGCCTGGCAGCAGGCCGCCGCCCTCGCCCCCCGCCGGCCAGAGGCCCAGGCCCGCCTCGGCTTTCTGGCCGATCTGCTCGGCGATCTGCCGCAGGCGGAGCAGGCCTGGCGCCGGGCGATCGCTCTGGCCCCCGATCCTGATCCAAGCGCCGCCGCCTACCGCAACGGCCTGGCGAACGTGCTGATCCAGCAGCCCCGCCGCCGCGCCGAGGGGCTGCAGATCCTCGATGGCGACACCACATACCCCCGCTCAGCGGTGGATGCGGCGATGCTGCGCTGGGGCGATGCCGCCGCCCTGCCCCGCGCCCTCGATGCGGTGGCCAGCCCTGAACTGCTGCCCGCCCTGGCGGCGGAGCGCAGCCCCGCCTGGGGCTTCAAGCAGGGCGAGCAGCTGCTGCTGATTGAATCCATCCCACACCGGCGCTGCCTGCTGCAGACCGTGCAGGCCACCACAGCCCACCTGCTCGGCCGTGGCCCCGCCGCCGCGCCCCTGCAAGCCCCCGATTGCCAAGGCATGCAAACCACCCTCAGCGAGCTGCTCTGCCACCGCCTCAGCCAGGCCCAGGCCAACAACCCCCGGGCGGCGGCTGGCCGCCGCTGGTTGGGCTGCCTGGGCGAAGGGCCCCTGCCGCGCAAGCCCGAATGAGCCCTAACTCCTTCTACGTTTAAATTGAGTGATCGCAATCGTGCTGGCTCAGGCTCACCGTACTCACGCGACAGATCCGTGGCACATCCACTGAACACCCACTCTTCTCAGGCTGGCCTCTGGGCTGCACTGCTCACCTCGGCACTGTGGGCGCTGTCCACAGCATCGATCGCGCAGGCTCAAACGCGTTGCTTTCCACAAAACAACGGCCAGGTGATCTGCTGTGATAACAACGGCAATTGCTCATCTCGCTGATGCCCTCCGCCAAGCGCAGGCGCACACGGACCCTGATGAACTTCTGGCCAAAAGCTTCATTTAGAACTTTACAAACTTTACGCAGGCACTTCGGGCTGCATGTTCAGTCTCGCTTTTCGGCTCACGCAGGGCTGGATGGCTCTTCAATTCGCGACAGGCGCTGGCAAAAATTGCCTGTTCATTACGCCAGAGCTTGAGCCGTCCGTCGGACGAGGCACTGATCAAATCCCCATTTTTCCGAATTATTAGACTGATTGTGCCGCCAATTCTGGTAGTGATTGACCGTCCAATCTTTTGTCCATTACTCCATCTCTGCAGGGTGCCATCGCGCCCACCGCTGATCCATTCACCGTTATCAAGCTCCAACAGGCTATAGACCGGCCCCTGACCTGTGGCGATCGGACCACCGATCGGCTTGCCATGGCGCCAGCGCTGCATGTCTCCATTCAATCCACCGCTGATCCAGTCGCCATTCCTGAGCTCCAGCAGGCTCAACACCTGCCCCTGCTTGGTGGTGATCAGCCCTCCAACTCTCCGGCCACTGCGCCAGCGCTGCACGGTGCCATCTGACCCACCGCTGATCCAGTCGCCGTTGCTGAGCTCCAGCAGGCTCAACACCCGCCCCTGCTTGGTGGTGATCAGCCCTCCAACCCTCCGGCCATGACTCCAGCGCTGCAAATTGCCCTTGGCATCACCACTGAGAAGGTCGCCATTGCGCAGCTGCACCAGGCTGGTGAGCCCCTGGATCGTGGTGAGAGGCGGTGCTGCGGATGCTTGCCCGGGCTGCCAATGGCGCATCCTGCGATCGCGACCGCCGCTCACCAGCTCACCGTTCCGCAGCGATACCAGGCTGCGGACTTCGCCATGGCTTGTGGAGATCGGGTCGTCAACCTTCTGGCCATCGCGCCAGCGCTGCAGGTTGCCATCGAAACCTCCACTGATCCACTCGCCGGTGGGCAATTCCGCCAGGCTGCGCACCGGGCCCTGGCCTGTGGCAATCGGCTCGCCAAGCTTCTGGCCATCGCGCCAGCGCTGCACGGTGCCATCCATGCCCCCGCTGATCCAATCGCCGTTCCTGAGCTCCAGCAGGCTGAACACGGCCCCATGCTTGGTGGCAATCGGCCCGCCAGCTTTCTGGCCATTGCGCCACCGCTGAATGACGCCATCGAATCCACCGCTGAGCAGGTCGCCATTGCGCAGCAACACCAGGCTCAGCACGGTGCCGGCGCCCGTTTTGATTGGCGCATCGATCGGCCGGCCATGGCGCCATCGCTGCAGGGTTCCATCCGCCCCACCACTGATCCAATCGCCGTTGGGAAGCTCCACCAGGCTGGTTACCGCTCCCTGATGATGCGTGGCGATCGGTGCGCCAACGGTCTGGTCACTCCGCCAACGCTGCACTGTGCCATCGGCGCCGCCACTGATCAGATCGCCATTGCGTAGAGCCGCCAGGCTGGTCACCTCATGGCCGGCATTGAACTCGCCAATCAGCCAGTTGTCGTCGATGCCCTGCTCCAGCGTTTGACCGAGAGCAAGCAAATCTCCAGGCTCATTCTCAAGGTGCTCCAAAGCCGCGAGGCCATGCATCAGTGCATTGAACGGATCTGTATCAACCAGCGCACTAGCCGAAGCGGCATTAGCCCTGGCGGAAGCCAGTGTCGCTTTTTGAAGCAACGACCAAGACAAGATCCAGCTGATTGACGTCACCACTACACCGGCCAGCGCACAGGACAGGCCGATCAGCAGCAGCCTCACACGCCGTTTCTGCTCGGCGGCGTCGCTCTGCTGTCGCTCACGCTCTTTCTGTTCAGCAGCACTCTGGGCCTCCTCGGCATCGAACTCATCCTGGCTGCTCTGCAGAAAGGCCAGCGCCTGCTCGAGGCCCGTGGCATAGCGCTCGGCCCAGGCCGCGGTGGGCTGCAGCTCCTGCTTCCACTGGCGACAGATGGTGAGTTCGGGTTCACGCAGGGTTTCCGCCTGTCCCTTGGCGTAGAGATCGGCCGTCTGGGCCAGGCGCCGATAGATCTGGGCTGCCTGTGCTTCCTCCTCTCCCCAATGCTTCAGTCGACGCCACACCCGCATCAAGCTCTCGTGGGAGATATCGATCACACTTTCCTCCTCCAGAGGGCTGCCAGCAGGAGGCATCAGAAAAGCTCGACTGGGATGGCGGAAAACATGCAAGACCTGGCTTAGTTCCTCATCTGAGGCCTGGGTGATCGCACGGAGCACATACCACTTCGTCGGACGACGAACGCCGCGGCCATCACTGGCCCGATCGGTGATCGCTTGAAATAGATGACGGCACACAATCTGGAGCCGCGAGTCTCCCTCTTGGGCTTCTGGATCCGCCAGCTCGGCATAGGCCTGCTCAGCGTGGCGATCCAGCGCCTCCGCCATCGTGCCGATCGCCTCGTAGTGGCCCAGCTCCAACGGACCGGCGGCCCCCTCTTCCGCCCAGTGGGCCCAGGTGCGGTTCAGAGCATGCTGCAGGATCGAGAGCTGATCGGGGTTGTCACCCACATCGTTCACCAACCGCGTCACCAGCACCGGGCTGATCGTGGCGCCCGCCACCAGCACCGGATTGGCGATCGCTGCCCGCCGCTCCTCCCGCGTCAACCGCGGTACGAGGTAGAGCGAACGGTTGATCGCCTCCGCCAGCCCGGGCTGCTGGGTGCAATCACCGAGAAAATCCGACCGCATGGTGATCACGATATGAATCTGCTGCTGCTTGGCCTCCAGCACCGCCAGCAGCAAGCTCACGAAGGCGCTGGCCTCCTCGCTGAAGCTGGTGGCCCCGGGCGCTGCAACCGCATCAAGCTGGCGATAGCGGAAAAGCTCCTCAAACTGATCCACGACCACCAGCAACCGGAAGCCGTCGTTGCACGACGCCTGCTCCACGATGTCGAGCAAACCAACCGTGCTCAACCGCAGAGTGCTTTCGATCAGCTCCAGCAGCGTGAGCCCTTCTGTGTCGGCATGAGAAAACAACACCCCATCATCGGCCAGGGCTCTGGCGAGGTTTGGGATGGGCCTGTTCTCCGGTCGGAACCGGGCGATGCGCCAGTTGCTGCCGGCACTGGCCATCAGGCCCTGGTGTAAGGCCGGCTCAAGGCCACAGTTCACTAACGACGACTTGCCGCCGCCGGAGGTTCCCACCACCGCCAGGAAGCGATGTCTGGCGAGGATGTCGATCATGCTGTCGACCTGATCCTCCCGTCCGAAGAACAGATGGTCTTCGTCGGTGCGAAATGGCCGCAACCCGGGGAAGGGATTGGAGTGCTCGGGGCTCGGGTGTTCAGGCATGGGGTTGGCTTCCGGCTTGCACGGCCTGAACAAACGGGCCCCAAGAGGTGGGTTCAAATCCCTGGCGGGCATCGATCACATCGGTGTAGTCATCATCGGGATCATCCAGATGATCCTGCTTCAGGGGTGTGTCGGGGTCAGCCAGGTAAAGGCCACGCGGAATCGGCGGCAGGCCCTGGCGGTAAATGTTGAGCTTGCGAAGATCAGAGCGCACCGAACGCAGCCAGCGATCGGTACCCGTGCCATAAAAATGAATCACCGCTGAGCACGCCCGCAGGAGCTCCTGATTGGCGCTCCGTAGTGCTGTGGCATCACCCTCAAACACGGGCAGCTCCACATCGCAACCCTGTTGCCTGAGCCACTTCCTGAGGGGCACGGCCTGTTTCAAGTCGTCTTGGGTGCAAACCACATAAACCAACGGTTTACCGGTGGGTTCCGAGCGGATCCCCTCCTGTTCATCGGTGGTGGATCGTGGCGCCACTGCAAGGGCAAGAGCCTCGCGCCTGGCCCTGATCATCCTATGCAGCGTGGTTCGCAGCTCCTCGAAATCACCCCGGATCAAATCGGCGCCCACCTGGAGATCCGCCTCTTGATCCAGCCGCTCCACAAACGAGCGCTGCAGGGCATCGCCGGGCGGCAGGTGCGCCGGCAGCCAGATCAGGCGGCGCAGGCCACAACCGCTTTCAACCGACCCAGCCAACTCAGCGGCGATGACATTCTGGAGCTCCACCACCGATCGCGGCTGCGGCTCGATTGTTTCCGGAATGGTGCCGTAGCGGCTGCCGATCATGTGAATAGCAAGATCGCACTCCTGGCAGGCCTGGCGCACCGCTGTGCAGTACTCCGACTGCTCCCGAGCAGGCAGGGGTTTATCGGGAAACACGAGGCAGCCGCTCTGCTTCAGATCGGCGGCGAGACGCTCGCGCGTTTCGCGCAGGTCGTAGGTGCAGTCGGCCAGATAGATGCGAATGGGCGTGGCCTGGGCCGGCCCCTCGGCTACCGATTCGGCTTGCAGCTCCCGGATCAGGCGTGCGGCGTCGGCAGCCAGGCGCATGATGGCATCGCGGAACTGATCGCGATCCGCGCAGGGATCAAGCTCATTCTGGTAGCCATCATGCTCCTCCTTGAAGAAGGGGTAATCCAGCACACCCCGCAGCGGGGGTGGCAGGATTTCCAGAGAATCTGGGGGCAGCTTGACCACCTTGAGCACCCTCGCCTTGTTATCCACCAGCAACCCACCAGACCGATTGGCCAACTCGCAAAACGCATGCAGTTCCTTGCGGCACCATTCAGATTTGACGTAACTGGGACTGAGCACCGAGATCAGCAGTGCCGAGCTTGCCAGCCCCTGCCGAATCTCAGACGTGAGATCCGAATTACCCTGCAGCTTTTCGGTATCACGCCAGATGATTGGATCCGCATTATGCCCCAGGCGCTTACTGAGAATCGCGCTAAAACTCATCCTGAATTGAGACACCCACCCAACCTCATCAAAGTCGGGTCGATTGTCGAGGTGGGCGTAGCTGATGAACACATACTCAGGGAGTAGTTTCATGGCATCGCCCGTTCTCTCTAACTCAAGGCCAGCCTAAGAACGATGGCTCAAACCAGCAACGCCCACATCCCCGTGATGCATCAGCCCGCATCCAGCCAGAGCCCTTGGCGGTGGCTCCACTGGCGCCGCATGCGCCCCTCGACATCCCGCGTTGGCCCTGGAGCACGGGAGCACCGTGCATCGCTGCGACGGCGATTGCCGCCTCGTCCCAGGGCTGAGGCTGATCAACCCGCTCACCTGAAGTCCCTCACATCCCCGTGATGCAATAGCCGGCGTCCACGTAGATCACCTGGCCGGTGATGCCGCTGGCCAGGGGGCTGGCGAGAAAAGCGGCGGTGCCGCCCACCTCGTCCTGGGTCACGGTGCGGCGCAGGGGGGCCTTCTCCTCCACGTTGTGGATCATGTCGAGAATGCCGCCGATGGCGCTGCTGGCCAGGGTGCGGATCGGCCCGGCGCTGATCGCATTCACCCGCACCTGCTTCTCGGGGCCCAGTTCGGCGGCCAGATAGCGCACCGAGGCCTCCAGCGCCGCCTTGGCCACGCCCATCACGTTGTAATTGGGGATGGCGCGCTCTGCCCCCAGATAGCTGAGGGTGATCACGCTGGCGCCGGGGTTGAACAGCGGCTTGGCATGGCGGCACAGGGGCGCCAGCGAGTAGGCGCTCACCTCCAGGGCCCGGGCGAAACCCTCCGGGCTGATGGCGCTGTAATCGCCGATCAGCTCCTCCTTGCCGGCGAAGGCCAAGCAGTGCACCAGCACATCGAGCGAGCCCCACTGCTCGGCCACCTTGGCGAACACCGCCGCGATCTGGGCTGGCTCCTGCACGTTGAGCGGCTCAAACAGGGTGGGCGCCAGCGGCGCGGTGAGATCACGCACCTTGCCCTCGAAGCGGCCCTTCTCATCGGGCAGGTAGGTGACGCCCAGCTCGCAGCCGGCCGCATGCAGCTGCTGGGCGATGCCCCAGGCGATCGACTTGTTGTTGGCGATGCCGGTGACCAGGGCCTTCTTGCCGCGCAGATCGAGGAGCATGGGAGAAGCGCCGGCAGCGGCGCAGAGCAGTCGGGCGATTCTCCCGCAGCGTTCGCCGGTCGTGCCCAGCCGCCCCGGAGCCGCCGCTTGCCGCACCGCTCACTGATTGAATGGATAGAGCACGAAAACCATGGCATTGCCGTCCTTTGCAGGCAAATTCTGTGGATTGGTATGGAGCGATCCAGAGGTTCGCTTCTCCCAGCCAAAACGTGTGATTTTCGGGCACCTTTTGCGCTCCTCCTGTGGCCTGCTGTTGATGCAAACGTTCGGCGCTCCCTGGTGGGTGGTGGCCCCAGCCTGATGGGGCCTCCATCCGACAGCGCCCGAGGCGGTCGCCGGGCGGCCGAGCTTCGTCTGGCAGCCATCGATCCGGCCCGTTACGCCGCCACCCGCAATCACCTCGATGGTGCGGTCACCCGCCTGTCGCCATACATCCGCCACGGTGTTGTCACCTTGGCGGAGGTGCGCGATGCGGTGTTGCCCTGGGGCCGCGCCGGCGAGAAGCTGATCAACGAGCTTGGCTGGCGCGACTACTGGCAGCGGCTTTGGCAGCAGCTGGGCGATGGCATCTGGCACAACCGCGAACCGCTCAAAACCGGCCATCCGCCCGAGGCCTACGCGCCGGAGCTGCCCGCCGACATCGCCGCCGCCGCCACCGGTCTGGCCTGCATCGATGGCTTGGCCACCGAGCTGATCCAGACGGGCTGGCTGCACAATCACGCCCGCCTGTGGCTGGCGAGCTACCTGGTGCACTGGCGACGGCTGCGCTGGCAGGCCGGCGCCCGCTGGTTTCTGCAGCACCTGCTCGACGGCGACCCGGCCAGCAACAACCTCAGCTGGCAGTGGGTGGCAAGCAGCTTCAGCACCAAGCCCTACATCTTCAACCGCGCCAACCTGGAGCGCTTCAGCTCCGGCCGCTACTGCGCCAACTGCCCCAAAGCGCTGGCGGGCTGCCCGTTTGAGGCCAGCTACGAGGTGCTGCAGACCAGGCTGTTTCGGCACGGAGCACCCAGCCCCGCCATCGCCTCAGCGGCGGCGCCAGGGGCTGAGCCGCCACCGCCGCTGCCCCCCCTGGCGGCTGCACCCCTGCGGCGGCCGCTGGTGTGGGTGCACGGCGAGGCGCTGGGCCCCGCCAATCCCGCCCTGCGGGCCCATCCAACCGCAGCGGCGGTGTTTGTGTTCGACCGCGACCTGATCGCCGGCCGCACGGCCACCACCGGTGGCCCACCCCTGGCGCCGGGGCGGCTGCGCTTCCTGCGGGAGTGCCTGGCCGAGCTGCCGCTGCAGGTGCGGGAGGGCGAAGTGGTGGCCGAGCTGCTGGCCGCCGCCGCCGCCGCCGGTGCCGATGGACTCGTCTCCAGCCGGGCGGTGGATCCTCGCTTCGGCGTGATCGCGGCGCAGCTGGCGGCGGTGCTGCCGCTGCAGGTGCTGGAACCCGATCCCTTTGTGCCCCTCCCGAGCGCGGGGCCGGAGGCGCCAGACCTGCGCCGCTTCTCGCGCTACTGGCGCCGGGCGGAGCCCCTGGTGTGGGCCTCAGCCCAGGCCACCGCGCCATGACGGATCAGCTGCAGCCGGAGCGGCTCCAGCCCATGCCCTGGTGCCTGGATCAGCCCCCACCGCTGGCGCCCCCCGCGCCCTCCCACCCCCTGGTGCTGCTGCTCGAGAGCCAGCAGCCCCTGGAGCCGGCCTGCCGCGCCAGCCTGCAGGCCAGCCTGGCGCCGGCGGAGCGGCAGCGCCTGGCAGGCCTGCGCCGCCCAGCTGACCAGCACCGTTTTCTGCTGGCCCGCGGCGGCCTGCGCCGCCTGCTGGCCGCCTGCGTCGGTGGCCCCGCCGCTGCCGTGCCGCTGGAGGCCGGCCGCCACGGCAAACCCCATTGCCCGGGGGGGCCGGCCTTCAACCTCAGCCACGCCGGAGATCTGATCCTCATCGCCCTGCATCCCCAGCAGCCGGTGGGGGTGGATGTGGAGCGGCAGCGGCCCGGGCTCAGCTGGCCGCCGATCGCCCGGCGGGTGCTGCCCGCCGCCGAGTGGCAGGCCCTGGAGCAGCTGCCCGCCGCCGCGCAGCCCGCCGCCTGCCTGGCCGCCTGGTGCCGGCTGGAAGCCCGGCTCAAGGCCAACGGCGAAGGCTTTGCCGGCCTGGAGCGGCTGCGCCGCGATCCCAGCGCCTGCAGCGCCACCGCTCTCTGGGACGTGGTGGTGCCGGAGGGCTATGCCGCCGCCGTGGCCCTGGCGCCCTCGCCATGATCAGCAACCTCCGCTGCCCGCCCGCCGCTGTGGCCCTCACCCCCTCCACCATGCTCCCCCTGGGCACGCCCCTGCCCGCCGCGCTACTGCAGGCCCCCCTCATCCCCGCCGTGGGCGACCCCCTCCAGCCCGCCACCTTGGCCGGCCGGCCGGTGCTGGTGCTCTTTCTGTGCGCGCACTGCCCCTTCGTGAAGCACATCGAACCGGAGATCACCCGGCTGGCGGCGGAGTACGCCGATCGGGTGGCCGTGATCGCCATCGCCAGCAACAGCACCCGCACCCACCCGCAGGACGGGCCCGAGGGTTTGCGGGCCCAGGCCGCCAGCCACGGCTGGACCTTTCCCTACCTGCACGATCCCGAGCAGAGCGTGGCGCGAGCCTTCCGCGCCGCCTGCACGCCCGACCTCTACCTCTTCGACAGCAACCACCGGCTCGCCTACCGCGGCCAGCTCGATGACAGCCGTCCCGGCAATGCCAGCCCCCTCAACGGCCGCGACCTGCGGGCTGCCCTGGCCGCCGTGCTGGCGGGGCAGCCGGTGCCGGACGAGCAGCGCCCGTCGATCGGCTGCAACATCAAGTGGCATCCCGGAGCCCTGCCGGACTGGGCCTGAGGGGTCTTCTGCCAGCGGGCTTAAGGTTGCCTTCATGAATGTGCCGCCCTTCAGCCTCGCCGAGCAGATCCAGCAGCTCGGCGATGATCTCGATGCCGCCGTGCTGGACGTGTTGCGCAGCGGCCAGTACATCGGCGGCCCGGTGGTGGCGCGCTTTGAGGAGGCCTTTGCCGCCGCCTGCCAGGTGCCCCATGCCGTGGGCTGCAACAGCGGCACCGATGCCCTCATCCTGGCGTTGCGGGCCCTGGGGCTCGGCCCGGGCGATGAGGTGATCACCGCGTCCTTCTCCTTTTTCGCCACCGCCGAGGCGATCAGCGCCGTGGGCGCCACGCCGGTGTTCGTGGATGTGGAGCCCCACACGTATCTGATCAACCTGGATCAGATCGAGAGCGCCATCACCCCCGCCACCAAGGCGCTGCTGCCGGTGCATCTGTTCGGCCGGCCGGTGAACATGGAGCGGATTGGCGCCATCGCCCGGCGCCATGGCCTCCACGTGGTGGAAGATTGCGCTCAGGCCACCGGCGCCAGCTGGGCCGGCCAGCCCGTGGGCAGCTGGGGCGACGCGGGCTGCTTCAGCTTCTTTCCCACCAAAAACCTCGGTGGTGCGGGCGATGGCGGCGCCGTAACCACCGCCGATCCCGCCCTGGCGCAGCGGGTGCGGGAGCTGGCGGCCCACGGCATGCCCCGCCGCTACCTGCACACTGCCCTCGGCTACAACAGCCGCCTCGATGCCCTGCAGGCCGCTGTGCTGGCGGTGAAGTTGCCCCACCTCAACCGCTGGGTGGAGGCCCGCGCCGCCATCGCCGCCCGCTACCGCAGCGCCCTGGCTGATCTGCCGGGCCTCGAACTGCCGGCACCGCCACCCCAGGGCCACAGCTGGAATCAGTTTGTGGTGCGGCTGCCGGCCTGCGCCGCCGCTGCCGCCCAGGCCTGCGCCGGCTCCTGCAGCGCATCCGCCGTGAGCGCCGAGCACGGCCTGCCCGAGGCCCGCTGCCGCGACTGGTTTCAAGCCCAGCTCCACCAGGCGGGCGTCAGCACGATCATCTACTACCCGATCCCGATTCACCGCCAGCCGGCCTATGCCCATCTGGGCTGGGAGCCCGGCAGCCTGCCGATCACCGAGGCACTGGCCAGTGAGGTGCTCAGCCTGCCGATCTTTCCGGAACTGAGCGGGGTGCAGCAGGAGGCCGTGATCGGGGCGCTGCGCCAGCTGCTGGCCGTCCCGGTGGCACCGCCAGCGTCCTGGCCCGCCCCTCAGGTCTTCGGCAAAGCGGCATAGAGCGCCTTGAAACGGGCCTGCTGGCGCTTGTGCTCCACCAGGGGCGCCGGATAGCCCCGTCGTTCGATCGGGGTGATTGCGCCGCTGATCAGATCGGCCGTTGCCACGTGGGCCAGCTCCGGCAGCCAGCGGCGGATGTAATCCCCCTGGGAATCAAAACGGGCGGCCTGGGTGGCCGGATTGAAGATCCGCAGCGGTTTGGGGTCCATGCCGCTGCTGGCGCTCCACTGCCAGCCGCCATTGTTGGCCGCCAGATCGCCGTCCACCAGGCGGGCCATGAACGCCGCCTCGCCCCACCGCCAATCGCAGATCAGATCCTTCACCAGGAAGGACGCCACGATCATGCGGCAGCGGTTGTGCATCCAGCCGCTTTGATTCAACTGGCGCATCGCCGCATCGATGATCGGCATGCCGGTGAGACCGTCGCGCCAGGCCTCAAACCAGACGGTGTTGTTCTCCCAGGGAAAGGAGCGCCACTGGGGCCGGTAGGGGCCGTCGGCCAGCGCGGGAAAGTGAAACAGCGCCTGCTGGTAAAACTCACGCCAGGCCAGCTCCTGCTCCCACACGCCGATCGCCGCCAGCTGCTCCTCGCCGCGAGCCAGCGGCCGGGCCGCCTGGGCGGCGGCCCAGGCCTGGCGCGGGCTGAGGGTGCCGAATTTCAGGGCCCCGCTGAGGGCCGACGTGCCGGCTTCAGCGGGCAGGTTGCGGCCGGGTTCGTAGCCAAGCAGGGCCGGCACCGTGCCGCCGTCGCAGAAGGCCTGCAGCTGGGCCAGCGCCGCCACTTCCCCCGGCCGGCAGGGGCACAGGGCCGCTCCATCGAAGCCGGCCCCAAGATCAGCAGGCACCGCCTCCAGCCGAGCCAGGCCGCACCAGGCCGGGCTGGCCAGCAGGGGCGGCTCCAGATCCAGCAGGCCGGTTGGTGCTGCCACCGGCTCCAGCCCACCCTGGCGGTGCAGTTGGGCCCGCCAATTGCGCCAGTAGGGCCCGTACACCCGATAGGGCTCACCGCCGCCGGTGCGCACCGCATCGGGGGGCAGCAGCAGCTGGTCCCAGCCGGCCTGGACCTTGTGGCCGGCTGCCCGCAACGCAGCGGCCACGACTGTATCGCGGGCCCGGCTGTAGGGCTCCACATCGCGGTTCCAGGCCACCCCCTCCGCTCCGATGGCAGCCGCCAGCTGCGGCAGAGCTGTGGCCGGATCGCCCTGCAGCAGAACCAGCTGGCTGCCGGCCGCTCGCCACGACTCCATCAGCTCCCGCAGGCTGTCGGCCAGAAACCACAGCCGCGCCGGCGCCATCGCTCCGGCAGCCCCGGCCAGGATCGCCGGATCCAGCACAAACACCCCGGTGACCGCCGGGGTGCGAGCGGCGGCGGCCGCCAAGCCGAGGTTGTCGGCCAGGCGCAGGTCGCGCCGATGCCAGAACAGCCAGCGGGGCGGCTTGGCCATCAGAGACCCAGCACCTGGCGAGCGCGAAACCAAGCGGTCACGCTCTTACCGTCGAGGTGCTCGTCGCCGCTGGCCAGGGCGGCATCGAGATCGGCGGGGCTGAGCAGCAGCACCTCCAGATCCTCGTCGTCGTCGCCGGGTGGCGGTGCGCTGAGCGGGTGGAGATCGCGGGCCAGAAACAGGTGGATCACCTCATCGGAATAGCCGGGGCAGGGCAGCATCGCCCCCAGCGGATCCCAGCGTTCGGCGCTGTAGCCCGCTTCCTCCTGCAGCTCCCGCCTCATGGTGGTGAGTGGATCCTCCCCCTCGTCGAGGGTGCCGGCGGGGAATTCCAACAGCCGGGCCGCCACGGCGAAGCGGTACTGGCGCAGCAGCACCACCCGGCCGTCGTCGAGCACGGGCACCGCCAGGGCGGCGCCCGGGTGGCGAATCACACCGAAGGTGCCCTGCACCCCCATCGGCAGCTCAATGCGGTTCAGCTCGAAGCGGATCTTGCGGGCGTCGAGGGCCTGCAGGGTGTCCAGGAGCCGCGAGGGCTCAGGGGGCGGCAGGGGCGCCATCGGCGGGTCGCGGGGTGGCTCCAGCTTGCCTGGGCGGTGGCAACCACAGCTGCCAGGGTCCGCCGGCCACGGCAGCCGACCAGCCGGGCGGAC
>JAYKGR010000102.1:0-20629 GCA_035285645.1 Cyanobacteriota bacterium | reverse complement strand
CCACCAGCAGCACCAGCCCCGCCGCCAGCTTGAGGGCGGCCACCGGCGGCGTGCTGCGTTCGTCTTCGTCGAAGTCTTCCGGTTCTTCGGGGCTTTCGGCCGCGGAGCGCACCTCCCACACGATGTTGATCACCAGGGCCACCAGCAGTGCCAGGCCCGCCTGCCAGGTGACCCGGCCGGTGGAGGCCATGCCCCACACCGCCATCGACACCGCCAGCAGCAGGGGCACATCGCGCTTCACCAGCCGGCTCTTCACCCGCAGCGGCACCACCGCCGCGCTCAACCCCAGCACCACCATCACATTGAAAATGTTGCTGCCCACGATGTTGCTCACGGCGATGCCGTCGTCGCCCTGAATCGTGGAGAGCAGGCTCACAAACAGCTCCGGGGCGCTGGTGCCCAGCGACACCACCGTGAGGCCGATCACGATCTGGGGGATGCCCAGCAGCAGGGCCAGCGCCGTGGAGCCGGCCACAAACAGCTCCCCGCCGCCGAACAGCAGCAGAATGCCAAAGATAATCTCAACGACGGGCATCAGAAAGGGCAAGAGCGTGATGGCCGAGACGTCAATTCTGCAGGTCCACCAGCTTGCAGGGCGCCGCCGCCGCCACAGGCTCGGCCTGGCCGCGTTTGCCCGCCACCCTGGATGCCGCCCGTGCCGCCTTGGCCGCCAGCAGCCTGCTGCGCCGCGCTGAGCGGCTTGATGCGGAGGCTTTGCTGGCCTCCACGCGGTGGTGGCCGCTGCCGAAAACAGCATCCTGAGCCACAAACGCGCCCTCAGAGCCGAAGGTAGGGTCAATCAATCCCGAAGAGTTTTTTGAATTCTTCGCAAACCCTGCGGATTGGATCGATGGCCCTTGGTGTAGCCGCGAGCCCGGGAATGCAAGACACCCTGGCTTCAGCTCTGCCCCTGGGGGTGTACTGGCCGGGCGAATACCTCTACCCCCACCCCACCGTGCCGGGCGCCATCGACTGGGTGCGCACCGAGCGAGCCCTCGATGATCTGGCCGTCCGCCACGTAAGCGCCATCTGGCTCACCCATCGCAACGCCCAGCAGACGGCGGAGTTTGCTCGCCGCGCCGGCCAGCGCGGCATCGCCGTGGTGGCGGCCATCGCCCAGTTGGCGGGCGAAGAGCCGCAGGTGCGCCTCGGCAACCATGCCGCGCTGATCCGCGACACCCTGGCGGCCTGGGGTGATGCCCCGCGCCCCCTCGCCTGGGGCCTCGCTGACGAACCCCGAGCCAGCTACATGCACGAGATGGCCGCCTACGTGGCCGCCTGGCGAAGCCAGGCGCCGGCGGAACCGCTCACCACGGTGGTGATGCACAGCGACAGGGCCGCCGCTGCCGATCTGGATTTTGATGCCCTCACCAACAACGTCTACCCCTTCTTCAGCGCCCGCAACCCCCATGCCTACGCCGGTCCCAACTGGCGCGCCTGGCTCACCCATGTGGATCGGCAGGTGCAGGCCGCCGCTGTGCCCTGGATGATGGGCCAGGGGTTCCAGGAGCCCTGGGGTCCGATCCGCTTCAGTGCCAACGGCACGATCGTGTACCAGCCCGGCTCCGCCCCGCACTGGGTGATGCCCACCCCTGCCCAGATGCGCTGGCAGGCCCTCACGGCCATGGCCCGGGGCGCCAAGGGCGTGTTCTTTTTCGCCTATCGCCTGGCGCCATCGCCCAATCTGGCGCGGCGCTCCACCCTGGCCCTGCCGGCCCGGGTCACCACCGCCACCGACTCGCGCGCACCGATGGGTCTGGTGCATCTCAATGGCCGCCCCACCCCTCAGCTGCAGGCCATGGGGGAGGCCTTTGGCTGGATCGCCCGCCATCGGGCCACCCTGGCCCCGCTGCGCCTGGCCAGCCCCGCCTTTCAGCCCCGCCAGCCCATCCCCGATCGCAACGTGGCTTCGGTGCTGGAAGATCCCTTCACGGGTGCGCGCTACCTGATGGTGGTGAGCAGCTTTCTGGCCGGCCCCCGCCCCGGTCAGCCCCATGCCATCCCGGTGGTGCTGGGGTCCGCGATCAATGGCCTGGTCCATCTCGACACCGGAGCCGACCAGGCCTTTGTCACCCTTGCCGGCGCCATTCGCACTGTGGTGCAACTGCCCATGGCCCGGGCCGCTCTGTTTGCCCTGTCGGAGCCCATTCGGCTCGCGGCCGTTGCCGCCGGCGCCGGTGGGCGGGTGCTGCCCCTCTCTGAGCCATTCCCGGCGACCGCCGGCTGGATCGATGTGGGCGATCTCAATGGTGATGGCTTCAGCGACCGCAGCTTCGGCGCGCCCGACCACGGCCCGGCGGGCACCGTGTATGTGAGCTACGGCCAGCCGGCGACCGACCCGGCGTTCAGCCCCGATCTGGAGGCGATTCGCGCCGGCATCGGCGGCTTTGTGCTGGTGGGCGACACCCCCGGTGATCGCAGCGGCAGCAGCGTGGCCCCCGCCGGCGACATCAACGGCGATGGCCTGGCCGACCTGCTGATCGGCGCTCCCGAGGCCGATCCCGGCGGGCGTCTGGATGCCGGCGTGACGTACGTGGTGTACGGCGGCCCGCGGCTGGAGCCGCTGCCGCTCGCCAGCGTGGCCGCCGGCCAAGGCGGCTTCGCGATCCTCGGTGAAGCCGCCGGTGATCGCAGCGGCAGCGCCGTGGCCCCCGCCGGCGACAGCAATGGCGACGGCCTGGCCGATGTCGCCATAGAGGCCCCGGGCCGCGGTGTGCACTACCTCGTGCACGGTGGCACCGCCGGGGCCTTTCTGCGCACCGCGGTCGACCGCATCGGCGGCAGTGGCAACGACCACATGGTGGGCACCGCGCTCGCCGAAACCCTCGTGGGGCATCACGGCAACGACACCCTGATCGGTGGTGGCGGCGCCGATGGCTTGCGGGGGGGCGGCGGCGATGACACCTTTGTTGTCGACGCCAGCCTGCTCGCGGCCTTGGCCGCCCCCCTCGGGGCAGCTGGCAACACCAACCAGCTGGCCCACGTGGATGGTGGTGAGGGCCTCGATGTTCTGCTGCTCGAGGGCAGCGAGCTCACGGTGGAGGGCGGCAGCCGGCTCGCGGGGGTGGAAGTGATTCAGCTGCGGGGCACGGGCGCCAACGCGCTCACGCTCAGCCAGGCCCATCTCCAGACCTGGGGCGTGGTGGACTGGCTCACCGACCGCCGGGCTGCCGCCCTGGGCTTCAGCCCGCTGCCGCATGCGGCGGCCGGGCCGATGCATCAGCTGCTGGTGCGGGGCGACAGCAACGATCGGCTCACCGTGCTGGACGGCACCTGGACCCTGGGCGGCAGCCTCAGCGCCGTGGGCAGCCTGGCCGGTACCTACAACCTCTGGACCAGCAGCAGCGCGCCGCTGCAGCTGGTGGTGGAGGAGGGGGTGATCACGGCCGGGCTCTGAGGCAGGCAAGCTGGACGCTTCCGCACCCTGCCGTGTCTGCCCCCGCTCCCCACGGCACCCCAGCGGCGGCCGGCGGCCAGGGCCGGTTGCTGCAGCTGCTGGGGGTGGGCTTCGGTCTGGCGGGCGCGGTGGGTGGCACCATCGGCGCGGGCATTCTGCGGGCCCCCGGCCTGGTGGCCGAAGCCCTGGCCTCGCCGGCTCTCATCCTGGCTGCCTGGCTGGCGGGGGGTGTGTATGCCCTGGTCGGCGCCCTGGCGGTGGCGGAGCTGGGGGCGGCCCTGCCCCGCGCCGGTGGCTGGACCGTGTACGCCCGCCGCTGCTTCGGCGATGCGGCCGGCTTCAGTGTGGGCGGGCTCGACTGGCTGGGGCACTGCGTGGGCCTGGCCTGGGAGGTGACCACCCTGGGGCAGTTCGGCGCGGCCCTGCTGCCGGCCGGCTTGCCCCTGGGCCCTGGCGCGCTCGGCAGCGCTATCGCCCTGGCCAGTCTGGTGGGTTTCGCCCTGCTGCAGCTGTTGGGTCTGCGGGCCGGCAGCCGCAGCCAGGAGCTGCTCAGCCTGGTGAAGGCCGTGGCCTTTCTGGCCCTGGTGGCCGCCTGCATTCTGCTGGGTGGGCCCGCCAGCCGAGGGCTGACTGCCGCCCCGCCGCTTCTCCCACCGGCCGGGCCGCTGGCCCTGGGCGTCGCCATCGTCGCCGCTCTGCAGGCGGTGATCGTCACCTACGACGGCTGGCACAGCCCGGTGTATTTCGCCGAGGAATTCAATGATCCGGGCCGTGATCTGCCCCGTTCGCTGCTGGCCGGGGTGGGTGCGGTGATCGCCATCTATCTGCTGGTGAACGCCGCCCTGCTCTGGGTGCTGCCCGTGCCGCTGCTGGCCGCCTCACCCCTGCCGGTGGCCGATGCCGCCGCCACCCTCCTCGGGCCTGTGAGCGGCCAGCTGATGACAGGGCTGGGGCTGGTTTCGCTGCTGGGGCTGATCAATGCCACGATCATGAGCTCGCCGCGGATTCTTTACGGCCTGGCCCGCGATGGCCTGCTCGGAGGTGGGGCGGCGGCCCAGGCGTTGCAACAGGTGAATGGGGGCGGCACGCCGGTGATGGCGGTGCTGGCCACGGCGGTGGTGGCGGCTGTGCTGGTGCTCAGCGGCAGCTTCAGCCTGCTGCTGGCCGTGGCGGCCTTCCTGTATGTGCTGCTCTATCTGGTGGGCTTCAGCTGCCTGTTTGTGTTGCGCTGGCGTGAGCCGCAGCTGGCGCGGCCTTTCCGCGCTTGGGGCCATCCCTTCAGCACGGCGGTGGTGTGGCTCGGCTCGCTCGCCTTTCTGCTCACCGATCTGGTGGGCAACCGCGGCCCCAGCTTCACCGCCCTGGCCCTGGCGGCCGCCATCCCGCTGGTGTACCGGCTGCTGAAGACGGCCGGCCCCCCAGACTGATCACCAACCGCCGTGTCGCCCCTGGCCCGCCCCTCCACCACGCTCTGCGCCTTTCTCACCCTGCTCAACGACCGGCTGGGCGAAACCCTCGTGTTTCCGCTGCTGCCGTTTCTGCTGGCCAGCACCACCAACGATGCGCGTGTGCTGGGGTTGCTCACCGGCAGCTATGCCATCGCCCAGTTTGCGTTCACACCCCTGATCGGCGCCCTCAGCGACCGATTCGGCCGTCGCCCCGTGATGACCGTCTGCGTGGCGGGCACGGTGGTGGGGCTGGGCCTGTTCACCCTCACCCTGGCATTGCCATGGCAACAGCTGTGGCCGGCGGGGGCTGCGGCTGGGGTGCCCCTGGCCCTGCTGTTCACCGGCCGCATGATCGATGGTCTCAGCGGCGGCACCGCGGCCACCGCCGGTGCCGTGCTGGCCGACATCTCACCGCCCGAGAAGCGGGCCAAGGCGTTTGGCCTGATCGGCGTGGCCTTCGGCCTGGGGTTCATCCTAGGACCTGCGCTGGGTGGGGCGCTAGCGCGGGTGAGCATCACGCTGCCCCTGGTGCTGGCGGTGGCCTTCGCCGTCGTGAACCTCACACTGGTGGTGCTGCTGCTGCCGGAAACGCTGCCCGTGGAGGCCCGTCAGCCCATGCCCCGCAAACGGGAGCTGCAGCCTTTTCACCAGCTGGCGCGGGTGTTGGCCGACCCACGGGTGCGGCGGCTGTGCCTGTCGTTCTTTCTGTTCTTTCTGGCGTTCAACGGGTTCACGGGCGTGTTGGTGCTGTATTTCAAGCAGGCCTTCGGTTGGGGTCCCTCGCTGTCGGCGGCGGCCTTTCTGGTGGTGGGGGTGGTGGCCACGGTGGTGCAGGGGGGCCTGATCGGCCCGATGGTGAAGCGGTTTGGGGAGTGGCGGCTCACGCTGGCGGGCCTGGGGGCGGTGATTGGCGGTTGCCTGGTGATCGCCCTCGCCCATGGGCCGCTGGCTACCCCGGCCCTGTTTGTTGGGGTGGCGATCCTGGCCCTGGGCACGGGCCTGGTCACCCCCTGTCTGCGCAGCCTGGTGTCGCGGCGGCTGGAATCGGGCGGCCAGGGTGCGGCCCTGGGCAGTCTCCAGGGTCTGCAGAGCCTGGGCAGTTTTCTGGGGCCGCCCCTGGCGGGATTGGCCTACGAAGCCATTGGCCGCCGGGCGCCCTTCGGTCTGGGCATCACCCTGCTGCTGCTGGTGGCGCTGCTGGTGGCCGGTGGTCTGCCGGGTCAAGCATCCGCAACACCCAGTGCATCGCGTTGAGATTGCTACGTTCGAGCTTCAGACCCCCTTCGCGGCCGGCGGCAGCGGGCCGGGAGCCCCCCCATGACCCGCAAAGCCAGCCAGCCCCTCGTGGCGCCCGAGCTCTATATCAACCGGGAACTGAGCTGGATTGAATTCAATCGCCGGGTGCTGGCCCAGGCGCTCAATGAATACACCCCGCTCCTGGAGCAGGCCAAATTCAGCGCCATCTTCAGCAACAACCTCGATGAGTTCTTCATGGTGCGGGTGGCCTCGCTCAAGTCGCAGCAGGAGGCCGGCATCACCACCCTCAGCGACGACGGCCTCACGCCCCTGCAGCAGCTCGAGGCGATTCAGGCCCGGCTGCGCCCCCTGCTGGAGCAGCAACAACAGCATTACCGCCATTCGCTCAAGGGGCATTTGGCGGAATATGGCGTTCACCTGCTCGACTACGAACAGCTGAATCCGGAGCAGAAGCAGTGGGCTGATGCCTACTTCCAGCGGTCGGTGTTTCCGGTGCTCACCCCCCTGGCGGTGGATCCGGCCCACCCCTTTCCCTTCGTGAGCAATCTCAGCCTCAACGTGGCGGCCCTGATCCGCGATCCCGACAGCGGCCAGCAGCAGTTTGCCCGCGTGAAGGTACCCCAGAAGATTCTGCCCCGGTTTGTGCCGATCCCCACCGACCTGCATGGCGGCGACAGTCGGGCGGTGTATACCGCCGTGCCCTTGGAGCAGCTGGTGGCCTTCAACCTTCAGCCCCTGTTTCCGGGCATGACCGTGGAGGGCCATTACTTCTTCCGCATCACCCGCGATGCCGACCTGGAGTTGCGGGAACTGGAGGCCGACGACCTGATGGAAGCCCTGCAGGAGGGGCTGCGCAAGCGGCGCATGGGCGGCGAGGTGGTGCGCCTGGAGGTGGCCGATGAGATGCCCGATGAGGTGGTGCATCAGCTGACGGAGGGCCTGGAGGTGGAACCGGAAGACCTCTACCGGATCAACGGCCCCCTGGGGCTCGATGATCTGATGGGACTGCTCGCCATTCCCCTGCCCCAGCTCAAGGATCAGCCCTTCAAGGGCCGCACCCACCCGGCGCTGGTGCGCACCCAGAAGAGTGAGCTGGCCGATGGCTCGATCAAGGAGGAGGAATTCGAAAGCATCTTCCGCGTGATCCGCCATGGTGATGTGCTGCTGCACCACCCCTACGAGCTGTTTGCCACCTCGGTGGAGGAGTTTCTGAGCCAGGCGGCTGATGATCCCTCCGTGCTGGCCATCAAGATGACGCTCTATCGGGTGTCGAAGGATTCGGCCGTGATCGCTTCGCTGATCCGCGCCGCCGAAAACGGCAAGCAGGTGATGGCTCTGGTGGAGCTCAAGGCCCGCTTTGATGAAGACAACAACATCCAGTGGGCCCGCCAGTTGGAGCGCTCCGGCGTGCATGTGGTGTACGGCGTGCTCGGCCTCAAAACCCACACCAAGATTCTGCTGGTGGTGCGGCGCGAGAAGCAGGAGCTGCGCAGTTATATGCACATCGGCACCGGCAATTACAACGCTCGCACCTCCACCCTCTACACCGACCTGGGCCTGCTCACCGCCGATCCGGAGATCGGCCAAGACCTGGTGGAGCTGTTCAACTTTCTCACCGGCTTTGCCAAGCAGCAAAGTTTCCGCAAGCTGCTGGTGGCGCCGGTGACGCTGCGTCGCGGCATGGAAGATCGCATCCGCCGCGAAACCGAACACGCCCGCGCCGGCCGTGGCGGCTCCATTCGGGCCAAGATGAATTCGCTGGTGGATCCGGCGATCATCGCCCTGCTCTATGAAGCCTCCCAGGCCGGCGTGCGCATCGAGCTGGTGATCCGCGGCATGTGCTCCCTGCGCCCCGGCATCGAGGGTGTGAGCGACAACATTCATGTGGTGAGCATCATCGGCCGCTTTCTGGAGCACTCGCGCCTCTTCCGCTTTGGCAATGGCGGCGAACCCGAGCGGCTGATCGGCAGCGCCGACTGGATGCCCCGCAACCTCGATCGGCGGGTGGAGGCGGTGGCGCCGATCAGCGATCCACGCCTGGCGCAGCAGCTCGACGCCCTGCTGGACCTTTACCTCAGCGATACCGGCGCCTGGCACATGCAGGCCGACGGCAGCTTTCACCAGCGTCAGCCCGAGGGCGATGCTCGGCTTGTTCAGCAAACCCTCATGGAGCAATGGCGCGGTGGACTGCGACCCGCTGAAGCCAACCGGTAGCGCAGGTCACACATCGAAATTTACGCCGATTACCTATACAGAATCTTCAGGTTCTGCGCCCCCACCCAGCTTCACTGGTGCTACATTCCGGCCAAATTCATTCGGAGCTGGGGTGATGGGGACACCTCCTCGTTCCGCCCTCAGGGTTGTCGGAGCTTCAGGCTCGGCAACCCCGGGAGCGAAGACGATTGGCCTGCGGGCCAAGACCACAACCGGCGGCGCCGATTCGATCGGCTGGTATCTGGCCACCATCGGTCGTGTGCCTTTGCTGACACCGGCAGAGGAAATCGAGCTCGCCCATCACGTGCAGGCCAGTAAGGCCCTGCAGGCGCTGCCGCCGGATCAGCTCACCAATCGCCAGAAGCGGCAGCTGCGCATGGGCCAGCGGGCTCGCGACCGCATGATGTCGGCCAATCTGCGGCTGGTGGTGAGCGTGGCCAAGAAATATCAGAACCAAGGCCTCGAGCTGCTGGATCTGATTCAGGAGGGCACCATCGGTTTGGAGCGTGCCGTCGACAAATTTGACCCTGCGATGGGCTACAAATTTTCCACCTATGCCTATTGGTGGATCCGCCAGGGAATGACACGGGCCATCGACAACACCGCCCGCACCATTCGCCTCCCCATCCACATCAGCGAAAAGCTCTCCAAGATGCGCCGCATCACCCGCGAGCTTTCCCATCGCCTGGGCCGCCAGCCCAATCGGCTCGAGCTGGCCCACGCCATGGGCATGGCCCCGGGCGAGCTGGAGGATCTGATCGCCCAGAGCGCTCCCTGTGCCTCGCTCGATGCCCACGCCCGCGGCGATGAAGATCGCAGCACCCTCGGTGAGCTGATCGCCGATCCCAACAGCGGCGTGCACTTCGAGTCGATGGACCGCCACCTGCAGAAGGAGCACCTGGGCACCTGGCTGGAACAGCTCAACGAGCGCGAGCAGAGCATCCTGCGGATGCGCTTCGGCCTCGCCGGCACCGAGCCGCTCACCCTGGCGGAGATCGGCCGCCAGATCAAGGTGTCGCGGGAGCGGGTGCGGCAGCTGGAGGCCAAGGCGATCATGAAGCTGCGCCTGATCAGCAACCTGCAGGAGGCCGCCTGAGCCTCGGACTGGCATGGAGGGTTGGCGGCAGCAGCTGATCGGTGGTGGGGCCGTGGCTGCCTGGTTAGGGCTGGTGATCCTCACGGCCCTGGCGGTGCGCTCCCGCTGGCCCGAGCAGCGCGAGTGGAGCCGCAAGCTGGTGCATATCGGCTGTGGTCCGGTGGTGCTGATCGCCTGGGGGCTGGCCATCGACCGCCCTGTGGCGGTGGTGGCCGCTGCCGTGATCACCCTGCTGGCCGGCCTCAACCATCGCCTGCGGGTGCTGCCCGCCCTGGAGGATGTGGGTCGTGCCAGCTACGGCACGGTGGCCTATGGCGCCGCCATCACCACCCTGCTGCTGCTCTACTGGCCCGGCCAGCCCGATGCCGCCGCCGCCGGTGTGCTGGTGATGGCCCTCGGCGATGGTGCCGCCGGCCTGGTGGGGCCGGCGGTGGTCTCTCCCAGCTGGCAGGTGCTGGGGCAGCGCAAATCGTTGGCGGGCACGGTGGCCATGGCCCTGGCGGCCCTGCTGGCCCTGGGGACGGTGGCGGCTCTGGTGGGCTCCGGTGCCCCGGCTGCGCCCGCCCTGCTGTTCATTGCCGCCGTGGCCGTGGCCCTGGAGCAGGTGGCGGTGCTGGGCTTCGACAATTACACCGTGCCGGTGGTGGCGGGTCTGCTCTGGGCCTGGCTCAGGCCTTGAGCAGCTGCTCGCAGCGCCGGCCCCAGTCGTGCTGGGTGCCGAGGCCGGCCACCAGCAGGCGATCCTCCGGCTCCTGCCGCAGGCGCAGCTGCCACTGGCGGATCACTTCGGCCCGGTCCATCCACACCGCGATCACGGTGCGCTCGATGGCGCCGCTGTCCCAGCCGCGACCGCGGGCGGTGGCCGTGGCCCAGCCGAGCAGGTCGTCGAGCTGGCAGGGCCGGAAGCCGGCAAAGGCGGGTCCGGTGGCATCGGCGGCCTGGCTGCGCTGCTCCAGATAAAACAGTTGCAGTGGATCCGATAGTCCGCAGAACTGCAGGAAATAACTCACCTGTGGACCTCCCGTTGAAACAGGAACCCCAAATTATTCACGGCCACCCTGGCGTCCGTTCACCAGGAACATTCGTTGCTTTGAGTCATTATCTGGCACTCGTGATTGGCGAGTGCCAGATGCATCAAACTGTAGCGAGATGGCGTTGGCTGGCCTGGCCTACCGCCTCGCTGAGGTGCTGGAGCAGCTCCAGCGTGGTGGGCAGGTCGATACAGGCATCGGTGATGCTCTGGCCGTAGGTGAGGCCCGACAGGTCGGCCGGCACCGTTTGATTGCCGGCCACCAGATGGCTCTCCAGCATCACCCCCATCACGTGCACGGATCCGCCCGCCACCTGCTCGGCCACGGCCCGCAGCACCTCCCCCTGGCGGCGGTAATCCTTGTTGGAGTTGCCGTGGCTGCAATCCACCATCAGGCGAGCTGGTAGCCCATCGGCGGCCAGGCGCGTGGCGGCGGCCTCCACGGCTTCGGCGTGGTAGTTGGGGCCTCCCTTGCCGCCCCGCAGCACCAGGTGGCCGTCGGGGTTGCCGGTGGTGCTCACGATCGCGGCGCTGCCGTCGCCGTTGATTCCCAGAAAATGGTGGGGTCGCGCGGCGGCTTCGATGGCATTGATGGCGGTAGTGGCGCTGCCGTCGGTGCCGTTCTTGAAGCCGATCGGCATCGACAGGCCGGAGGCCATCTCGCGGTGGGTCTGGCTTTCGGTGGTGCGCGCACCGATCGCTGTCCAGCTCACCAGATCGGCGATGTATTGGGGCACGATCGGGTCGAGCAGCTCGGTGGCCGCCGGCAGCCCCATCTCGGCCAGGTGAAGCAACAGCCCGCGAGCGCGCCGCAGGCCCGTGTTGATGTCGTAGCTGCCGTCGAGGTGCGGATCGTTGATCAGGCCCTTCCAGCCCACCGTGGTGCGCGGCTTCTCGAAATACACCCGCATCACGATCTCCAGCTGCTCGTGATGGCGCCGGCGGGCCTCGTTGATGGCTGCCGCGTAATCGCGGGCAGCAGCGATGTCGTGCACCGAGCAGGGGCCCACGATCACCAGCTGGCGCTGGCTGCCGGCATGCAGGATGGCCTTGATGCGCTCCCGCGCCTGCTGCACCGTGCGGGCGGCTGTTTCGCTGATCGGCAGCTCGCGATGCAGCACCGAGGGCGGCACCAACGGCCGCGTCTCCACCACATGGAGGTCGGAGGTGGGGATCATGGCGCGGTGCAACGGCAGGGCGGATCCTCCAGCGTAGGGCGAGCCCACCAGCGCTTCAGGCCAGCTCCAGGTCCCGCTCCATTTCGGCCAGCACCACCTCGGCCACCAGTTGGATGCGGTAGCGACAGGCCTGGGTTTCGCTGCCATCGAAGCGGCCGTGCTCGAAGTACTTGTTGCTGCCGGCGCCACCGCCACAGAGGCCGAAGTAGGCGCACTCCCGCCGGCAGCGCTCCACTCCCTCGGCGATTTCGCGGCGCACCGCCTGGAAGCGCGGATCGGTCGCCATCGCCGCGAGGCTGTGGTGTTGCACCTGGCCAAAGGCGAAGCGGCCGAAGCGGTCGCTGGCCGTCCCCAGCAGTTCCGGATCGAAGCTCGACATCGCCCCGTTCACATCCACGTTCACGATCACGAAGGGTCGGTTCATGTCGGTGTGCTGCAGCCGTTCCTCGGTGCAGGCCAGGGTGAGCATCCCCTCGAATTCCCGCAGCCGCACCCGGCCCGGTTCGGCCAGGCTGCGCTGCCAGAAGCGTTGCAGAAAAGCCCGGTAGCGCTTCTCCAGCGCCGCCCGATCCCCGGTGGCGTCGAGGCTGGAGCAGGGGTTGGCCCCTTCGGTTTCCTCCATGTTGAAGCCCACCTCGCCGATGCCGTGGTCGGCAAAGAAGTCGTAGAGCGCATCGGCGTGATCCAGGCTCTCGTCGGTCAGTACGGCGATCACGTTGAAGGGAATGCGGCGGCGTTGCAGCCAGCTGATGCCCCGCATCACGGCGGCATGGCTGGGCAGGCCGCTGCGGGTGCGGCGGTGGGCGTCGTGCAGAAACGCCGGCCCGTCAAGGCTCACGCCCACATGAATGCCGTGGCGCTCGAAGCAATCGCACCAGGCTTCGTTGAGGTTGATGCCATTGGTTTGCAGCGACTGGCGCACCAGATCGCGGGGCAGCCCGTGCCGCTCCAGGGCCGCGCTGATCCGTTCGCTGGCGATGTTGTAAAACGCCGGCGGCAGGCTCAGCGGTTCGCCGGCGTGCCACAGCAGGGTGAAGGGTCCATCGAGATAGGGGCTTTCCAGCACCCGGTCGAGGGCGGCATCCAGGATTTCGGGGGCCATGCGGCTGCGCTCGTGGCGGCCGGGTAGGTAGCAGTAGTCGCAGTTGAGGTTGCAGAACGGCGTGGGCTGGAGCACCAGCAGCCGCAATGGCCCCGCGTCTGGATCGAGCATCGGCGCGCTCACCAGTTGCGGAAGCCGCCATTGCGGAAGCTGCCGCCACCGCCCCCGTTGCGAAAGCCCCCATTGGCAAAGCCCCCATTGCGGAAGCCGCCGTTGGCAAACCCGCCATTGCGGAAGCCGCCGTTGCCGAAGCCACCGTTGTAAAAGCCGCCATTGCCCCAGCCGCCATTGGCCCAGCCCACACCCCCCGGGGTCACCACCACGGCGCTGATCGCGTTGAGCAGGGCGTCGTGAGGGGTGGCGGGCTGCGACGTCTCCGCCGCCAGCTGGCGGGCGCGCACGGCGGCGGCGATCCGCTGCAGCCGCACCTCCATCGCCGCGTCGGCGGAGGCGCCGAGGCGGCTGGCGCTCAGCGCCAGGCCTGGATCCATCGGCAGCGACGCGGCGATCAGCAGGATGCCGATCAGGCGGGAGTGGGTGAGCAGCGTCATCGGCTTGAAGGTCAGGAGGTTGGCAGAGGGGGGGTCAGCGCGCGGCGGGCGGCACCGGTCGCAGCGCCTCCACTCCCAGCAGCAGGGCTTCGAACACCGTGCGGATCACCACAGGGGGCAGTTCGAGGGCACTGCCGGGCCCGAGCCAGCGATTCACGCTGGCCACCGCCGCCGGTTCACCCTGCAGATAGCCCTGCTGCAGGCCCACGATCGCCCGGTTCACCAGGTCGCGGAAGGCCGAATCGTTCTGAGGAAGGGCGCAGGCCACCCCATAGCGCTCGTAGGGCTGCTCGGGCGTGAGGGCGAGGCCCTGGAGGCCGCGCTGCCCAGCCAGCCCGGCCAGCACCACCGAATCGCCCACCACGCCCTCCACCTGGCCGCTGGCCAGGGCCTCCACCGCTGCGGAGAGGGTGTTGAAGGGCACCAGTCGGGCAGAGGGTTGGGTGCCGCGCAGGTCGGTTTCGGCCAGCGACGCGCGCACTACGCCGATGCGGCGGCCCGCCAGGCCGGCGGGATCGCCATTGAAGCGGCCCTCCGGCGCCAACAGCCGCAGGCCTGAGATGCCGATCGGCACCGAAAAATCCACGGTGAGATCGCGGGCCCACGTGAAGGGCAGGCCGCAGGCCAGGTCGGCGGCACCTTCGCCAAGCCGCTGTGCCAGAGGAGCGGCATCGGCCACCGATTCAAACCGCAGCCGCACCGGCCGGCCCACCGCTTCGCTCAGCAGGGCGGCCACCCGCTCGGCGATGTCGATCCCGAAGCCCTCCGGTTGCCCCTGGGCATTCACCGTGATCATCGGCGGCCGGTCGGCTGGGCCGATCAGGCGCAGCTCGCCGCTGCGGGCCACCCGCTCCACCACACCGGCCGCCTGTGCCGCCGGCGCCACCAGCAAACCCAGCGTCAGCAGGCCCAGGCTCAGCTGGCCCAGGCCACGGGAATGGAACATCAGCGCGGTGCGGCTGGGTTCAGCCTGCTCACGACCGGGCCGTTTGTCAGCATGGCCCCGCCGCCGCGGGGCGGGTCATTTGCCGATGCAGAAGCGGGCGAACACCCGATCGAGCACCGCCTCGCTGATCTCCTCGCCGGTGATCTCCCCCAGGTTGCGTGCCGCCATGCGCAGATCGATCGTCCAGAAATCCCAGGGCAGGCCAGCGGCGGCGGTTTCCAGGCAGCCCGCCAGGGCCGTGGCGGCTGCTGCTGCCAGGTCGGCCTGGCGGCGGTTGAGGGCCGCCACCAGCCCCTCCTGGGGGGCCGCGCCGCAGCGGGCCAGCAGGGCAGAGGCCAGGGCTGGCTCGCCAGTGCCCGCGAGGGCGCTGATGGCCACCTCGGCCGGTGCGCCGGCAGCGCTGGCGGTGAGCGGGCCCGGCGGTACGCCAGCCCGGTCAGCCTTGTTGCCCACGACCAGCAGGGCCGCGCCCGCGGGCACCTGCTGCCGCAGTTCGGCATCGGCCTCGGTCCAGCCTTCGCTGAGGTCAAACAGCAGCAGCACCGCATCGGCGCCGGCCAGCGCCTCGCGGCTGCGGGCGATGCCCAGGGCCTCCACCCGGTCGCCGGTGGAGCGGATGCCGGCCGTATCCACCAGGGTGAGCGGCACTCCCTCCAGCACCACTTCGCTTTCGAGCAGGTCGCGGGTGGTGCCGGGAAGATCGGTCACGATCGCCCGTTCGCGGCGGCTGAGGCGGTTGAGCAAGCTGCTTTTGCCCACATTGGGCCGGCCCACGATCGCCACCCGCAGGCCACGCCGCAGCGGTTCGGCAGCCCTTGCCTCCGCCACCAGGGTGTGCAGCTCCGCGCGCACCGCCTCCAGTTCGGCCACCACGGCAGTCCCGTCGAGGGCCGGCAGGTCGTCTTCGAAATCCACGCGGGCCTCCAGTTCAGCCAGCTGATCGAGCAGCCGGTTTCGCAGCGTGCCGATGCGCCGCTGCAGGCCGCCGTCGAGGCCGGCCATGGCCAGCTGGGCGGCCCGGCGGCTGCGGGCGCTGATCAGTTCGCTGATCGCTTCGGCGCGGGTGAGATCGAGCCGGCCGTTGAGAAAAGCCCGCTGGCTGAATTCGCCGGGCTCGGCCCGCCGCGCTCCGGCCGCCAGCACCAGCTCCAGCACGCGGGCCACCGCCACCAGGCCCCCGTGGCAGTGCAGCTCCACCACGGTTTCGCGGGTGAAGCTGCGGGGGGCGCGCATCAGCAACAGCAGTGCCTCATCCACCCGTTCGCCGCTGGCCGGGTCCACCACATGCCCGTAGAGCACCCGATGGCTGTCCCACGCCTGGGCGCCAGGCGCGCGAAACAGGCGGCGTCCGATCGCCTCGGCCCGCGGGCCCGAGAGGCGCACAATCGCCACGCTGCCAGCCGCTGGCGCCACGGCGGTGGCGATGGCGGCGATCGTGTCGCCGCCGGTGGCCTGGCTAGGGTTCTGGCTCATTCGCGCCGATCGCAGCCCAGTCCTGTGGTGTTCAAGCCTGGTCTCCACTGGTCTGCCCTCACGCTGCCACGCCTGCGCGACCGCGGCGCCCAGGCGCTGCGCCAGGCGCTCAGCTGGCTGTGGCGGCAGGAGGGCAGCCCCGGCCAGCGGGCGCGAGGCCTGGCGGCCGGGGTGTTCATGGGTTGCTTTCCCTTCTTCGGCCTGCAGATCGTGCTGAGCATGGGGCTGGCCAGCCTGGTGCGAGGCAATCACCTGCTGGCCGCCGCGGGCACCTGGATCAGCAATCCCTTCACCTACCTGCCGCTGTACTGGTGCAATTACCAGGTGGGCTGCCTGCTGCTGGGGGGAGGGCCGGCCTGGCCAGGCCTGGGGGCCCTGCAGCGCGATCAACTGCTGGAGCTGGGTTGGAGTTTCGGCAGCCGGCTGCTGCTGGGCTCGGCCCTGGTGGGACTGGCCGCCGCCGTCCTCAGCGGCTGGCTGTGCTGGCGCTGGTTGCGGCGCGGCGGCGAAGGCGCTCAGGCTGCCGCCGGGCCGGGAAAGATCATCAGGTCGATGTGACCGCCCACCGGTTGGCGCCATTCCCGAAATTCATCGGCCAGGGCCTGGCGTTCGCGCGGTAGAGCCTGAGCCTCGAGATCCACGAGCCGCTGATGCACCTGATCGAGGGTGGCATCGATGAGCTGGGCAGCCTGTTCGCTGGTCATGGCAGGCGATCGTGGATGATTCAGCGGGTTGTAGGCAACGCGCCCGGGGGCTGTTGTTGTGATGGCTACCTACACCTTCAGCTGCTGACATCGCCTCTAGGGTTGCGGCAGGGTGCCGTCGCGTTTCACCTGGCTGATCGCCCGGTTGATCCGCTCCTCGAGGGCGTCATCCAGGCGGGGCGAGAGCGCCAGGGCCTGGGATTCGGGGTGGGTGCCCTCGAGTACCAGCTGCAGCCGCCGTCGCTGCCACGGCGGCGCGGTGTCGCGCACCCAGCGCAGCTGCTGTTCATCGGCCAGTACCGCATCGGCGCTTCGGCTGAGCAGCAGCCCGGTGGCCTCCGTCACCCTGGCCATCGGCACCACGGTCACCCGGCCGGCCAGGGGCGGTTGGCGCAGGGTGGTGTTGCTCACGCTGCCGGGCCGGGCTGCCACCCGTCGGCCGGCCAGGTCGGCCAGGGAGCCGGGCAGATCGCCCGCGGCGGGCGGCTGCTGCAGCACGTCGAGGGTCACGGTGCTCACGATCAGGGAGGCGCCCACGATGCGCAGCAGCCAGCTGAGCAGCACCAGGCCATGGCCGCGGGTGCGGCTCACGATCACATTGGTGCCAGGCCCTGTGGCCAGCACCTGAAACACCAGCATGTAGCTGCGCAGCTGTGCGCTGCGCTCCATCCCCGCTTCGCTCTGGTGTTCATCCCGCCACACCAGCCAGCTGAGCAGGGCGATCGCCAGCAGGTACACCGCCAGTACCCGCAGCAGCGACGGGCTCACCAGGGCCCGGGCCAGTGAGCGGCCCAGCGCCAGCCGGTCCACCGGCATCAGCAGGGCCAGCCCCTCCTCCTGAAAGGGCAGGGTGAAGCGGTAGCGCCCCACCCGCTCCGGGCTCACGGTGAGGCAGCCCACGGCCACATCCACCTCGCCGTTGCGGCTGGCCTCCAGCAGCTCGCGGGCGCTGGGATAGGGCTGCAGCACGTAAGCGAGCTGTTCGCGGCTGGCCACCACCCGCCAGAGCTCCACGGCCACCCCCTCCCAGTGCCCGGGAGTGATCTGCAGGGAGCACGGCGGCGAACCATCGAGCACTCCCACCCGCAGCGGCGCTCTGGCGAAGGCCGCGGCGGCGGTGGCCGTGGCGGCCAGCAGCGGCAGGGTCAGGGCCAGGATCCGCAGCCGTGGGGTCATCCGTTCCGCACCCGATCCGCCACCGGTGCCCAGTTGCGCTGGAGCGTAAGGCTGGGCTGGTGCCGCTGGCCCGATCAACTGGCCGGTAACGACCGCCACAATCGCCCCGCCGCCCCTGTTTCACACTCAAAACGCGGAACAAGGAGTTCTAGGGTTCCGGCCCGATTCGGGTGCCTGGTCCAAGAGAGCTCCACCGGCCCTGGGCCGGGGCACGGAGGGATAAAAGCCCGGGAGACCGCAGCCACTCCATATTCCCTGCCATGCCATGACGAGCCCCTCCGACGCCACGGGCGCCTTTGAACGCTTGCATCCCGGGGAGGGGATGCGGGCCCTGGAGAAGGAGCGGGCCCTGCCGCTCACCGGCTGGCAGCAGGAGGTGGATCAGGCCCAGCGCTACGGCCTGGAGGCGGCCGAGAGCATCGTGGATCGCCGCATCTCCACCTTTTCCCGCGGTGAGCTGCCCCACTACGCGGGCATCAACACCTTCATGAAGGCCCCCTATCTCGAGGATGTGAACCGGGTGGGGGAGTACGACGTGGCGATCGTGGGTGTGCCCCACGACTGCGGCACCACCTACCGACCCGGCACCCGGTTCGGGCCCCAGGGCATTCGCCGCATCTCCGCCCTCTACACACCTTACAACTACGAAATGGGTGTGGATCTGCGCGAGCAGATCACGCTCTGTGATGTGGGCGATATCTTCACGATACCAGCCAACAACGAAAAAAGTTTTGACCAGATTTCCAAGGGTATCGCCCATGTTTTTGCCAGTGGTGCCCTGCCGATCATTCTCGGCGGCGACCACTCGATTGGTTTCCCCACCGTGCGCGGTGTCTGCCGTCATCTCGGTGACAAGAAGGTGGGCATCATTCACTTTGATCGCCATGTTGATACCCAGGAGATCGACCT
Source organism: Cyanobacteriota bacterium (assembly GCA_035285645.1). Lineage (GTDB taxonomy): Bacteria > Cyanobacteriota > Cyanobacteriia > PCC-6307 > Cyanobiaceae > Cyanobium. Next base: position 2,148 of record JAYKGR010000102.1, on the reverse strand, counting down.
CGACGAGCGGATGCACACCTGCCCCTGGTTTCATGCCACCAACATGGCCAATGCCCCGGCGGCCAACTTGGTGCAGCTTGGCATTGGCGGCTGGCAGGTGCCGCGCGAAGGGGTGAAGGTATGCCGCGAGCGGGGCACCAATGTGCTCACCGTGACCGACATCTGCGAGATGGGCCTTGAGGCGGCCGCCCAATTTGCCATTGAGCGCGCCACCGATGGCACGGATTGCGTGTACATCTCGTTCGACATCGACTGCATCGATGCCGGCTTTGTGCCCGGCACCGGCTGGCCTGAACCGGGCGGGTTGCTGCCGCGTGAAGCGCTCAAGCTGCTGGAGCTGATCGTGCGCAACGTGCCGGTGTGTGGCCTGGAGGTGGTGGAGGTGTCACCCCCCTACGACATCAGCGACATGACATCGCTGATGGCCACCCGGGTGATCTGCGACACGATGGCCCACCTGGTGGTGAGCGGTCAGCTGCCGCGCCGGGGCAAGCCCAGCTGGATCAACGATGACTGCAACATGAACGTGGATCAAAAGTGGAGATAAGACCATGCATGAAGTCGACATGACGCAATGTCTGCTGCTCTCCATGCACCAGTGGAAACAGCAGCACGATCCGCTTACGCCCCGGGTGCAGCGGGTGCATCTGCAGGTGGGTGATTTCACCTGCGTGGAGCCCGATCAGCTGGTGGCCACCTGGCGGGTGGCGGTGCGGCAGAGCTGGCTGGAGGGCGCTGAGCTGGCCATCGAAACCTTGCCCCTGGTGGGCCGCTGCGTGCGCTGCAACAGCACCTATGCCCCCACGGCGGCCGCGGCCTATCGCTCACCCTGCTGCGATCACCCGATGGAGGAGATCGTGAGCGGCCGAGAGCTGCGCATCCGCTCGGTGGATTACACGCTCGATGCTCCAGCCCCCAGCCCTTTCGCCACCGCCACAGCGGTGTAATGGCCATGCACTTGCCCCTGGAAGACACCCTCGGCCTGAATCTGCTGGCGGCCAACCAGCACCAGGCCGCCCACAACCGCGAACACTTCGACGCCTGGCGGCTGCTCTGCATCAACGTGATGAGCAGCCCTGGTGCCGGCAAGACCTCGCTGCTGGAGCGCAGCCTCACCGCCCTCTCCAGCGATCTGGCGATGGCCGTGCTGGAGGGTGACATGACCACCCAGCTCGATGCCGAGCGGCTGGAGGCTTCAGGGGTGCCGGTGGTGCCGATCACCACCGGCCGCGCCTGCCATCTCGATGCGGCGATGGTGAGCGGTGGCCTGAAGCTGCTGCAGCAGCGCCTCGATCCCGCCGGCCTCGATCTGCTCTGGGTGGAAAACGTGGGCAATCTGGTTTGCCCAGCCGAATTCGAGGTGGGCGAACACCGCAAGGTGGCGCTGCTCAGCGTCACCGAAGGCGACGACAAGCCGCTCAAGTACCCGGTGATGTTCCGCGAGGCGGACTGCGTGCTCATCACCAAAACCGACCTGTTGCCCTATCTGCCGGTCGATATCGCCCGCATCGAAGCCCATATCCATGCCGTGAATCCGCGCTGCCAGGTGCTGCGGGTGTCGGCCAGCAGCGGCGAGGGCCTGGAGGCGTGGCACGGCTGGGTGCGGCAGCAGCAGGCCGCCGTGACCGCCGCCGCGCTGCCGCTGGTGCCCGCCTGAGCCATCGCCCCGGCGGTTGCTGTTTTCGTTCCATTCGCTCCCCCTGTGATGCCTTCCACCACCCCATCCCCCCGCCGCCGGCTCCGTCTGTCGGCCCTGGCGCTGATCGCGGCGCTGGGCGGCGGCCTGCTGGCCGCCTGCCAAAACCCTGGCGCCGAGGCCCCCGCCGGTGGACCGGCGGTGCGCATCGGTTACAGCGCCTGGCCGGGCTGGTTTCCCTGGGCTGTCACCGAAGCCAGGGGGCTGTTTGCCAAAGCCGGCGTGAACGGCCAGATGCAGTGGTTTGACGGCTACCTCGACAGCATCAATGCCCTCAATGCCGGCCAGCTGGACTGCAACAGCCAGACGCTGAACGACACGATCAGCTCGGTGGCGGGCGGCGCCGATCTGCAGGTGGTGCTGCAGAACGACTACTCCACCGGCAACGACCAGATCATCGTGGCCGAGGGCATCAACTCGGTGGCCGACCTCAAGGGCAAGAAGGTGGCGGC
>JAYKGR010000101.1:0-20226 GCA_035285645.1 Cyanobacteriota bacterium | reverse complement strand
CGTCGAAACCTCCCCAGGGCAGATACGGCGACCGGTGGCCAGCGGCGCACCCCCGCCAGCCAATCGGCTTGGCGGTAGCGGGGATCCAGCCCTACGGCTGCCACCCAGTTACTTTCGGCCTCGCCAGTCGCTCCCTGTTCCCATAGCAGGGCCGTGAGAGCTGCCCTTGCATCAGCAAAGAGGGGATAGCGACGGATCAGAGCTCGCAGCTCCCACTCGGCCGCCTCCAGTTCCCCCAGTTCAAAGGCGGCCAGCGCGGCGCTGGAGCGCGCCATGGCGAAACCAGGTCGCGCCAGGGCCGCGCGCTCAAACAGGCATCGCGCCTCCTGCCAGCGCCCCAGGGATCCCTTCACATTGCCAAGGTTGTAGAGCGCGCTGGCCTCATCGGGCTGCCGCTCCAGGATCCAGTGGTAATCGGCTTCTGCAGCGGCCCACTGGCCCAGCGACTCTTCAGCCGTACCGCGGTTGAGATGGGGATCGGGGTTGAGAGGGTCGAGGGCCATGGCCTGCTCCTGGTCGGCGATCGCTCCGGCCGAGTCGCCCAGGGCCAGGCGCACATTGCCGCGATTGCTCCAGGCGGCAGCATCCTGGGGGGCGACCTCCACCACCCGATTCCACAGCGGTAGCGCCTCCTCGAAGGCGCCGGCGCGGCTCGCCGCCAGGGCCTGATCAAACAGCGGCGCCACACCCGTGGGCACGAGCATCTGCAGGGCCAGCACCAAAGCCACCAGCGTGATGCTCATGGCGCCGCCGCCAGATGGGCGCGACCGGCCGGCGTGATCTGCCGGCCCCGCGGCGTGCGTTGCAGAAAACCCACCTGCAGCAGATAGGGCTCCACCACCGCCTCGAGGGTGGCGGGGTCTTCGCCCAGGCCGGCGGCCAGGGTGTCCAGCCCCACCGGGCCGCCGCCATGGCCCTCCAGCAGAAGGGCGAGCAGCCGCCGGTCGCCGGCATCCAGACCGCAACCATCCACGCGGTGCAGCGCCAGGGCCTCAGCCACCAGCCCGGCGCCGATCCGGCCATGGCCTCCCACCGCCGCCACATCGCGCACCCGCCGCAGCAGGCGGTTGGCGATCCGAGGTGTGCCCCGGCAGCGGCGGGCCACCTCCAGGGCCGCTGCCGTCTCCAGCTCCAGCCCCAGCAGGCTGGCGGTGCGAGCCACGATGGCCTGCAGATCGGCTAGCGCGTAAAACTCCAGCCGCTGGATCAGCCCAAAGCGATCGCGCAGCGGCGAACTGAGGCTGCCGGCCCTGGTGGTGGCCCCCACCAAGGTGAAGGGGCTGAGCGGCAGGCTGCGGGTGCGGGCCGTGGTGCCCTTGCCCACCGTGAGATCGAGGCGGAAATCCTCCATCGCCGGGTAGAGAATCTCCTCGGCCACCCGATTGAGCCGGTGGATCTCATCGATGAACAGCACCTCGCGGGGCTGCAAATTCACCAGCAGGCCCACGATGTCGCGCGGCCGCTCCAGGGCGGGTGCACTGGTGATACGGCAGCGCACCCCCAGCTCCTCAGCAAGCACCAGCGCCATGGTGGTTTTGCCCAGGCCGGGGGGGCCATGCAGCAACACGTGATCGAGGGCATCGCCCCGTTGCCGGCTGGCTGCCACGGCAATGCCCAGCACTTGCCGTAGCTCGGCCTGGCCGATGTAGTCGGCCAGGCGGCGCGGGCGCAACCCATCGTCGCGCGCGGGCGCGCGCTCGTCCTCTTCCAACGCCGTGCCGTCCAGCAGCCGGTTGCTGGCGGGAGGCGCTGGGGAGCCGCCGCTGGAAGAAACGATCGCCATGGGTCCGAGGGTACCGGCTGCTGCCTAGGGTCGGGAGATCCGGTGGGTGGCAGCAGCGATGGCCAAGGGGCCAGGGCGACGGGGGGGCAGCGGCAGCAAGGATCCGGCCCAGCGGCTGCTGGCCGACAACCGTTTGGCACGCCATCAGTACGACATCCTCGAAACCCTGGAAACGGGCATTGAGCTGCTCGGTACCGAAGTGAAATCGATCCGCGCCGGCCAGGTGAACCTGCGGGATGGCTTCTGCTTGATCCGTAACGGTGCGATGCAGCTCCACAACGTGCACATCTCACCCCACAGCCACGCCGGTCGCTTCTTCAACCACGAACCGCTGCGGGTGAGGCGATTGCTGGCCCACCGCCGGGAGATTGATCGACTGCGGGTGGCGCTGGAGCAGAAGGGCCTCACCCTCATCCCGCTCAACCTGCATCTCAAGGGTTCCTGGATCAAGCTCACGATCGGCCTGGGGCGGGGGCGCAAGCTGCACGACAAGCGCCATGAAGAAAAACGCCGACAGGAGGAGCGTGAAACCCGCGCGGCGATCGCTCGGTTTTAAGGGCTGCTGGGCTGCGGCGCGGCCGGCGGTGGTGGCGGCGGATCGCCCGGCTCACCGTCCACGTCGGGCCGGCTGTCGGGAGGGTTGGGCGCGTTGTCGAGGATCACGGCGGGAGTCGGTTCCGGCGCTGGAGGATCGGAGCGCAGCGACAGCGTGATCATGGCCGGCGCCACGCCATCATTCGTAATCAGCAACTGCACCGGTGAGCTGGCCTGAGGTGGCAGGCTCACCACCCGCAGGGGGCCGCGATTCTCCAGCGAACGGCCATCGGCGGCGTACACACTCATCTGCAGCAGGGGCGTGCCGTTCACGCCCAGCACCAGACGGTCGCCCGGCGGCACCCGCACGGGAAACAGGCGGGCGCCCGTGGCCGCCACCTCGGCGGTGATTATCCGCGTGCGCGATGACTCCAGAGCGATCGGTTCGATCCGCACGTTGGCGAGGCTCTGTTCCGCAGCTGCATACCAAAGCTGGCGGAAGGGTTCGGCGGGCAGGTCGCCGCGGCTCTGGCCCGGCAGCAGGTTGCGGGCACTGCCCGTCACCAGCTGACGCAGCACGGTGGGGCTCAGCCCCTGGCTCACCAGGGCCTGTTGGCGCTGCTCCCAGTCGGCGGCCCGAAAGCTGCCCAGTCGGCGCCGAATCTCGAGGGGCAACTGTTCCACCCGCGCCAGCCAGTCTTCCGCCAGGCGGTTCCACACGCGCCGCAGCGGTGCGTCTTCCGGCGCTTCGGTGGGGCGGCGGCCGCCCCGCTCGGGATAGTCCTCCAGCAGGGCCGCATCCACCAGCCGCAAAAACCAGCGCCGGTCGATCTGCAGGGCCCGCAGCCGGGTGAGCAGCTGCTGGCGCTGGTCCACCTCGCCCGGTGGCAGGCTGACGGGCAGCTCCGTGCTGGTGGCGCCATCGCTCTGGGGGGGGCGGCTGCGGCCCATCCACCACCAGCCGATGGCGGTGCCCACCACAGCAGAGAGCACTAGGGCGATCACCACCGGCCAAACGCCACCTTCCACCTCGTCGTCGCGATGGGATGGTCGGCGGCGGCCCACGGGTGCCGCGGCCACGGGTGCTGATGCCGCTGGTGCTGGAGCCTCTGGCGTCGCGGTCTGTGGTGGCGGCGCTGGAGCGACGGGAGCCACCAGCACTTCGGTGCGATCGGCTCGGGGCACCGGTCCGGTGGATTCAGGCATCGGCAGGGCCTGCAGGGCCGCCAGCGCCTCGGCGGCGGTGCCGTAGCCCGCATCGCCTGGCTTGAGCAGCCGCAGCAGCAGCTCTCGTAGGCTCACCTCCGCATCCAGGGCCGGGGGCACCCGCCAGTCCATCGTCACCGGGTCGAGCAGCCGGGCTGGCGGTTCGCCGCTCAGCAGCTCCAGCGCGATCACGCCCAGGGCATGGAGATCCATCCAGGGGGCGGCCGACTCGCCCTGCACCTGCGCCGGCGGGGCGTAACCAGCGCTGCCGCCCACCGGCTCCCGTTCGCCGCAGGAGCGCACAAGGCCGTAGTCCAGGGGCACCGGCAGGCCATCGCTGTCGCGTCGAAGCAGGTTGGCCGGCGTGAGATCGCCATGCACCAGCTCTTGGCCGTGAAACACCGCCAGCACAGGTAGCAGCTGGCGGAGCAGCAGCAGCACCTCGCCGGCGCCAAACACCATCTGCCGCTCCAGCCGCGTGGCCAGCAGCTGGGCCAGGCTGCGGCCAGACAACCACTCGCGCACCAGCCAGAGGTGGCCATCGGCCTCGATCGCCCCGCCGAAACGGGGCAGCTGGGGGTGCAGCAACCCTTGCAACAGCAACCAACGGCGGCGGCCACCGTCTTGGTCGTGGCCGGCACCGAGGCAGCGCAAGGCCACGGGCGCTTCGGCCGCTAGCAGGTCGACCCCGCGCCAGAGCACCCCCTGGGGCGAAGGCGGCTCGCTGCCCAGGCATTGCTCGAGCCGGTAGCGCCCGGCCACAAGCTCTCCCACAGCGGTCGCGGCGGCTCCCATGGGGCGGGTGGTGATGGCGCAGTGGCGTGGATCGTAGGCACAATCGCGCAGGTGCTCCCAACAACAGCCCGCAGCCATGGCCCATGTCGCCGAAACCGCATCACTCGGGCAGCGGCTCCAGCGGGTGCGCCAGGCCAGCGAACAGCTGATTGCCCCTCTGGAACCGGAAGACCTCGGCCTTCAGGGCATGGCCGACGCCAGCCCACCCAAGTGGCATTTGGCCCACACCACCTGGTTTTTTGACACCTTCGTGCTGGAGCCCCACCATGCCGCCGGGTCCCAGGCGGAGCCAGGCTGGGGGTATCTCTTCAACTCGTACTACGACGCGGTGGGGCGCCGCCATCCCCGGCCGCAACGGGGATTGCTCAGCCGGCCCACCATCGAAGCGGTGCTGGCCTGGCGGCGCCGGGTGGATCGGGCGCTCGAGGAGCTGATCACGGAGCTCAAATGCCGCACGGAAGCGCAGCAGCGGCGGGTGCAGGCCCTGCTGGAGCTGGGCCTGCACCACGAGCAGCAGCACCAGGAACTGCTGCTGATGGATCTGCTCGACGGCTTCAGTCGCAATCCCCTGGAGCCGGCTTACGAAGCGCCCGCTGCAGGCTGGGAGAGCCGCTTCGCCGCCGCGGTGCTGCCGCCATCGTCGGGATGGCTCCATCACCCGGGCGGCCTGGTGGCGATCGGTGCCGAGGCCGGCTTTCACTTCGACAATGAGGGCCCCCGGCACCGCCGCTGGCTGGAACCCTTTGCCCTGGCTGATCGTCTGGTGACCAACGCCGCCTACGCCGCCTTCATCGCCGATGGCGGCTACCAGCGGCCGGAGCTGTGGATGAGCGAAGGTTGGGCGGTGGTGCAGGAGCGGGGTTGGGTGGCGCCGCGTTACTGGCGCGATGCCGACGCCTTCACGCTGGCGGGCCGCCAACCCCGTGATCCCCTGGCACCGGTGCGTCATCTGAGTTGGTTTGAGGCCGATGCCTACGCTCGCTGGGCCGGTTGCCGCCTGCCGGATGAAGCGGAATGGGAAGCGCTGGCGGCCAGTGGTGACCTGCCCCAGGCCGATGGGGTGCTGTGGCAGTGGACCGCCAGCCCCTATCGCCCCTTTCCCGGTTTTCGGCCGGTCGCCGGGGCGGTGGGCGAGTACAACGGCAAGTTCATGACTTCGCAGTTCGTGCTCCGCGGCAGCTGCTTTCTCACCCCCGCCGGCCATAGCCGGCCGACATATCGCAATTTCTTTCCGCCGGCCAGCCGCTGGATGGCGGCAGGGCTGCGGCTGGCGCGGGATGGTCGATGCTGATCGACCTGCACCCAGCGGTTGCCGACACGCGGCAACGGGTGATCGCCGGCATGGAGCGACGGCCGCGCCAGTTGCCGGCCTGGCTGTTGTACGACGCTGTCGGGTCGCGGCTGTTTGAAGCGATCTGCGAGCAGCCGGAATACGGCCTGACTCGCACCGAAACCGCCTTGTTGCAGCGGCATGCTCCCGAGCTGGCCGCTGCGCTCGGCCAGGGGGTGCTGGTGGAATTCGGGGCCGGCAATGCCCGCAAAGTGGGGCCTCTGCTGGCCGCCCTGCAACCCTCCGCCTACGTTGCCCTGGAGATCAGCGTCGACCAGCTGCGCGAGGCCTGCCAGATCCTGCAGGGCCAGCATCCCCAGGTGCCGGTGCTGGGCATCTGCTGCGACTACAGCAGCCTCGATCAGCTGCCGCCGCATCCGCTGCTGCAGGGCCGGCGGCTGGGGTTTTACCCGGGAAGTTCGCTGGGCAACTTCGATCCACCGGCCGCCAGCAGCCTGTTGCGTCAGTTTCAGCGGCTGCTGGGGCCTGGCGGCCGGCTGCTGATCGGCATCGACCAGCCCAAGACCGTGCAACGGCTCGAAGCCGCGTACAACGACCGGGCGGGCGTTTCGGCCGCCTTTGCCCGCAACCTGCTGGTGCGTCTCAACCGCGACCTCAACGGCAGCTTCGATCCTGCGACGTTTGCTTACCGGGCCTGGTGGGATGCCGCCAACAGTCGCATCACCATGTCCCTGGTGAGCCAGCGGGAGCAAACCGTGCGGCTGGCGGGTCGTGATTGGCGGTTCGCCGACGGCGAACCGCTGATCACCGAACACAGCGTGAAATACGACCCCGAGGCCTTCGGGCGCCTGGCGGCCTCGGCCGGCTGGAGGGTGCGGCGTCGCTGGCATGATCCGGCCGACGACCTGTCGCTGCATCTGCTGGTGCAGGCAGACTCGGAGCACACCCCCAAGGGCGACAGGGAGGATTGAAGCGATGGGCCGGCAGGAACAGCGGCAGGCGATGCGGGCCATGCGCGAGGGCTTGATCGCCGAGCTGGACGATCTCTACCAGCGGGCCTTTGAGCGCATCGGCACCGACAGCCTGGGCGAGGGTGCGGTGGCGCGCCTCACCCAGCTGCTGCTCCGCTCCCGCGAGGCTGCGATCACGCCCCTGCAGGAGGAGATCGAAGCGCCCCTGATCACGCGCGCTCCGGGCGAGGCCCCCCGATGAGCAGCAGCTGGCTGGATCAATTGGAAGCCAGGCTGGAGCAGCAGCTGCAGGCTTTCTTGGAGGCCAACCCCCTGCAGGATGCCCTGCTGGCCGACCAGGAAGCCCGCGACCGGCGCCAGGCGCTGCTGACCGCCCGCCAACAGCTCAGGGACCAGGCCGAGCAGCAGCGCCGCGGCCTGCTGGAGCTGGCGGAGGAGATCCGTTTATGGCAGCAGCGGATCGGCAAGGCCCGCGCCGCCGGTGCCCAGGATCTGGTGAAGCGGGCGGAGGCCCATGTGGCGGTGTTGATGGAACGGGGCCGGCAGCGCTGGGAGACCCTGGCAGAGCTGGGGTTGCGCCATCGCGACCTCGAGCGCGACCTCCTTGCCGCCGAAGACCTGGCCCAGGCCTGGAGTCACTTTGAAACCGATCAGGACCTCGAGGAACTGCGCCGCCGGATGGGCCGCTGAGGCTCAGGCCTTCGGGGCTGGCGGCACCAGGCTCACCCCTTCCGGTGGAGGCGTGGGGTCGGGATCGGCGATGAGCATGTGCTGCAGCACAATCTCCGGCCGTTCGCTGTCGCGCCAACGAATGCGATAAGCGGGCATCTTGGTGCCCCGGCTGGTGGTCTGCTCCACGGGTTCCATCACCCACCCCCGGCGGGAGCGACCCTGCGGATTGCGCTTCACCACCGCATCCGCGTGCTTGAAGCGGAAACCGACGCGCTCGCCACTCATGAGATGGGGGAGATTGCCTACTGACGCAATTATCCCATTGCGTCGGCCCCGGTCGTTTCGGTCCGCTGTTCGGGCCGCAGCAGCGGAAAGGCGATCACGTCGCGGATCGACGGACTGTCGGTGAGCAGCATGGCCAGCCGATCGATGCCGATGCCCAGCCCGCCGGTGGGGGGCATGCCCACCTCCAGGGCCATCAGGAAGTCTTCATCCACGCCCTGGGCTTCCAGGTCACCCGCCTGACGGCGCTGCTGCTGGGCTTCCAGTCGCGCCCGCTGGTCGAGTGGATCGATCAGTTCGCTGAAGGCATTGGCGGTTTCCCGCCCCACGATGAACAGCTCAAAGCGCTCCACCAGGCCGGGTTTGCTGCGGTGCTGGCGGGCCAGGGGCGAGATCTCGATCGGGTAATCCATCACGAAGGTGGGCTGCACCAGCTGGGGCTCCACCCTTTGCTCAAAGGCCTCGTTCAGCAGGCGCCCCACGCTGTTGGCGGCCGTTGGCACCTCCAGGCCGTCATCCGCCATGGCGGCCGCGGCCTGCTCGCGGTTGCCGAAGGCGGCAAAGTCGAGGCCGGTGGCCTCCGCCACCAGCTCATGCATGGTGGCCCTTCGCCACGGTGGGGTGAGATCGATGGCGGTGCCCTGGTAGGTGAGGCGCGTGTCGCCGCACACCTCCAGGGCCACGGCGGCGATCAACGCTTCGGTGAGCTCCATCATCCCCATGTAATCGGTGTAGGCCTGATAGATCTCCACCGAGGTGAATTCGGGGTTGTGGCGGGTGCTCACCCCCTCATTGCGAAAGATGCGGCCCAGCTCATACACCCGCTCGAAACCGCCCACCACCAGCCGCTTGAGGTGCAGTTCGGTGGCGATGCGTAGATAGAGGGGCAGGTCGAGGGCGTTGTGGTGGGTGGTGAAGGGTCGGGCATCGGCGCCGCCGGCTTCGCTGTTGAGCACCGGGGTCTCGATTTCCAGAAAATCGCGGGCATCGAGCCAGCGGCGCATGGCGCTCACCATCTGGGCCCGCCGGCGGAAGGTGTCGCGGGTGTGGGGCGACACGATCAGATCGAGATAGCGCTGGCGGTAGCGTTTCTCCACGTCGGCCAGGCCATGCCACTTGTCGGGCAGGGGCTGGAGCGCTTTGGAGAGCATGCGCCAGTCGGTGATCTTCACCGATAATTCGCCCTTGTCGGTGCGACGCAGCGTGCCCGTGGCGCCAATCCAGTCGCCGGCATCCACCAAGCTGGTGATCTGGCTGAAGGCGTCCGGGTTGTGCGGCTGGGCGGCGGTGAGGGTGGCCTTCTCGATGTAGAGCTGAATGGGGCCGGTTTCATCGGCCAGGGTGAAGAAGGCCAGCTTGCCCATCACCCGGCGGGTCATCACCCGGCCGGCCACGGCCACGGCCACAGCACGCTCAGCGCCGGGTTCGAGATCGGCGTGGTCCGCCTGCAGCGCGGCGGTGCGGTGGCTGGGGGCAAAACCGAGGGCGTAGGGCTCCTGCCCCGCCTGCATCAGCTTGGCTGCCTTTTCCAGGCGGGTGTTGCGCAGCTCCGACAAGGGATGGCATGGTGTCTGGCGCCATCCTGCAGGACCGCCGACCCTCAGCCCGCGGCGGCGAGGCTGCCGTCGCCGAAGCGCTGAGAAGCATAGCCGGTACCCCGCACCGTGAGGATCAGCTCGGGGTTGCGGGGGTCGGGCTCCAGCTTGCCCCGCAGCCGGGCCACATACACATCCACCACGCGCAGATCGGCCGCGCGGCGCGGTGGATAGCCCCAGAGCTGCTCGAGAATCTCGGCGCGGGGCACCACCCGGCCCGGCTCGCGGAACAGCAGCTCCAGCAGGCTGAACTCGGTGTAGGTGAGGGCAATGCGCTGGCCGTCGCGGGTGACCTGGCGGCGGTTGGTGTCGACCACCAGATCAGCCACCCGCAGCACGCCGCTGCCATTGCTCACTTCACGCGGTTCCACCGTGGCCGAGCCGCGGCCCACCCGGCGCAGGATGGTGGCGATGCGTGCCTCCAGCTCCTTGGGACTGAACGGTTTCGGCAGATAATCATCGGCCCCCAGATCCAGGCCTGCCACCCGCTCGGCGATGGCATCGAGCGCAGAGAGAAAGATGATCGGCACGCAAGACTCGGCCCGCAGCCTGCGGCACACGGCAAAACCGTCGAGCTTGGGGAGCATTACATCGAGCACCACCAGATCCGGCTGCTCGCGGTGAAAGAGTTCCAGCGCCTGCTCGCCGTCTTCGGCGCACACCACGCGGTAGCCGGCCAGCTGCAGGCGCAGCACCAGCACCCGGCGCACCGCCGGCTCGTCGTCGACCACCAGCAGGGTGGCCACGGGCTGGGCCGCGGGGCCGGAGCGGTGCTCCTGGGTCGCAGCAACGCCCTGCGCCATCTCCTCCAAGCACACCTCCGCAGGACTGAACATCCCCACCCACCGCTGGCGAGTGAAGAATCGCAACCATACCCCGCCGCCGGCCGTCCAGCGCGCCTCGGATCGGCGCAGCCCCAGGGGATCTGGCGAGATTTAAGATTTTGTTCGGATTATCAGGGCGGTTCAAGGCCAGCGGGCCGCGGCATAAGCGTTCCACTGGCGTTCGGCTTCGGCCAGCGCCGCATCGCTGCTCACCTGGCCCAGCATCGCCCGTTGCAGCTGGGTATACACGATCGCCTGCAGGCGTTTGATCCGCGGGCTGGCCGGCACCAGCACCCGGGCCCGCTCCAGGGTGTCAGCTGACAGAAGGCGCGCCTCGCTCACCAGCCGCTCGGCCGACCCATCGGCGGCAGCCTCGACCAGGGAGGCGCGCAGCTGCCGCAGCGCATCGTTGGAGGAAGGGAGCACCCGGGCCTCCTCGGCAAAGGCCAATTGGCGCTGGGCATCGGTGAGATGCAGGGCAAAGCTCACCGCCTCTTTGGCCATGGTGCTCTGCCGCGGCACCACCAGATTCATGGCGGCCACATTGGCCACTCCGTCGGGGCCGGTGAGAGGCGGAAACGGAGCCGTTGCGGCCGCGATACCGGGCGCATTCGTCTGCAGGTTGCGCAAAAAATCGGGCCCGGTGGCCACCTGGGCCAGATCGCCCGCCTGGTACAACTCGATCGCCCGTCGGTAGCCCTGGCTCACCACCTCGCGTGGCAGCAGGCCGCGGCGGTAAAGATCGGTCCAGAAGGCAAAGGCCCGTCGCCCGGCGGCGCTGTTGAAGGCTGCCCTCCGCCGCTGATCCAGCAGCTGCACCTGCATCTGCACCAGCGACTCCAGCAGCTCGGCCGAGTCATCGGGCACCACGGTCACGAACAGGGCGTAGCGGCCGGTGCGTCGCCGGATCGCCTCGGCATAGGCCGGCACGTCGCTCCAGCGTCGGGGGGGAGCCGTCAGGCCTGCCTGGCGCAGCAGATTCTGATTGGCCATGGTCACCCGGGCGGTGAGGTACCAGGGAATGGCGAACTGCTGCCCCCCGTCCTGGCCCGCCGACCAGATGCCGCTCAGGTAGCCCGCCGCCGTGCCTGGCGGCAGCAGGGGGGTGAGATCGCGCAGCCCTCCCCGGCTGGCCAGATTGGCTGCGAACGGCGGGTTGAGATTCACCACATCGGGGGCGGTGCGGGCAAACACCGCCGCCAGCAGCTTGCGCTCCACCGACGACCAGGGCACATCGGTCCAGCGCACGGTCACCCCCGGATGGCGCTGCTCCCAGCTGGCGATCGCCTCGCGCATGTAGGTGTTGAAGCGGGGGGCCAGATCGAGCGTCCACACGCTCAGCTCCCGCCGCGGGGGCGCCTGCGGCGGGCCGCCGCAGGCGGCCAGAACGCCACTGGCCAGGCCCGCTGCCGCCAGCCACCCCATCCGCCGCACGGCCGCGCGGCGGGGTAGGGCACGCCAGCGGCGTTGCGGGTCAGCCACGGGAGCCGGCGAGCAGCTGGCGCCAGAGCAGCAGCTGCAGGGAGCAGAGGATCGGGGCAAGCAGGGCGGTGAGCAAGGTCTGGGCCAGCAGGTTATGCAGTCCGGCCGCCAGCAGATCGGCGCCATGCCACCCGGGCAGGGCCAGCAGGGCCGGCTCCACACCCAGATCCAGGCCGGCCACGGCCGTGCCGGGGCGCCCGCCCGCCGCCGCCATCCCCCGCCAGCTGATCAGCGCCCATTGGCCCATCAGACTCAGTCCGAGCAGGCCCGTGCCGAGGAGGGCCTGCAGACCAAGGTTGAAGCTGCGGCGAATCGGCGGGCCGCGCCGCCCCAGCCGCCCCCACCACCAGCCGAGCCCCACCAGCGCCGGCAGTTGGCTCACCCAGCCGGGGTGCAGCCCATCCACCAGCAACCCGAGCCCCAGGCCCGCCAGAGCACCGGAGAGCGGCCCATCCGCCAAGGCCCAGGGCAGCAGCCACAGCACCGACCAACAGGGCGACACGCCCGCCAGGCGCAGCAACGGCGGCGTGCCGAGCGTGAGCAACGGCACCATAAGGGCGGTGGCCAGGCACCAGGGTTGGAGCAGCAACCGTGCCATCAGGGGGTCAGCACCTGCACCCAGTCCACGGCCTCCAGGGGCGCGATCAGCTGAACGGCAGCCTCCGGAGCCGGATCGGCACGCTCCTGCACCGACTGAATCACCCCCACCGGCAGGTTGGGTGCCACCAGGGTGCTGGCTGGTGAGGTCACCACCACATCGCCCGGCCGCACCCCCGGATCCTTATCGAGAAAACGGAGCACTGGTCGGCTGGTGCCCACACCGGCGAGCAGGCCGTGGCGCTGGCGGGCCGGCACCAGCACCCCCACCCGGCTGGCCGGGTCGGTGAGCAGCCGCACGGTGGCGGTGGTGGGCGTAACGGAAACCACACGGCCCACCAGGCCGCCGGGGGCCAGCACGGCCTGACCGGGCCGCACCCCCTGGAGTGAACCGCTTCCCAGCAGCAACTGCTGCCACCAGCCAGCGGTGTCGCGACCGATCACGGCGGCGGTGATGGCGCTGCTGCTGGAGCGGCGCAGCTGCAGCAGGCTGCGCAGGCGTGCATTGTCGTTCTGCAACTGTTGAATGCGCACCTGATCACCCAGCTGCTGGGCTGATCGCAACCATTCGCTCTGTGCCGGGCCGGGCCAGAACGGGCGCGACAGGAGTGCGAAGGCATCGGCGATGCCGGCGCCGCGGCTGAGACGCGCCCCTACGAGCACCGCCAGCAGCAGCAGCCAGGGCCAGGCCCGCACGGCCCGGCCAACGTGGGCCAGTCGCAGCCAGCGGGCCGCCCGCAGGGGCATGGTCGTCAGACCGGCTGGCGGCCGAAGTCGGGCGTGTCGAGCACCCGCTCGAGACGCTTGTAGTCCTCCAGCACCATGCCGCAGCCGTTGACAACGCAGAGGAGCGGATCTTCGGCCACGTGGGTGAGGATGCCGGTTTCGTGGCTGATCAGGTCGCTGATGCCGCGCACGAGGGCGCCGCCGCCGGCGAGCATGATCCCCCGGTCAACGATGTCGGCCGCCAGTTCGGGAGGGGTGCGCTCCAGGGTGCGTTTCACCGCTTCCACCACCACATTGAGGGCCTCGGCCATGGCTTCGCGGATGTCGCCGGCGCGCACGGTGATCGTGCGGGGCAGACCGGAGAGAAGGTGCAGGCCGCGCACGTCGATGGTGGTCTCGTCGTGCTCGTCGTCGGGGAAGGCCGAGCCGATGCGGATCTTGATGTCTTCGGCGGTGCGCTCGCCTACCACGAGGTTGTGCACCTTTTTGAGGTACACACTGATGGCATCGCTCAGTTCATCACCCGCCACCCGCACCGATTCACTGATCACGGTGCCGCCCAGGCTGAGTACGGCCACCTCGGTGGTGCCACCACCGATGTCCACGATCATGGTGCCCACCGGTTCGGTGACCGGCAGGCCGGCCCCGATGGCGGCGGCTACCGGTTCATCAATCAGATGCACCCGTCGGGCACCGGCCAGGCCGGCCTCGCGCACGGCCCGGCGCTCCACACCGGTGACACCGCTGGGAATGCCGATCACCAGTCGCGGCGCCACGATGCCACGCCCTTCATTGCCCTTATGGATGAAGGTCTTGATCATCTGCTCGGCGGCGTCGAAGTCGGCGATCACGCCATCGCGCAAGGGCCGAACTGCCCGGATGTGCCCTGGGGTGCGGCCCAGCATCAGCTTGGCCTCATCGCCCACGGCGATCGGCACGTTGCGATCCAGGTCGAGCGCCACCACGGAAGGCTCCTGCAGCACGATGCCGCGCCCGGAGACATAAATGAGGGTGTTGGCTGTTCCCAGGTCGATGCCGATGTCGCGGGAGAACTGGAAACGCTTGAAAAACACAGAGCCGGCGGCTGGTGGCGGGATCATAGGGGGGGCCGGGCGGTTCTTCCCTGTGACAGCGGCCGCCATTGGTGGCACCAGAAGGGTGTGGCCCCATCGGGTGCCGCATCATTGATCTACTCAACCCAGGAGCAGCGCCATGGGCGTCAATTCCATCACCCTCGTTGGCCGTGCCGGCCGCGATCCCGAAGTCCGCTATTTCGAGTCGGGCAGCGTTGTCGCCAATCTCACCCTGGCCGTGAATCGTCGCAGTCGCGACGACGAGCCCGACTGGTTCAACCTGGAGATCTGGGGCAAGCAGGCCCAGGTGGCCGCTGATTATGTGCGCAAGGGCTCCTTGCTGGGCATCATCGGCAGCTTCAAGCTCGACCGCTGGAACGACCGCAGCACCGGTGAGGAGCGCAGCAAGCCCGTGGTGCGGGTCGACCGGCTCGAGCTCCTGGGCTCCAAGCGCGACAGCGAGGCCGGCGGCGGCGGGGGTGGCGCCAGCGGCGGCGGCGAACCCAGCGAGGAGGAAGTGCCGTTCTGAGGTCGGGGTGCTAGTCGTCGGCCGGGGGTGGCTGGTGCCGTCGGGCCTGGCCCGCCAGCACCACCATCCCGGCCAAGGCGGCGCCGATCAGCAGCCAGCAGCTGGCCTCGGCGTACGGAGCCAGCGCCGTGGCAACCCCGGCGTAGCCCTCCCCCAGCGCCATCCCCGCCGCCGTCAGCAGCACGGTCCAGATCAGGCTGCCGGCGGTGGTCCACAGCAGAAAGGGCAGCAGCGGCATGCGCTCCAGACCGGCCGGCACGGAGATGAGCGTGCGCACGGCGGGCACCATGCGGCCCCAGAACACCAGCGCCGCCCCGTGGCGGGCAAACCAGGAGCGGCTGCGGGGCAAGGCGGTGGCATCGAGGCCGAGCCAGTGCCCATGGCTGGTGAGCAGACGCACCAACCGTTGCTCGTTGATCAGCCGGCCTGCGGCATACCAGGGCAACGCCCCCAGCACGGTGCCCGCCAGGCAGGCGATCACCACCGGCAGCAGCTGCAGCCGGCCCTGCTGCACCAGAAATCCCCCCAGAGGCAGGATCACCTCGGAGGGGATGGGCGGAATCAGGTTTTCCAGAAGCATCGCCAGGGCGAGTGCCAGATAGCCGACCAATGGGTTGGCTGCCACCGAGGATTCGATGGCAGCGCTGATCGCGCGGCTGAGGTCGGCCAGCATGGGGCCTGCCGCGGCGGGCTCAGTAGCGGTAGTGCTCGAGCTTGTAGGGGCCTTCCACCGGCACGTTGATGTAGGCGGCCTGCTCGGCGGTGAGCTCGGTGAGCTTGGCGCCGATCTTCTCGAGGTGCAGGCGGGCCACCATCTCATCGAGATGCTTCGGCAGCACGTACACCTCGTTGGCGTACTGGGCGCCCTTGGTGAACAGCTCGATCTGGGCCAGCACCTGGTTGGTGAAGGAATTGCTCATCACGAAGCTGGGGTGGCCGGTGGCGCAACCCAGGTTCACCAGACGGCCTTCGGCCAGCAGGATGATCTTGTTGCCGGAGGGCAGCACGATGTGATCCACCTGGGGCTTGATGTTGTCCCAGGTGTATTGCTTCAGGGAAGCCACATCGATCTCGTTGTCGAAGTGACCGATGTTGCAGACGATCGCCTGATCCTTCATCTGGATCAGGTGCTCGTGGCGGATCACCTGGAAGTTGCCGGTGGCGGTCACGAAGATGTCCACATCGGCGACAACGTCGTCGAGTCGCACCACGCGATAGCCCTCCATGGCCGCCTGCAGGGCGCAGATCGGGTCGATCTCGGCGATCATCACGGTGGCGCCGAGGCCGCGCAGCGACTGGGCCGAGCCCTTGCCGACATCGCCGTAACCGAGCACCAAAGCCACCTTGCCGGCCACCATCACATCCGTGGCGCGCTTGATGCTGTCCACCAGCGATTCTCGGCAGCCGTAGAGGTTGTCGAACTTGCTCTTGGTGACAGAATCGTTGACGTTGATCGCCGGGAAGGACAGCTCACCGCTCTTCTGCAGCTGGTACAGGCGGGCCACACCCGTGGTGGTCTCTTCCGTGACGCCTTGGATGTTGGCGTGGATGCGGGAATAGAAGGTGGGATCCACCGCCAGCTTCTGGCGGATGGAGTTGTAGAGGGCGGTCTCTTCTTCGTTGGACGGGTTATCGAGCACCGAGGCGTCCTTCTCGGCTTTGGTGCCGAGGATCACCAGACCAGTGGCGTCACCCCCGTCGTCGAGGATCATGTTGGGGGTGCCACCGTCGCCCCACTCGAGGATGCGGTGGGTGAAAGCCCAGTACTCATCCAGGGTTTCACCTTTGTAGGCAAACACGGGGGTGCCACCGGCGGCAATGGCGGCGGCGGCGTGGTCCTGGGTGGAGAAGATGTTGCAGGAGGCCCAGCGCACTTCCGCGCCCAGGTCCACCAGGGTTTCGATCAGCACAGCCGTCTGGATCGTCATGTGCAGCGATCCGGCGATGCGGGCGCCCTGGAGGGGCTTCTCGGCGCCATACCGAGCCCGGATGGCCATCAGGCCGGGCATTTCGGTTTCGGCGATGGCGATTTCCTTGCGACCGAAGTCGGCCAGACCGATATCGGCCACCACATAGGTAGGAGTTTGCAGACCGGCGAGCTCAGCCGCAGGGCTGGACGGTGTAGCCACCATGATGACGAGGCTCCCTCAGGGGAGGACGATGGGTTTGGGAATATCTGCAGAGACGCCGAGGCTTCGGGCTCGCTGTGCGGGAATCTACACGGATGTCACAGAACGTCGCGATCGAGGTGTGCCGCCTGGCGGATGCGGCCGCCACCGTCGCTCTGGGCCGGGCCTTGGCCGTGCGGCTCCTGGCGGCGGCCACCCGGGCCGACCCGGCGAAGGTTGTGGTGCTGCTGCTGGAGGGGGATCTGGGGGCTGGCAAAACCACCCTGGTGCAAGGTTTGGCCGAGGGTCTGGGAATCGCTGAGCCGATCACCAGCCCCACCTTCGCCCTGGCGCAGCACTACAGCGGCCGCGCCCACGGCCACCCCACCGCCCTGGTGCACCTGGATCTTTACCGGCTGGAGACTCCCGCGGCCGCTGAGGAGTTGTTGGCGCAGGAGGAGGAGGAGGCCCAGGCGCTCGGAGCGGTGCTGGCGGTGGAGTGGCCCGAGCGGCTGGCCCAGACTGTGCCGCTGGCCTGGCGGGTGAGCCTGGAGCACCGGGGCGACGGCCGTCGGGCCGTGGTGCAGCCGCCGGGTTCAGTCGCCTGAAGCCGCCAGCTCCGGCACCCGCTCCAGCAGCGCCGCCGTGAGCGCCTGCCGGCGATCCCAGAGGTCGCGGTACCAGGCCGCCCGCGCCGCCGTCTGATGGTGCTGCAGGCGTGAGCTGGCCACCCAGGCCCGGGCCCGTTCGCCGAGGGCCGCCATGGCGCCTGGATCCTGGCGCCACTCCCGCAGCACGCCGGCCAGCTCGGCTGCCGTTGTGAAGAAACGCCCGGTCTGCCCCTCGTGCAGGCTGACGCCGTACACCACGGGGCTGGCTAGGGGGGCCAGGCCATGGCCGGCGGCTTCCACCGCTTTGAGGTCCGATTTGCAACGGTTGAAGGCGGTGTCGGCCAGGGGGAGAAAGGCGATGTCGCAACCCGCCAACCGCTGCCGATAGGTGGGGTAGTCGCAGGTGGGGGTGAACCGGCGGGCCGGCAGCGTCAAGGCATCGAAAAAGGCCCGGTCGTGCACGACCTCCACCTGCCACAGCTCAGGGGCTTCCTGCAGCACGCGGTTCAACGTGCCGATCCAGGGCGCCCAGTCGGCCTCGCGGTTGAGCGCCCCGAAGAAAAGGCGCAGCGGAGCACCGGCGGGCCGCGGCGGCCGCGGTGGCGGCAGGCTGGCCAGGGCGTTGCCAAACACGGCCACCTCCGGGTTGTGGGGCCGCAGCTTGCCGGCCAGCCGCTCCGTTGACACCTGCACCGCATGCACACCGCGGAAGGTGAGGTGGCTGTTCGCGGCGATCTCGGGCCAGTGGTCGGGGTCGTCGTCGTACTCCACCACGATCACGTAGTCGTTGGCCAACAGCTGGCGCAGCTGAGGCAGGGCATCGGGCTGCCGCAGGGCCGGCCGCTGCCAGATCAGCAGCCGCGGCAGGGCCGGATTGGGTCGCAACAGATCCAGCTGGCCGTGGCGCAGGCGCAGACCAATGCCGCCGAGGCTGGCCACGGCGGTGAGGGGTTGGGCCATGCGCACCTCCACCATGCCCGCCTGGGGCCGCAGGCTGAGGGCATCGAGGTGCAGGGGTGGCCGTGGCCGGCGGCTGGCGCTCACCACGTATTGCAGCGGCGCCACCCCCGCCAGCAGCGCCTGTTGGTCGAGCCCCAGCCCCGGTAATGCCGGCGCCAGCCGCTGCACGAAGGCTTCGGCCTGGTCCCGGTGGAACACCCGGGGCTGCAGTTCCAGCAGGTGCAGGCCACAGCCCTTCACCAGCGCTTCGATGCCGGCGCGAGTGAACCACCGCAGGTGGGTGCGGTCGAAGATCCCCTCCTCCGCCAGGGGCCACTCCCCGCGCAGCAGCTGCTCCAGCACCGACCAGTGCTGCACGTTGGGGATGCAGGCCAGCAGCAGGCCGTCGTCGGCGAGCAGGGGCACCTGCCGCGCCAGCACCGACCAGGGATCGCGCAGGTGTTCCAATACGTCGCCATAGATCAAGGCATCCAGCGGCGGTAAGGCCGGCAGCGCCAGGCCGGGGTCTTCCACGTCGCCCCCCAGCACCTGATCGAGCCGCCCGGCCGCCGCCGCCGAGGCGGCGGCCACGGTTTCGATGCCGACATAACGGCAGTTGGGGTTGATCGCCTTGAACGCCGCTCCCAGGGCGCCAGCGCCGCAGCCCACCTCCAGCACCGTGCGGGCGGTCACCGGGATGCGCTGCAACAGGTCGCGGTTCACCCGGTCGTAGTAGGCCGCTGTGGTGCCGCTCATGCGCCCACGCCCGCGAGCCCGGTGCGGCTGAGCAGCGCGGCCACCTCGGCGTGGCTGGGTTGGGGATCGATGGCGCCGGCGGCCCGGCATACCAGGGCACCGCAGGCCGCGGCGTAGCGGAGGGCCTCCTGCCGTCTGCCAGGCTCGCCGGTGTCGCCGAGCAGCTCTGGCTGCTGCACCAACTGGTGCAGCAGGCCGGCGGTGAAGGCATCACCGGCGCCGGTGGTGTCGACGGCGGTTACCGCCAGGGCGGGCAGAAGGCCGCAGCTGCTCGCCATGGCCCAGGCCACCGGTTGCGGCCCATCGGTGATCAGCACCGCCGGATGGCGGGGCAACGCGCGCTGCAGCGCCACGGCATCGCTGCAGGAGAACAACCACAACGCCTCCTCGCGGGTGCACTTGATCAGATCGGCCTGCAACAGCAGGGGCTGCAGCAGGGCCAGCACCGCGGCCGGCGGGCCCTGATCGGCGGCCAGGCCCCAGAAGGTGGGCCGCCAGTTCACATCCACCGCCAGGGCTACATCATGGCCGGCGAGCCGCGGCAGCAGCTGCTCCAGGGCTGCGGCTGAAGCGGCCGAGGCCAGGGGCAGGGTGCCGCACAGCAGCCAGGCGGCATCGGCCAGCAGCGGTGACACCGCCTGGCCCAGGGCCGCCGCGTCCACCGCCTGATCGGCAAACCCCTGGCCGCGATCGCCGCTGAACCCCCCGAAGCTGCGTTCGCCCGCCGCGTCGCGGCGCACCAGCACGATGCGACTGGGCCGCTCCAGGTCCCACTGCAGGCAGCGGGTGTCCACGCCGCGATCGGCGAACAGGGCGGCGAAGGCGGCGCCGATGCAGTCTTCTCCCACGCGGCCCAGGAAGGCCGAGGGGGTGCCCAGCCGCCCCAGGCCGCAGGCCACATTGGCGGGGGCGCCGCCGAGGCGGTCATCGTCGGCGCCGGCTTGATGCGGATCCCCTCCCGGTGGGCCGAGACGATCCACCAGGGCTTCGCCGAAGCAGAGCACCCGGGGGGTGGTGGAGGGGTTCATCTCAGACGGCCGACGACACGTCTCCAGCCTGGCCAGCACCGGCCGTTCCGCCAACGGGGCCCGTTACACGCGGATGGGCCCGCAATGCCGCGATGATGCGCGCGTTGGCGGCGGGAAACGGATAGTTGGATAGATCCGCCGGCGCCACCCAGCGCACCTGCTGGCAGGCCAGGGGCTGGGGTTCACCGGCCAGCCAGCGGCAGAGATGCACCACAAACCGCAGGCGCTTGTGGCTGTAGGCGTGCTCCAGGCTGATCAGCTCCTCCTCCACCGCCACGGTGATCGCCAGCTCCTCCGTGAGTTCGCGGGCGATGGTGGCGGTGATCGGTTCGCCGGGCTCCTGTTTGCCGCCCGGAAATTCCCAGAGTCCGCCGAGCAGGCCTTCGTTGAGCCGCTGGTCGATCAGCACCCGGCCTGCGGTGTC
>JAYKGR010000100.1:0-4897 GCA_035285645.1 Cyanobacteriota bacterium | reverse complement strand
GCCTACTGGTGGGCGGCGCTCTACCAGCAGCGGCCTAGCCCGGCGTCTGGATCCATCTTCCTGCGGCAGTGGATCCAGCCGCCTTTCCCCCGCGAGGACGGCAGCCAGCGCCAGTACGCCCTGCTGGCCCTCTCCTGTGACCTGAGCTTCAAGGGGGAGGCCGAGAGCGACTACTGCGGTTTCTGCCTGGCGGGCCTATTGGCACCACCGGCTTGCTCTGCCATCCCCCGATCGGGTGAATCCCAGGAGCCGATGGTCCCGCAGGAGCTGGAGATCGAGGTGCTCTGGGCCGCCTGTCACCGCTTTGGCCTACCGGAGGTGATCCGCTTCCTGCTGGGCTGCCTGGAGGCGCTGGAGCAGCAGGGCCTACGCCCCAATGCCGTGCTGATCGAAGACGCCGCCAACGGCCCGGCCGTGCTGCAGACGCTGCGGCGGCGGGTGCCGGGGATGCTGCCGATCACGGCTCGGGGCAGCAAGGAAACCCGCGCCCATGCCGTCGCCCCCCTGGTGGAGGCCGGGCAGATCCGCTTTCACCACCGCGCCCAGCCGCTGGTGGAGGAGGCGATTCGCTTCCCCAAGGGCAGCAAGGACCTGGTGGATGCCTTCTGCCACGGCGCCCTCTGGCTGGAGGGCCGCTATTGGAAGGCCCAGGGCATCCAGCCGGTGGTGACGCCGCTGCTGGTGAGCCGGTGAGGGGGCCGATGGTGTCCGCGGTGCGGGAAGGTCCCCGCCCCTCCCCGCAGACGAACATATGTGCTGCTGAGCCGGCCGCAGTTGTGGTGCAGCTGGTCCTGCCGATCACGGTGGTGCTGGTGGGCGATGCCGCTGGTGCGGCGCGGATGCTGAGGCAACGGCGCTACCGCAGTCCGGCGTGCCACGCCCGAGCGCAGCAGCTGGAGATCAATCTCCAGTCGTCAGCGCGTCATCCGCCCAGACTCCAAGGTCAGCGGCCTCCGGCACGTAGGCCCCGGCGAGAACGGCCGGTGCGGCCCCACGCTGCTGCCGATGCCCTGGCGCTGGAGCACATGGACCTGGCGGAGAAGATCGCCGGCAACTTCGCTCGCCGCACCATTCACCCCAAGGAGGACTTGCTGCAGCTGGCGATGATTGGGTTGATCAAGGCAGCGCGCCGCTACGACCCTTCACGGGGACCGTTCCGGCCCTATGGGCGCACCTACGCCAATGGAGAAATCACGCACTTCTTGCGGGACAACGGTTTCCTGCTGAAGGTGCCGCCGACATGGCGGGAGATCCATGCTCGGGGGCAGCGATTGCTGACCTCAGGAGTAGGCGTGGTGGAGATGCTGGAGCGAATAGGAATGAGCCGTGCACAGTGGATTCAGATCGTTGATGCTTGCTCAGTGCGGGTGGTCGCCTTCCCTGTTGAGTGACGCCTAGATCAGAAGCGGGTTACATCATTAGGCGATACCACCAGCCCTTGCTCCCGTCTTCTGTATCTTGATATTAGACTAGTCTCGAGGCAGGCAGAAAAGAACTGTTTGATAATTGTTGCTCTGGAGAGGTTAGAAGTGCCAAGCAGGCGGAGGAGCCGAGAAAAGCCTGTAGTGAGAATTCTGAGGCTTCACCTCCAGTCACTTGGCTGCTACCAATCGCTTGCCCGACCACAACCTCCCATGGCTTAGCACTACCGCAAACGGCACAGATGAGCTGTCGAATAGACTTGATTTTTGTGTTCCGAAGCCTGTCAGGAGACTCGACGAGAGGCTTTAGCAACTCTTTGCCGCGATGAGATTCGTTTGCCGCTAGCCATGCACTCACAACATCTTGGAACTCCGGCCAAGGCTTACCAAGTACCGAGAGTGCCTCGTCGGTAACCAATAGATTCTCAATTGCATAGCACTGGAGCCTAAACCGAGTGATCGGGCCCACAGCCGCAAGGTCTCCTTGGACGCCGTCTCCATCGCGCAGAGAGTAGCCCAACGGAATATCATAAAGCGCAGCCAAGAGAGGTGCGCAAGCCCTCTCTAAGTCAGTCTGCTGATCAACAGAGTCAGCAACGACTGGAAAAACACGAATTCGGCCCTGAGAAGATCGTGCGGCCTGCTGCCATACACGCTCATCATCCTCTCCTTCAACGATGAGCAACGTGTCGTTGCTTAGACTTAACGACAATGGATGACCAAAGAATGGAGCAGCCTTTCTTAGCAATTTTGGTGCGCTCTGCTGATGCACTGAGTTCACGCCAAAATCCTTGGTCCCGATGGTTGTGAAGTCAGAGCCGGCGAGTGCACAAACAAGCGGCGTGCTGTGTGTCGCGATACAGACTGCAAGGTTAGAGCGGAGGTCGTCATGCACCTCGGCGACGGATACAATAATTAGGCGAGCAAGTCTCGCTTGCAGATCTGGGTGAAGGTGAACGTCCGGCTCATCTAGAAGAAGAACATTAAATCGGCCGTTATCTAGTGTATCAAAGAAGTACATGATCTCCGATCCTAGCGCTACTGATTCTGATTCGCCGCTGCTGATTTGATCGGCTTCCACAACGTCGCCTACACTATTTCTGAACACAAGATCACTGCCCTCTTGTGCGACACTCAGATTGGAGAGTAATCGGTTGATCTTTTCGAGCCGGTCTTGCCGGAATGTACGGTCCGAATCACTACGCATCTGAGGGTCGGACTCAAGACGTCTCAGATACGCAATCTCCAACTCACGCAATAGATTTGCGGATGCGGCTTTAAAATTCTCAGCCTGATTTTTTCCGCGTACTGAGCGGAGCCAGTCTTTATTCTGTTCCATGTAGTTTTGAACATTTCCGTCGCGTCGAAAGACACCGGCTCTCTCCGGACTTATGTATCTAATGTTGTACTCCGGCTTCCCCGAAAGACCGCTATCGATCGACCGCAAGAAGCGGCTCTTCCCCGCTCCGTTGCGGCCGAGGATTATGTTTATTTGGGACAGGCCAGATAGAATTGCATCGGCAGTTCTTAGCTCAGAGAGGTACATACGTGGGGTGATACTGATAGGCGAGGGATTGCCGGTGTTTTGACTAGCCTTACGCTGCCCCTGAGTGGCAGGCAAGGGGCTTAGTGTAGTTGAGAAGATTGCTCGTGGCGGCCTGTCCACTCAAGGTGCTTGTTGTACGTTCGCCTAAGCATCTTTCCCTTTTGTCACTACGTCTGTGACATAGATAAAATTCTGACCACTTATTAACTGGCTTGAGAAGTGTTATTAGATAGCCAGATATCGTCATATCCTATTTCGGCAATTGCTTCATCTTGAAATGCAAAGTATCGCCCATCAGCGATTGTGTAAATTGGTAGGCCGGGAAATTCGGATGAAACATGGCGCATGTCGGTATGTGCCTCCACCCTGACCATCCCCGCAAGTTCATGATGAATGATGTTCGCAACTCGATACGGGGGAAGCGCAAGTAGTCCAAGAATCTCGTAGTCCTTAACTAGCCAGTTATTGTAATCAGTTCGCCCATTGATCGTTCTTTGTAAATCATCTACAGACAGGTCAACATTCTGGAACTCACCCATGACAGTGCATGTCTGTAGATCGCGAATGTCTCCACCGTCAACTGTTGAGCAGCTGACAATCGACTGACTTCCCCTGGGATCAAGAATAATCCCTATGTAGCCCGGCACGAAGCGTGTTGCCCCAATAAATGGATCGCTTGGTGTAACGACTGAGCATGAAAGACCCCCATTCCGGCAACATGAACTTGTCAGCGCTGTATGCAAATCAAGCGGATAGTGCCCCAGCGGATCAGCGTGCATGGATGGACTGGTTGAGAAGTGAACAATTAGGCCTTCGCAGGATTTCAGCAGGGCTCTGATATCGGCATAGGAAGGTCGCTGTGGCTGCCTATTCATTGTAACCTTTTACGTACAAAGCTATATGGGCGGGTCCCCGCTAAGAAATAGCCAGGCCCTGTCAGTCTGCATAAGAAACCGAGGTCACTACCGGTTTTAACCTTAAACCCATTGCATGCCAACCACTCTCGGGCAGATGGCTCCTCAAGCCTTGTTCGTATGCGGACCCCCTATGAACCCACACCTCTCTGACTGGCAGGCCGGCCTGCTGTTCGGGCCTGCCTGGATGACCTGATTGAAACCATGCAGATCCTGCATAGCCGTCCTCGCTGTCAAACACGGCCTCTGGCAATGGCTCTGACCCCACCAGCAGCCCGTGCCCACAACCCGCCGCGGCAGGTCAGCCACCTCCAGCAGCTCCACCTCCCCACCAGCGCGGCAGCCCCAACCACCTGCTGAGCCCCCCTGGCTGGAACACCCCACCCTCTCCGGCCTGCGGGAGCGCCTGCAGCTGGTCTACGACTGCTGGACCCTGCTGGAGCTGCCTGACGGCACCAGCCGCCGGCCGGTGTACCTGCCTCGCGGTATTGAGGAGCCCGAGACCTGCTATCTCAAGCGTCTGGAGGGGGCTCGCCCCACCGGCTTCTACCGCGATGCCCTGCGCACCTACGCGGGGATGCTGTCGCGGCTGGCCTGGCAGGAGCTGCCCGACTCCCTGACCCGGGTGGCCACCGATGTGGATGGCCAGGGCACGGACCTGGCGGTGTTCCTGTTCCTGGCCGACCTGCTCGCCCTGCGGGATGGTGGCTGCCTGATCCTGCAGCTGCCGCCCCAGCACCGCTGGCCCTCAGAAGGGGACCGGCTGGAAGCCCTTGCCAAGGGTGACCGGCTCTCCCTGCCGCGGCTGCAGCTGGTGCCCCGGGGCGACCTGCTCAACTGGCGCCTGCCAACCGATGGCACCACCGGCGCTCCGGCGTCTGGACCGGTCGAGATTGTCTGGCGTGAGCCACGCCGGCAGGCCCTGCCGCCCCGCTACTCCAGCGGCAATGCGGCGGTGCCCACGGTGGTGCTCGACGCCCACGGCGGGCTGGTGCCCGATCCACAGGCCTGGATGT
>JAYKGR010000099.1:0-13456 GCA_035285645.1 Cyanobacteriota bacterium | reverse complement strand
GGGGGTGCCAGCCGGTTTTCGCACCCAGGCCGAGGCGGAAGCTGCTGCGCCCCGTTTTGGCTGCAAGGGTGCCCACCGCATGGGCCAGATCTGGATGCCCTGCAGCTCCCACGGTGATGCCCCAGGCGGCGGTGGGCCCAAGGGCGGCGGCACCGCCGGTGCTGGGGCGGTGAATCCGTGACGGGCGACTCTGGTAGCTGCGGCGGCCGCCCCCCCCTGGTGGCGGTGGGCATTGCCCCCCTGGGCATCGTGGCGATCGGTGTGGTGCCCATGGGGGTGGTGAGCATCGGTGTGGTGCCCATGGGGGTGATCAGCCTCGGGGCCGTGGGCATGGGCCTGATCAACGCCGCTGTGGTGGGGATGGGTGTGCTGGTGGCCGGCGTGAATGTGATGGGCGTGTGGTGGGCCGGTGTGGAGGGCATGGGCCCCCATCGCCTGGGTGCCCCGCCGCCAGCCCTGCTGGCCTACCCCACCCGAAGGCAGGCCCTCGAGGAGGCCGCCAGGCTGGGATGCCAAGGTGCCCATGCCATGGGCAACTTGTGGATGCCGTGTGAGCAGCACCACAACCACTGAGCTCAGCCGAAGGCGATGGCCAGGGTGCTCACCAGTCCTACGCCGATGAGCAGGCCGGCGAGGTGGGGCCGCAGGCGCTCGGCGCGGCGACAGAGGGCAACACCGGCCCAGAGCAGCAGCACCTGAATCAGCCCCAGCCCCAGCAGATACGCCCCCAGCGGCGTGGGCTCAGCACCCACCATCACGCCGCTCAGCGCATAGCCGTGGCAGGCGATCAGCGGCAGCATCAGCCAGCCCGGCAGGCGCCGCAGGGCCACCCCACCGGCCACCATCAGGCTGAGCGCCACCAGCAGTTCGGCTCCGGGCAGGCCGGGTCGGGCCAGGCCCGCCACGCTGCCTAGCAGGGAGCAGGCCACCAGCATGGGGATCCAGCGGCCGGGCTGGCGCCAGCCGGCCAGGCCGATCGCCAGCAGCACCAGCAGATGGTCGGGGCCCAGGAGCGGGTGGGCCAGCCCGCTCATGAAGCCGGCCAGCAGGGAGGCGGGCAGTTGACCTGCTTCCAGATGGTGGGCCAGGGCCGGCGCCGCCACCAGCAGGAGGCCTGCGGCTGCTCCGCCGGCGGCCAGCAGGGGGCCGAAGCCCAGCGAGGGGCGTTGTGAAGCAACCATGGGGGGCACAGTCGTGGGGAGAGGGGTGAGCGAGGTGAACGACGACAACAGCATCAGCCGGCCACCAGGCCCAACAGCGGAACCACGGCCAGCGCGCCGCCCAGCACCGTCAGTGCCAGTCCAAGGGCAATCCGCCCCCTGCGCGAGATCTGGCGAGCGATCAGGGCGGATGCGCCGATCAGCAGCAGGGAAGCCAGCAGGGCGCCGAGCCACCACAGCGTTGCCCCGCCGTGGCCACTGGGGGCTTCCTGACCGTGGAGCCAGGCATGCACCGCCATCGCTGCCGCCACGGGCAACCCGGCCAGGGTTTGCCAGCGCTGGGGCTGGCGGGCCAGCAGGGGCAGGGCCACCTGCGGAATCACCAGGGCCGCCAGCAGCTCAGCACCGGGAAGAGGCAAGCCGGCGACGCCCCCCAGCGAGCCGAGCAGGGCGCCGGCGGCGGCCCAGAGCAGCAGAAGGGGCGAGAGGCAGCCGGCACTGGCCCCCACAGCGACCAGCAACAGCCCATGATCCAAACCCAGCAGGGGATGGGTGAAGCCCGAAACGAGGCCGCCTGCGGGGTTGCCGTGGGCTAGGGCGGGTGAGCCGGCCAGGAGCAGCAGCGGGAGCAGGGGCAGGCCCCGCCGCAGAGTCGAGAGAGTCATGGTCACAGCCGGTGTCCGCGCCGGTGAGAGAGGGTGTGGGGCGAGCGGCGAGCGTTCTGACTCAGGGACCGGGTGGTCGCCATTACAGCTGCGGGACAGCGCCGGGCTTGCACCGGACTTTCCTCGTTGCCTTTCGGGTGTGGGCCCGAAAACCACTCCGCCCCATTCTCACCTGCGATGGCGTGGGTGGCCAGCTGGAGCGAGGGTGGCAACCATGGGTCGGGGGAGCCGATCCCCCCTTCTTCTCACGGTTGTTCTGTTGCGCTGCCTGCCATGCAAGTTCTCACCCGTGCCATCAACGACCATCTGGCGTCTGAATTCCAGGCCAGCCATGCCTATCTGGCGATGTCGATCTGGTTGCGGGAGAACGATCTGGCCGGATTTGCGGGCTACATGCTCGAGAAGAGCAACGAGGAACGGGGCCATGCCGCCCGCATGATCGCCTATCTGGTGGATTGTGATGCCGAGGTGGAGCTGCCCACCATCCAGGCTCCCCGGCGTGAGTGGGAGTCGCTCCAGCAGCTGTTCGACCAGGTGTTCGACATGGAAAAGGAGGTGACTGCCTCGATCAACCGTCTCTACGCCATGGCCGATGCCAGCGGGGAACGCAGCGCTTCCTCCATGCTCGATTGGTTTGTGCAGGAGCAGATTCAGGAGGAGGCCGAGGCTCGGTTCGTACGGCGGCGGCTGCGCCTGGCTGGCGATAACAGCGCCGCTCTGTTGCTGCTCGATCAGCAGTTTCTGGAGGGCACCGCGCTCGCGCATGTGAAGGGTCAGGCCGGCGGCAAGGGATCGCCAGGTCAGCCTTGAGGCCAAGGTGGCGATTCAGGGCGGCGCCCGTAACATCGACGACATGCCATCGCATCATTCGAGCGAACGGGCTTTGGGGTGCTGCCTACCTTGAACATCGTGTTTGCCCGCTTTCTGGGCCTCATCACGCCCCATGATTTTCTTTCGCATGCGCCGCGGCGGAGCTGTTGCCCTGCTGCTCGCTGCCGTTGGCAGCTTCACGCTCCAGCCTGCAGCCAGCCTCGCCCAGCAGAAGGAAGTGCGCGTCTATTCCGGTCGCCACTACAACACAGATAATGCCATCTACCGGCAGTTTGAAGCGCAGACCGGCATCAAGGTGCGGCTGCTGGAATCCAACGACAATGCCATCCTGGAGCGTTTGCAGCGGGAGGGTCGCAACAGCTCGGCCGACGTGCTGATTCTGGTGGATGCGGCCCGGCTGGCCAATGCCACCGAACTGGGTCTGTTTCAGCCGGTGCGTTCTGCCGAATTGCTGCGCGATGTGCCCTCCAGCCTGCGCGATCCCAAAGGCCAATGGTTTGCCCTCACCCGCCGGGTGCGGGCTTTTGTGGTGAATCCGGCTGTGGTGAAGCCCTCCAGCCTGCGCACCTATGCCGACCTCGCCAATCCAGCCCTGCGCGGCAAGCTCTGCCTGCGCAATCGCGCCAATGTGTACAACCAGTCGCTGGTGGCCGATCAGATGATTCTGCGCGGGGATAAAGCGGCGGCCGCGTGGGTGAAGGGCATGGTGGCCAATCTGGCCCAGCCGGTGTTCACCAGCGACACCACGTTGGCCCGGGCCGTGGCCAAGGGCCAGTGCGGCGTGGGGGTGGTGAACAGCTACTACGTGGCGCGCATGCTCGGAGGTGTGCAGGGTGAGGCCGACAAGACCCTGATGGGTCAGGTGAAGATTGTTTACCCCACGCCCGCGCACGTGAATGTGAGCGGGGCCGGTGTCACCCGCCACGCCGGCAACCGGGCTGAAGCCGTGAAGCTGATCGAGTTCCTGACCTCACCGAGTGCCAGCGAGGGCTTTGCCCGCGGCAGCTATGAGTATCCGCTCAAGGGCTTCGGCAACAATCCGGTGTTGCGCCGGATGGGACCGTTTCAGGCTGATGGTGTGTCGGCGGCCCAGCTGGGGGCTCGCCGGGCCGCTGCAACCCGGCTGATGGAAGCCAGCGGTTGGCGCTAGGGAGCAACGGGTCGCTGCGGTCGTCGTCAGTCGCGGCCGCAGCGGCACTTGCCCCCTTTCCATTTGGAGCACTTGTGCTTGCGGCAGCCCTTGGTCTTGGCCGGCTCGAGCGGGCGTCGGGTGGGCGTCGCCTGGGGGCCGAGGGGCAGGGCCATGCTCAGCTGAAGTTGAGAAGCATTCGCAAGTTAAGCGACCGGGTTGTGGGGCTTCACGCCTCCAGCAGGCTGCGCAGCATCCAGGCTGTCTTCTCGTGGATCTGCAGCCGTTGGGTGAGCAGGTCGGCCGTGGGTTGGTCGTCGGCCTCGTCGGCGAGGCGGAACACCGCACGGATGGTGCGGGCCACCGCCTCATGGCCCTGCACCAATTCGCGCACCATGGCCAGGGCCGAGGGCACCCCTTCGGCATCGCCGATGGAGGCCAGTCGGCTCAGGGCCGCCCCGCCGTAGGGAGCCGGATGGCCCAGGGCGCGGATGCGCTCGGCGATCTCATCGAGGGCGGTCCACAGTTCGGTGTACTGCTCCATGAACATCAGGTGGAGCGTATTGAACATCGGCCCGGTCACGTTCCAGTGAAAGCCGTGGGTTTTGGCGTAGAGCACCGTGCTGTCGGCCAGCACCCGGCCCAGGCCCTCGGCGATGGAGCGCCGCTGCTCGTCTGGAATGCCGATATCGATGGCGGGGGCGGTGACCGTCATGGCAATAAAGCGGACTGATTCCGTTTTAGCACTGGTGCGATCGGCGGGGGTCCTCAGTCGGGCATCGTCACAAATTCTTCCGCCACCGACGGATGGAGGGCCATGGTGCGGTCGAAGTCGGCTTTGGTGGCTCCCATGCCGAGGGGAATCGCCGCCATCTGGATGATCTCGGCGGCATGGTCGCCCACCATGTGACAACCGAGCACGCGCCCGCCTTCGCGGGCGACGATCAGCTTGAGCAGAACCCGCGGATCCCTTGCCGGCAGGGCCTGGCTCATGGGTCGGAAGCGTGCCCGATACACGCGGATACCCTCGGCCCCAAGGCGTTCGATCGCCTGCTCCTCGGTGAGTCCCACCCCGGCCAGCTCCGGCTGGGCGAACACGGCGCTGGCCACCAGGTCGTGGTTCACCCGCCGCGGCCGGTTGCCGTACACCGTGTCGGCAAAGGCGCGCCCCTCGTCCACCGCCACCGGCGTCAGGCAGATGCGGTCGGTCACATCCCCCACCGCAAAGATGTGGGGCACGTTGGTGGTCTGGTCGGCATCCACCGGAATGCGATGGCCCTCCACCGCCACCCCGGCGGCATCGAGGTTGAGCCCAGCCAGAAACGGACGCCGGCCAGTGGCCAGCAGCACGCCGCCGCAGGCGAGGGGCTCGCCTCCCTGGGTGATCACCCTCAGATCTCCGGGCTGCCCTTCGATGGCGGCCGGGGAGTGACCGAAGCGGATGGTGATGCCATCGGCTTCCATGGCGGCCTGCACCGCTGCTGCCGCTTCACGGTCAAAACCCCGC
Organism: Cyanobacteriota bacterium; assembly: GCA_035285645.1. GTDB lineage: Bacteria > Cyanobacteriota > Cyanobacteriia > PCC-6307 > Cyanobiaceae > Cyanobium. The sequence continues at coordinate 8,164 of JAYKGR010000099.1, read as the reverse complement.
AGCAAGTGATCGCCCCGCACCAGCTGGGTGACCCGCACGCCGAGCCCGTGCAAGATGCCGGCGAACTCACAGGCGATGAAGCCAGCTCCCACCACCACCATCGCCTCCGGCAACCGCTCCAGCTCAAACATCCGGTCGCTCACCCAGCCCAGCTCGGCTCCGGGGATGGCCGGCCGGTGGGGCCGCCCTCCCACTGCGATCAGCACCCGTTCGGCCTGGAGTTGCCGTTCGCTGCCGTCGGCCTTCTGCACCACCACGGTGCGGTCATCCGCAAAGCGTCCCCAGCCGGCCACCAGCTCCACGCCCGCCTTGGCGAGCAGGCCGATGTGGAGCTGGTTCAGCCGATCCACCTCCGCGCGCACGCTGGCCAGCAAGCGGTCGGCGTGGTGGCGGATGGGTCCCAGCTCCCAGCCGTAGCTGGCGGCATCGGCCAGCAGATGGCGATAGGCCGAGCCGTACACCAGCAGTTTCTTGGGCACGCAGCCGCGGATCACGCAGGTGCCGCCCACCCGGTCACCCTCCACGATCGCCACCCGGGCGCCATGGGCGGCAGCCCGCTTGGCGGCGGCCAAACCGCCGGAACCGGCGCCGAGCACGATCAGATCGAAGCGGTCGCTCATGGAAAGGAGGCGGGGGAGAGGGATGCGGGACTCCGTCTGGTGGATGCTGGCAGCCCCCATCCACCCACGCCCCGCCGGCGGGAACAGGCCTTGACCTGCTTGGCGTTTATGAGCATAGCCGCATCTCTGTTGCTGAGTTGCCGCGTCCTCCCAGGGCCGGCCTGCCCCATAATGGAAACTGATTCAGAACGCGAACACCCGTTCGTCTGACCATCCCTATGAGTGGCTCGCTGCCCTCCCCCCACCTTCTGGAAGAATTCAGCCAGTTCTTTCGGCTGCTGAGCGAGCCGGCACGCCTGCAGCTCCTCTGCCATCTGCGTCAGGGATCCATGGATGTGGCCTCCCTCATCGACGCCACCGGCTTTTCTCAGTCGCACATCAGCCGCCAGCTGGGGCAGCTGCAACGGGCCGGCCTGGTGCGCTGTGAGCGCGATGGAGTGCGCACCATCTGGCATGCCGACGACGCATTGGTGGACGATCTCTGCACCCTGGTGCAGAGCCGTTTGCGGCAACGGCTGGAAGCCCAGCTGCAGCAACTGCACGTAGCCTGATCCAGCGCCCTGCCCATCACGAACGTAGGCGCTCCAGGGCGCCGCGGCCGTGCCAGTCGGCCAGCTCGCCGTAGCCGCCGATGGCCTGGCCATCGATGAACACCTGCGGCAAGGTGCTGGCGCCGCTGAGCTCAGCGATCGCCTCGCGCTGCTCCTGTGTCTCCACCTCTTCCACCACGTGGGGAATGGCGAGGGTGCGCAACAGCCGCAGGGCGCGTTGGCTGTAAGGACAGCCCGGCAGCACAGCAATCGCCACGCTGGGTTCACGGGCTGGGGATGCCGCGGGCTCAGCAGCCAGGAAACCGATGAGCAGATCGGCCCCTGACTGGATCAGGGTGCCGGGTTCAAGGTGGCCACCCCACACCTGGCAGGCGCCATCCGACAGGCTCAGATGCAGGTGCACCCCTCCGGGTGCCACGGTGCCCTGGAGGGTGATGATCTCAAGATCGCCCTGCAGCACGGTGGGTTGCGGCTGGCCCGGGCATTGAAAGGCGGCCTGGCTCAGATTGCCCACCACCCCAAGCACAAAGCCGCTGGCCTGATGGTGCTGGGCCAGGGTCTCCAGGCTGCGCCGCAGGTCGGAGCCGGCATCAAGGTGGAGCGGCACAACGTCCATCAACGGTAGGGCGCAGGGGATGCGGCGGCGCAAGCGTACGCCGCCGTCGATTCAGTCGTGCTCGCGCCCGTTGCTGGCGGTGGCGGCCTGCAGTGCCATGGCGAGGTGGGCCTGCAAGGCCCCTAGGGCCATCAGCTGCCGTGCTGAGTGCCCCTGGCCCACAGCCGGCCCCGCTTGGCGCAGGCTCGCCAGCAGTTGTTGGCTGGCTTGGGTCCAGGCGGCCAGCTGCTGCTCCCACAGCTGGGGCTCGGCCCCACTGTATTGGCGCGAATCGCCGGCCATCGGGTCGGCGTGGGCGTTGGCCAGCAGCGTTTGCAACTGGCGGAAGCTCACGGAGGGAGGCACGGCCGAAGCCTCGGAACGCTTGTGCTCGTCGGGCATCGCAGGAGCCGACTGCGGGTCGGGATCGATGGAATGGGCCCACGCTATGGAGGGTGCCCAAGGCCTTCAAGCGACCACCATGGTGGGATCTCCGCCCCCTGCCCTGGAGGTGCCCGGACCGCTGCCGGCGGGCAGCTCCAGGGCGAGGGTTGCTCCCCCCAGCTCGGAGTGGGTGGCGCGCAGGCGTCCGCCATGGTTGTCGAGCATCACGCGCACCAGGTAGAGCCCCAGCCCGGTTCCGCCGGGGCGGCTGGAGCTCAGCGGCAGTTGCTCCAGCAGATCGGGTGGCAGTCCGTGCCCGCTGTCTTCCACCTGGAGCACCACCCAATCGGCGCGGCGTTCCAGGCTCACCCGTACCAGCCGCTGCGCCTCCGGCCGCAGGGCCACGGCCTGAAGGGCATTGCTCAGCAGATTGGAGAGGGCCACCTCGATCTGGCCCTGATCCCCCTGAATCGGGCAGGGCTGATCCAACCCCCGCTCCAGCAGCACCACTCCCTGGGCGGCCTCGGACGATCGGGTCTGCCGCAGCATCGAGGCCGCCAGGGCCGCCAGGTCGACAGCGCGGCTGGGCCGTGTCGGTTCCCGCAGCAGCCGGCGCATCACGTCGATGGTGGCCATGGCGGCATCACCGGCCTCATGCTGCAGTTGCAGCAACCCTTCCAGCTCCTCGTGCACCCGCTGGGGCTCGGTGCTGCTGTGCAGGGCCTGTCGCATCAACCGATTGGCGAGCTGCAAGGTGGCCAGCGGCTGGCTGATCTCGTGGCCGGCGGCCGCCGCCGTGAGGCTGGCCCGCAGCTTCTGCTCCAGTTGCTCGCGGCGTCGGGCCTCCTCCCGCAGGCGATCCCCCAGGTCTCGGCAGATCACGAGGATGCCGAGGGTGCTGCCATCGTCATCGGTGATGGCTGTGGCGGTCACGTCGGTGAGCACCCAGGTGCCATTGACATGGCGCTGCTCCAATTCAAGGCGAAAGTCGGGTAGAGGCTCCTGTTGGGCCTGGGCCTGCCGCAGGCGCCGCAGGGCCAGCATCACCTGGTGATGGCCTTCGCGGCGCAGCTGTCGCCGGAGCGGTAGTGCCATCGCCGCAGCCGGGCTGTAGCCCCGCAGCCGGGTGATGGAGGGGCTGACATAGGTGGGGTGGCCATCGGCACTGAAGAGCACAATCAGATCGAGGGCGTGATCGGCCAGCAGCCGATGGCGCTGTTCACTGAGCCGGAGCTGCCGGTTGTTGAGCAGCAGCCGTTGCGAGAGGTCGTTGACCACCTGCGCTCGGGTATTGAGGGCTGCCACGAGCTTGTTGAGCTCCGCGATGCGCGTTTTGGGCAGGATCGGAATCGGTGGCTGGGCTCCAGGCTCGGGCTCCCTCGCCGGCCGCTGCAGAATCGCCAGCACCCGCTCAAACGGCGCTGCCGAGAGTGCAGCCAACGCCTCGGAGAGGAGGGCCGCCAGCACCAGCAGCACCGCCAGCAGCAGCAGCGGGGTTCGCATCAAGGACTGCATGTGCTCGATGCGCGGTCCCGCCGGTTGCACCAGGGTCACCTCGCTCCAAACCTCGTGGCGCTCGTCGGCCGATGGCACCAGGTGGAAACACCAGTAGCCCTGGAGCAGTTGGGTCAGTCGATTCGCACCGCGGCGTTGCACCAGCAATTCCAGATTGGCCTTGGTGGTGACAGAGATCGGCACATGGCGATAGTCGCGCTCCAAGCGGGTAAACAACCTGGCATCGGAGCTGATCTGCCGCCCATGATGGTCGGTGGCGGCAAAGGCGTAGCCGTCGCGCATTTCGATGGCGGTGCCGGCGCCACCCTGGCCTGCGGTGTAAGGCAGCAGGCCGTGGAGCAGCAGATCCGTGGCCCGGAGTTCGAGATTGTTGGCCTCCTCCTGCAGTTGGCTGTAGGTGAGTTGCTGACCCATCAACAGGATGATCAGCACCGCAGGCACGCTGATGGCCGTCAGCAGACCCGCAAAGCTGATATGGCGAATCGACAGAGGGCGCGACCGCTGCGATGCCCTGCCCATGCGCAGGCAGAAATCGAGGAGGAGGGCCAGAGCGGCGGCAACCACACTCACCACGGATTCTTTGAGGCCCAGCGCAAGCGCTGTGCCACCGCTGGCCTGGAGCAACTTGGTATAAAGCAGTAGATGCAAAGGCAGGCCCAGCAGCAACCAGTAGGCCATGGTGGCGACCACCACGCGGCCGTAACGGCCGCTCTCAACCACAACCCATTGCCACAGCACCAGCCCGATCAAGGTGATCGCCTGGTAGGGATGACCCCAGAGCACCACGGTGGTGAGCGCGGCTGCCAGGCCTACGGGTAATCCCCACGTGCCATAACGGAGCAGGGCCAACACGCACAACGCCGACCCCAGCAGCACCTGATTGTCAAAAAAAACGGTGGGACTGGCCAGATTGACCAGCACAGCCCCCACGGTCAGCAGCAGCACCGCAACGAATCGTCGGCCTGAGCCACCTTCCATTCAACGGATCCGGAATTGGCTCCAGCATGCCGGATCCAGCCAGTTATGGGGATCCCGATCGGTCAGTCTTCGTCGTCGGCGGCACCCACAGGCACCAGCCGGATCGCTTTGCGGCCGAGCTTGATCTCAAATTCATCGCCGGGCTGCAGGCCGAGCTGGGCCGTGTAGGCCTTGCCCACCAGCAGGTTGCCATTGAACTGCACCTTGGTGGCATAGCTCAGGGCGCGACCGCGGCGACCTTTGCTGGTGGTTTCGCCAAGACTTACCCCTTTGGCCTCCAGCAGCGCCTCATAGAAGGCGGTGAAGTACAGGCAGGGAGCAGGTAGACTCTGCGGAACAAATACGGCCAAGGCTGAGATTAGTATTGAACGATTATCGATCACTCTGATAAGGATTGGCTTCTGAGGAGAGAAGTTGTACGCTGCCTGCCTTTTCGACAGCGACGACACCCTTGACGATCTTAAAATATCCAAGACTCTTTTCTGGTGCCTTACCGCAGATCATACCTAGACTCTCCAAGGCTTCATAAGTGATATCCAAACCGAGGCCCTGCAGTTCTGAAGTAATCTGCTTGAGATTTCCCTTGCATTCCTCAGCAATCGTGATAATCACTTCTACCTTGGGTTGAACAACTTCGGCCATGGCTAATTTCTCCTTTTGCGGCCGCTGAGGCTGAGGTAGCACCAGATGGAACGGCCTAAGTCAACGAATTTTCTCCAGTGTACCGGACTCCTCTCAAACGAAAAGCTCAACCCGAAAGCTTAAGGAGCTTGTACAAGACCGCGGCCCACATCAACGATCGGAAGTGAAAGCGCACGGGCACTGGTGATCACCTGATGCCACAAAGCAGCACCGCGTGCACCACTTGATTGGGCCCAGAGGGCTGCAATACCAGCAACATGGGGTGTTGCCATACTTGTTCCGTTGATACTCCGATAACGAGCTGGCGTCGGCCAGGAGGAATTGACAGAGACACCCGGAGCGGCGATGTCCACAGCTGTTCCGTTAGTGAGATACGTGTCTCGCGCAGAAAAATTACCCATTCGCAGGTTCCCGTCTAACGCTCCAACGGCCATGAAAGTCCTGCTGTTAGCGGCTCGACCGACAAAGCCGAAGTTGCCTGCGGACCGATCAGCATTGTTTCCAGCGGCGGCTACAATCAAGCTGCCAGCGCTTAGGGCGCGTTGACCAGCAGTTTCATAGAACAGCGTGGAAGCCGGAACATCTGCACCGAGTGAAATCGAAATCACATGGCAACTGTTAGCAACTGCCCAGTCGATCGCCGCAAGCACGCCGCCGTCTCCACCCTTTCCCGAATCAGAGAGCACCTTGCCGATATATATATTGGCTTTGTGAGCAACGCCGTATCGAGGCCCGATCCCAGGATGAAACGCACCGCATGCAGTTCCCGTGCAATGGGTACCGTGGCCGTGACCGTCGTTAGCACTCTCAACATCTGGGATGAAAGATCGGGATACGATCGTTCGGCCGATGAAATCGGGGTGGGACAAGTCTAGTCCCGTATCAAGAACAGCTAGATTTACCCCTTGTCCCGTGAATCTGGATGTCGCAGCCTTGGTAGCGACGAGGCCCCAAGTATGGGTGGGGCTGTCCAGGAATGAGATCTCTTCAATCAGGCCTCGGTCCTCCATGGACCCTGGGAACGCTGAGGATGCTGAATCATAGAGACTTTGTGCGCAATCTCGAAAACCACGAAGGTAATCACAAGATACTCGCCTCAGCTCACTTAGGGCATACATCATGCCTTCGGGTTCCACAGCAAGTATTGCTGATGTTTCGCCTGAGTCCATCGCGAGAGCTGCGACGGCGTCGGGTGCAACATTCAGGATGGCCATACCGAGATTGCCCAGCACTGCGCCACCCTCGGAAGGCACTTGGGCCATATCGATAGCTGAATCATCAAAGTCAGCACTCCTCAATAGATTCGAATCTCGTACACCGGCTAAATTCTCCAAGGCTGTAATAGCCTCTGCCGATGAGCCCTCTCGGAACGTTACGATGTAACGACCTGTCAACTCGGGCTCATTCTGTACTAGGTAAACTGGGTTCATTGATCTGTTTGTAGCAGTGAAGTAGGGCTGGGTCGGGAGGATTCAGGACCATGGAGGGTCTAAACTTAGCCAGACAGGGATTGAAAGGCAGTTATTTATATTTTATCGGCATCGAATTCCTGCCCTTTTTCTAAAATGATAGGCTGTTTCGATGCGTTTGACAGCTATTGCGCAACATAAAGTTACGCGATCTCCGGCTGAGATCTATTTACAGCCTGCGTCATGCACATATTATGTAGTTATATTACGGCCTTAAGCGAACAGCCTCGGCTGGCTAAGATTAAGTCTGTAGTAGCCCTTTCCACTCATGAATGACAAGGAAAGCATTAGCGCCGCAATTAAAATTATCAATGACCCTGCTGTTCAGCAAAGAATTTTGGCTGCTTCGAAAGAGGCTGCTTTTAAGGAGCTGCAATCCGTTCCAGGCTTCTCGCTAAGTAGAGAGGAGTTTGCCAGCCTGATCGCATCTAGCCTGACGGACTCTGGTTCCGACCTTGGCACACGAGATGCTGCCGAAATTATTGCGGCTGGAGCAGTCTTTATTGCCATCCCCATATTGTTTTCTGATGCCCGGCTAAAGTACAATATCATGTTCAAGGATACCACGCAGATGGGGTTGAATGTGTATGAATTTTCCTACCATGGCCTCGCTGGGCGTTGGATTGGTGCTCTAGCGCAAGAAGTTAAAGAGGCGATTCCTGAAGCCGTCGTCATGCACCCTACCGGTTATCTTATGGTCGATTATGGAAAGATTGACGTCCCCTTTTCGGCTGTCAAAGATTTTGTTGAGGGTTGACGCCATTCAACTATTCTCTTAGTCTGGTCACCATCGCCGTCTGGTTCTGCTCTACCCAGGCCAGCTGGGCTTCGGCCTCCCTGATGGCCGGGTAGTGGGGGAACATTTCACCAGCGCGGAACACCGGCTCCACCAGCACCCACACCGCCGGCCAATCGGCGGCTTCATAAGGGCGGATCTGCAGAGGCGATCGGGGGGATGTCAGAGGAGCGCTGGTGTGGTCTGGTGATTGACCCCCAACAGGAAGGCGCCCCGTTGGGGGCGCCTTAGCACCGGTTGCGGCGGTCACCTCCTCACACCAAGGACTGCCGGTCGGGTGTCTGTGGTTCAGGCATGACCTGTCTTGGGCCTGGCAGGGAAGGGAAGGAGATCACGTCTGGGAGAAGAGATGCTCAAGGCTTGACCTTCTCGGTTGTGATCCCGGCCCGGGTACTGCAGCCCGGGGTTTCAACACGCGGGGAAAAGAACTGGCGTATCGCTCTCTGCTGCTACGGGATGACGCTCGCGCAGCGTCACCGAGTTCACCGGTTGTGTGTCGCATCGTTGGCGCACCTCCGCTGTGCGCACCGGCTCGGGTGCTCCCTGGCCGGACTCTGGTGGAGGGTGAGGGTCGGGTTGGCTCCCGGGCCTCCCCTCAACTTCAAAGTACGCCT
>JAYKGR010000098.1:0-11953 GCA_035285645.1 Cyanobacteriota bacterium | reverse complement strand
CCGGCCGGTGCCAGCTGGAGCTAGGCCGAGGAGTTCGTGACATATTGTCACGAGCCCGCGATTGAGGCTCGCGGTCGGCCTGCCGGGCCATGCACAGTGGCAAACAAAGGTTTACTGCCATGCATCTGAGCTGGCCCGACCATCTCCATGCTGCACGCGTGGTAGAGCGGAGCGATGATCAAAGCCGCGGTACAGCTCTGGCTCTGATGGGTGTGGCCCTCCTGCTGCTGGCTGAAGACCTCCTCGAGCACGAATCCGAGCAGCGTGCCCAGCGCTGATCGTTGTGGCAGCTGGGCTGTTCAACTCAGCAGCGACGTGGGATCAAGCAACGTACCGCGGCCCAGGATGTCTCCCTGGAAACTGATGCTGAAGTCTCCCGAGCTGAGATCAGCTTTAAACCTCCCAGAGGCTGGATCGCTCAGGCTGTTGATCACCGACAGGCGGGAACGAAAGCGTCCGACCAAGCCATCCGCGGCGTCGATCACACCGTTGCGGTTGACGTCTTCGATCAAGGCGCCGAACGCTTGACGACCTGACCTGCGGGTGTAGCCGTATAGCCCGCGGAAACGGATGCGGCCGGCGCGGATGGAAAACGTGCCATCGCGGGTGACCCAGCGGCCGGTGATGCGGTCCTTGGCCATCATTCTTCCTGCATCTTTGCTTTGGTCTAAACGCCTTGGCCGCAGCCGGGGCGCCTGGGCGGCCGGCGCATGCAAATCTTGACCCGATTGCTCTAAGGCGTGGCCCGCGTCTTGGTTCCGTTGAGCAGGGGGCCGCCGTCACTGCGGCGGATGGCCACCACGCCGGGCCGGGGGGTGCGGCCTGGCACACCGGAGGGCCAGTTGGAGCCGAGCGGCACCGTGCGCAGCTGCTCAAACGCTCGACCCGCACGGTCTCTCAGCTGGTGCGCCTGGATCTCCTCGGCGCCATTGCGCCGGCTGCCGTGGAGTTCGCCAGGGTGCTGCACCGCCAGAAACAGCGTGGTGTGGTGGCCTTCCGCCCCCGGCTGATCCAGGCAGGGGCCGCACAGTTCACACTCCATCGGCCCGAGGGCAAACGGCAGGGGCTGGCCCCGGCTCGGACCCTGCGCGGCCATCAGCCAGCAGCTGTTGTTGCCAAACACATCGGTGGTGCCGCCCGAGCGATCGGTGGTCATCCACAGATTGCCAGCGGCATCAAAGGCCAGGTTGTCGGGGTTGGCGAAGCCCATCCCGCCCTGCCATGGGGGCCCTCCGGTGGCCACCATGCGCCAGACAAAGCGCTCCCCGTCTTGCTCCTCCAGCCGCATCACCCAGCCGTAGGGCCAGCGGCTTTCGCCTGCCGGGCCCCGGAAGATCGCTGGATCCGCCGTTCCCTCGCCATCGCTGCCGCCAGCGGTGAAGGCGATCAGAAGGGCCCCGCTGCGCGGGTCGAGATCGGTGTCTTCGGGCCGGGCGCAGGCGGTGGCACCCATGGCATTCGCGGCGAGGTGGGCATCGATCAAGATGGCTCCCTGGCGTTCCTCCCCGTCTCCTGGATACAGATCCGCCAGCCGCCGGTAGCGCTGTCGATAGGCGGCCACGGCGGCGTCGCTGGTCAGGCGTTCAGCGCCAGGCAGGTTGCGGTTGCCGTGGGGTACGAGCGTGGGCTGGCTGAGGCCATGACGCTCATAGTGGCTGGGGCGTTGCGGATTCACGGCCGATTCCGGCAGCAGGGGCAGCCAGCGGCCCAACCCCCCGCCGGCGGCCCCCGCCGGCTCCAGCTGCGCCACCTCCAGCCGGCCCGCCTCCAGCAGCCTGGAATTGCCCGGATCGCGGGGATCCTTCACCAGCTCCTGGCTCACGAACCGATAGAGATGGCCGCCATGGCGATCGCAGCCGGAGTACACCTGCAAGGGCTGGCCCACCACCGCCCGCACGGCGACCGCTTCATGGCGACAGCGACCCAGCCAGCTGTGCTTCACCGCCGGTACCTCCGCTCGGGCGGGATCCAGCTCCACGATCCAGCCATATTTGTTGCCTGCCAGGCCAAAGGGGTTGCCCAGGCCCGCCAGTCGCTCCGCATCGCAGCGGAAGGGGAGGGCGGCGGGGTGGGGCGAACTGCCATCGGCATACACCGCCTCCACCACCTGATCCTGAATGTTTTCCTCCGCCGACAGCAGCGTGCCCCAGGGGGTGGTGCCCCCGGCGCAGTTGGCGAAGGTGCCGATCACCCGATCGCCAAGGCCGTCGTCATAGCCGAGCCGCTGTGGGCGTCGAAACACGGCTGCCGCCGGCCCGCTGCAGCGCAATTGCCGCGGCGGATCCTCGAGGCCGCTTAGGCCGCTGATGCGGCGATCGAGAGCGCTGGGTCGACGACGCCAGCGTCCCTCCCCGTCGCGGGCCAGGGTGAGCACACCGATGCCCAGATCGTCCAGGGCGGTAGCGGCCAGGGCGCGGATCTGCTGGCCCAGTGGATCGTCGGCCGCCAGGCCTGAAGCCTCCAGGCGGCCGCCCACGGCCGCCAAGGCGGCGATCAGATTGTCGGGCAAGGGGGCGCCTGGCACCGCATCCGCCAATCCCTCCCGCCAGGGTCGGAAGCTGATGTATTCAAAATTGACCGTGAGCAGGGCGTGGCCACCGGCCTGCGGAAAGAACGCCAGAAAGTCGTTGTTGAAGCCAAACCGCCCTTGGCCCACCGCCTCGCCCCAGCTCGCCAGCCCTTCGGCGCTGTATCCAGGTGGCAGCACCAGCCGGTCAACGATCTCCCAGCGGCGGTAGATCTCACGTTGGGCGGCAGCATCGAGCCCATCGCCGGGCCAGGGCAGCGGCAGGGCCACGGGCTCGAAGGGCAGGCCCGCACCCGCCGGCGCCTTGGCCACTCCAGCGGCCCGGCTACGCAGCAGCGGCCCTGCCGCTCCTGCTCCAGCAAACCCAAGGAGGCTCAGCAGCAGCGCTCGGCGGTTCATGGCAGGGGGTGGCAGGAGGGCAGCCGGCGCGGCGCCAGCAGGGCCAGGTGATTGGCCTGAAAGGGGCTGAAGTTGTCGTCGCTTGCCAGTACCAGGGTTGGGGTGCCGTCTGGCAGGGGCGGCCCCAGGGCCAGAGCCTCCCAGTTGTCAGCCGGCAGAGCGGGCCCGGTGTCGCCACCGGCCAGCAGATCCCAGCTGAGCAGAGGGGCCAGCGGTGCTGGCCTCCCCTCGCCAGCCGGCCGCGGTGGCGGCAGGGGGTACAAGGCCAGCCGCGCACCCCAGCGATCCGGTGTCGCAAACCGGCGCAACAGTGCCAGCAGCCGGGTGCCACCGCGGCCATCCGCCACAGGCAGTAGATCGGTGAGCCCCCAGTCGCTCCCGGGCAGTCGCAGCGAAACCAGCGGCTGGGGGCTTGGGGGCATCGTGGCCAGCGACCAGACCAGCAGCCGCACCTCACCAGGCGGGTCCTGCAGCAGGGGGTATTCGGCTGCCATCAGCAACGCATCGGCCTGGCCCGGTTGTTGCAGCAGGCTCAGCGATTCGGGTCCGCCGTTGGCGACCAGCCCCCGGCCCGGTTGCGGTTGCCAGTCGCGTGGCATCGCGATGGCCTGCCGCAGTCGCCCGGCCCCATCGAAACGCAGCAGCTGGGCGGGGCGGTCGTCGCTGCGGCGCCCCTCACTCGCCACCCACAGGTCGTTGCCGCGTCGCACCAGACCTTCGCCATCGATCATCGGTGGCAGCGCCGCCCCGACCCCGCTGGTGAGGGGGCGGCGCTCGATGATCCGCAGCCCTTGGCCCGTTCCGAGGCCATCGATCCGCACCAGCACCGGCTCGGGAGCATCGCTGAGCAGCTCCAGTGCGGTGGCACCGATCGCCTGCGGCACCGGCCCCATGGCCGACAAGCCCCCCACCGGCAAACCGTTGCCATCACGCCGTGGCAGCTGGTCAAGGACCACCTGGCGCCAGCCAGCGGCCAGCGGACAGGGCAGCGGCACCGCTGCGGCGGCGGGCCTGCCCACCACCAGGGCCGTGAGCAGTACCCACGCCAGCGCGTTCCACGCCATCCGTTGCTCCTCCACGTTCCGTTGATAGCGCCATCGCTGTCGATCGGCTGTCGCGGCGATAGCAAGCCGGTGTATCGAGCGTGATCGTCGGCGGCTGTTTCCATGCTCAGGGTGATCGTGGTGCCGTCATCTGAGCCATGAAACTGTGGATGCTGCAGAAGCCGGCAGGCGAGGAGGAGCCTCCGGCCTACGAAGCAGTGCGCTTTCAGGAGGAGGCCCGCGTGCTCGGCCTTTCCCTCGACATGGTGGCCTCCGATGAGATCGATCTGATCGTCACGAGGGGCGGGCGGCGATCGATCCGCCGCCGCGGATGCGAAGTGGATCTGCCCGATGGCCTGCTGCCGCGCTCGGGCAGTCATACCGACTACTTCAGTTTGGCGATACTGCGGCAGTTTGAGCATCTTGGTGTGCCTGTATTCAATTCTAGCAATGCCATTGAGGCGGTGAAAGATAAACTTTATTGCCAGCAGTTGCTGGCCCATGCCAATCTGCCGATTCCTCGCACCATGCTGGTGCGTTTTCCTGTCGATAGCGATCTGGTTGAACGACAGCTTGGCTTTCCCTGCGTGGTGAAGGTGCTGGTGGGCTCCTACGGCGAAGGCATTTATCTCAGCCGAGATAAAGAAAGCTTTCGCGACCTGATGGAGTTGGTGGCTAGCCTTGATCGCAGTCAATGTCTGATTCTGCAGGAATACATTGGGGAAAGGCCCGGGCAGGATCTGAGGGTATGGCTGATTGGTGGTCGGGTACTGGGGGCGATGCTGCGGCGCAGTGTGGATGGCAGCTTTAAAGCGAATATCACGCGTGGAGGCCACGGTGAGGCTTGGCCCCTCGATCCAATGATTGAGGTGCTCACCCGCGAATGCGCAGCTACTCTGGGCCTGGAAATCGCCGGTGTGGATTTGCTGTTCGATGGCGATCAGTATCGGGTATGTGAGGTGAATAGTGCTCCCGATTTTGCCGGTTTCGAAGCGGCTACTGGCATGAATATCGCTCGCGAAATTTTGCAGCATTGCAGTTGGCGCATCCGGCGTCAGCTGGGCGCCCCACTGGTGACTCCCGCGGATGTTTGCGTCAATTCCCAGGCTGTGCCGTAAAGAACTCTGACAGGTTGTCGCCGATTGCCGGCTCTTAGGGCCTCCTTAATGGAGGCCGCCCAGCTTGGAGGTACCACCAAGGAACGGTGATGACCGGAACCCTCGCCGCCCCCGGGGCGGCCCTGCCCAGGCCCGCCGGCTACGGCGATCCTCAGCGCAATGGCCTCACCGCCGACGATCTGTTCGACGGCATGACCGAGCACCTCTTCTACACGCTCGGTCGTCGGGCCGAGGGGGCCAGCAATCATGACCTTTACATGGCCCTCAGCCACGCGGTGCGCGATCGGCTGATGACCCGCCATCTGGCCACCAAGGATGCGCTGCGGGATACCCCCTGTAAGGCGGTGGCCTACCTCTCGGCTGAATTCCTGATCGGCCCCCAGCTGGGCAACAACCTGCTGATGATGGGGATCCGAGCCGAGGCCGCGGCAGCGCTGCGCCGCTTTGGCGTGCAGGATCCCGACCAGGTGCTCGATCTGGAGGAGGAGCCGGGCCTTGGTAATGGTGGCCTGGGACGACTGGCGGCCTGTTTCCTGGAATCGTTGGCCAGTTTGCAGATGCCGGCTACCGGGTATGGCATCCGTTATGAGTTTGGCATTTTCGACCAGGTGATCCAGCACGGCTGGCAGGTGGAGATCACCGATAAGTGGCTGAAGGGTGGTTGGCCCTGGGAAATCGTGCAATCCGATCAAGCCTGCCGGGTGGGCTTTGGCGGTCATACCCGCATGCAGCGCCTGGCCGATGGCCAGCTGCGGGTGCAGTGGATCCCTTCAGAAGTGGTGGTGGGTATTCCCCATGATGTGCCTGTGCTCGGCTATCGGGTGAATACCTGCAACCGGCTGCGCCTCTGGCGATCGGAGGCCAGTGAAGCCTTTGATTTTCATGCCTTCAACGCCGGTGATCACACCCGGGCAGTAGAGGAGAAAGTAGGCAGCGAAACCATCTCCAAGGTGCTTTATCCCAATGATGGCACCGACGCCGGCCGGCGCCTGCGGCTCAAGCAGCAGGCGTTCTTTGTGAGCTGTTCGCTGCAGGACATGCTGCGCAGCCTCCAAGACCGCAATCTGCCTGTGACAAGCCTGGCTGACCACTGGGCGGTGCAGTTGAACGACACCCATCCGGCGATCGCGGTGGCTGAACTGATGCGGCTGTTGCTGGATGAGCACCATCTCGACTGGGAGCGGGCCTGGGCGATCACCCATCGCGCCATCGCCTACACCAACCACACGCTGCTGCCGGAAGCTCTGGAGTGCTGGGATCTGGGGCTTTTTGCCGATCTGCTGCCCCGCCATTTGGAGCTGATCTACGAAATCAACAGTCGTTTCCTGCAGCAGGTGTGCCTGAGCCACCCCGGCGATCTCGATCTGCTGCGGCGGGTTTCGATCATCGGCGAAGATGGCAACCGCACCGTGCGGATGGCCCATCTGGCCTGCGTGGCTGCTCACCATATCAATGGTGTGGCGGCCCTCCACAGCGACCTGGTGCGCACCTCGCTGCTGCCCGACTTCGCCGCTCTGCATCCCGATCGTTTCACCAACGTCACCAACGGGGTGACGCCCCGGCGCTGGATGGCCCTGGCCCATCCAGCCCTCGACGCCTTGCTCAGCGACACCATCGGCGCCGACTGGCCCGGCCATGCCGAGGGCTTGCGCCAGCTGGAATCGCTGGCCTACGACGGCGGTTTTCGCGAGCGCTGGGCCGCCGCCAAGCACAGCGCCAAGCAACGGCTGGCGCGGCTGATCACCGAGCGCTCCGGCCTGCAGGTGGACCCCTGCAGCCTGTTTGATGTGCAGGTGAAACGCATCCATGAATACAAGCGCCAGCACCTCAATGCCCTGCAGGTGGTAGGTCAGCTGCTGCGGATCCGCGCCGGTGACACCGCCGCTCTGGCACCCCGCACGGTGATTTTCGGCGGCAAGGCGGCACCGGGCTATGCCATGGCCAAGCTCATCATCCGGTTCATCAACGGCATCGCTCATGTGGTCAACAACGACCCGGCCTGCCGTGGATGGCTGCAGGTGGTTTTCCTAGCTGACTACAACGTGAAGTTGGGCGAAAAAGTCTATCCGGCAGCTGATCTCTCCGAGCAGATCTCCACGGCTGGCCTCGAAGCATCTGGCACCGGCAACATGAAGTTCACCATGAATGGTGCGCTCACTATCGGTACTCTAGATGGTGCCAATGTGGAAATCCTTGAGCAGGTTAATGCCGAGCACTTTGCGCTCTTTGGTCACACCACCGAGGAAATTAACGAGCTGCGGCCCGGATACCAGCCCTGGGAGTTGGTGGATACCATCCCCTGGCTGCGGGAGGCCCTGGCCCTGATCGAAACCGGCCATTTCAGCGACGGCGATCGGGAGATGTTCCGGCCGCTGGTGGACAACCTTCTCAGCCGTGATCCGTTCTTCGTGCTGGCCGATCTGGCTGACTACATGCGTGCCCAAGACGATGTGGCCCGCCGCTGGGCCGATCCCACCGCCTGGCAGACCAGTTCGGTGCTCAACACGGCCCGTAGCGGTTTCTTCTCCTCCGACCGTTCAATCCGCGATTACGCCCATACGATTTGGGGAGTGGCCCCCCTGCCGATCGCCATGGCCCAGCCCCGCGCCCTCTGATTCCTTCCCAACGCTTCTGCCGCCATGACCCTTTCCCTTCCCAACCCCCACGACACCTACCACCAGCCGGTCGACGAGACCGAACTGCTGCGCCTCGATGCCTGGTGGCGTGCCGCCAACTATTTGGCGGTGGGCATGATCTATCTGCAGGAGAATCCGCTGCTGGCCCAACCGCTGCAGCCCGAGCACATCAAGAACCGCTTGCTCGGCCACTGGGGCTCCAGCCCTGGCCAGGCTTTCATCTGGGCCCATGCCAATCGGTTGATCCGGCAGCGCCACCTCGACATGATCTATCTGTCGGGGCCGGGCCATGGCGCTCCCGGGGTGTTGGGACCCACCTACCTCGACGGGAGCTACAGCGAGATCTACCCCGACAAGAGCCAGGATGCCGAGGGGATGCAGCGCTTCTTCAAACAGTTTTCCTTCCCGGGCCATATCGGCAGCCACTGCACCCCCGAAACGCCCGGTTCGATTCATGAGGGAGGTGAACTGGGCTACGTGCTCTCCCATGCCTGCGGGGCGGTGTTTGACAACCCCGAGCTGATCGCCATCGCCTGCGTCGGCGACGGTGAGGCGGAAACGGGACCCTTGGCCACCTCCTGGCACATCAACAAGTTTCTGAACCCGATTCACGATGGTGCCGTGCTGCCGGTGCTGCATCTCAACGGCTACAAAATTGCCAATCCCACGCTGCTGGCCCGCATCCCGCGCGACGAGCTGGCTGAATTGATGCGGGGCAATGGCTGGGATCCCCTGTTTGTGGAAGGCAGCGATCCCTTGCCGATGCATCGGGCGATGGCCGAGGCGATGGACACCGCTGTGGGTCGTATCCAGGCGATCCGCCAGCTGGCCCGTAGCAGCGGTGAGGCCGAGCGACCCCGTTGGCCGATGATCGTGCTGCGATCACCCAAGGGTTGGACCGGCCCGGCTGCTCTAGGCGACCAAAAACTCGAGGGCTTCTGGCGCTCCCACCAGGTGCCTCTGCCCAACCCACGTCACGACCCCGGTCAGCGCCGTCTGCTGGAGGACTGGCTGAAGAGTTATCGGCCCTGGGAGTTGTTTGACGCCAACGGCACATTGATCCCTGAGCTGCAGCAGCTGTCTCCCTTAGGAGACCGGCGCATGGGCTCGAATCCCCACACCAATGGGGGGCGGCTGCGCCGGGCCCTCAACCTGCCGCCGATTGCGGCCTATGCCGTGGCGGTGCAGCAGCCGGGCCAGATCGAAGCGGAGAACACGCTGCCTCTGGGCATGCTGCTGCGGGATGCGATCAGCCGCAATCCCCATACGCTGCGGGTGTTTGGCCCCGACGAAACCGCCTCCAATCGGCTGCAGGCGATCTATGAGGTGAGTAAGAAGGTGTGGATGGAGGAATTTCTGCCGGAGGATCTCAACGGCAGTGAGCTCTCTCGCGAAGGTCGCGTGGTGGAGATGCTCTCGGAACACACCTTGGTGGGGATGATGGAGGGCTATCTCCTCACCGGCCGTTACGGATTTTTTCATACCTACGAGGCCTTTGCTCATGTGGTGGCTTCCATGTTCAACCAACATGCCAAGTGGCTGGAATCGTGTCTGCATCATGCCCCCTGGCGTGCGCCGATCGGCCCCTGGACGTGTTTGATCAGCTCCACCGTTTGGCGCCAGGATCACAATGGATTCACCCATCAGGATCCGGGCTTTATTGATCTGGCCGGCAACAAGAGCGGCGATGTGGTGCGGGTCTATCTGCCAGCCGATGCCAACTGTCTGCTGGCCGTGGCTGAAGAGGCGCTGGTGGAGCCGAATGTCTGCAACATCATCGTGTCAGACAAACAGAAACACCTTCAATACCTCACCCTGGAGCAGGCCCGCCGCCACGTGGCCAAGGGGATCGGTTTGTGGAGCTGGGCCAGCAACGACGACCGAGGTACCGAAGCGGATGACCCCAATGTCGTGATGGCCTGCGCTGGCGATATTCCTACAAAGGAAACCTTGGCGGCTGTGGAGATTTTGCGGCGCGAGATTCCGCCGCTTCGGGTGCGCGTGCTGAATGTGGTGAAGTTGTTTGCTCTCACCGATCCGAAGGAGCACCCCCACGGTTTGACCGATAGCGACTTCAATAGCCTTTTTACAACGGATAGACCTGTGATCTTTAATTTTCATGGTTATCCTTGGCTGATTCATCGGCTGACCTACCGCCGCGCCAATCACCATAACTTCCATGTGCGTGGTTACAAGGAAAAGGGCAACATCAATACGCCCCTTGAGTTGGCCATGAACAACCAGATCGACCGTTTCAACCTCGTGATCGATGTGATCGATCGGGTGCCCTCCCTGGGGTCGAGGGCGGCGCATATCAAAGAGCGGATGAAGGAGGCGATTCTCAGCCACCGGGCCTATGCCCATGAGCACGGCATGGATGCTCCGGAGGTGACCGACTGGCGCTGGCAGCTGCCGACCGCGATCAAGGGCTGACCATGGCCCCGGTGCTTGTGCTGAATGCCGGCAGCTCGAGTCTCAAGGCTCGGCTGCTGGCCGCCAACGGCGCCATTTTTTGGCAGGGTCAGACCCACTGGCAGGCGAGCGGCGATGCCGCCACGGTGGCGGTGGCCGTGGAGTCGGCGCTCACCGGTTGGCTGTGGCCCGCTGTGGAGCCCTGGCTCGCGGATCTGGCCCTGGTGGGGCACCGGCTGGTGCATGGCGGTACGGCCTTCACGGCACCCACCGCCCTCAGCGGCCCGGTGCTCGCCCAGCTGGAGGCCCTGGTGCCGCTGGCGCCGTTGCACCTGCCGCCGGCCCTGGCGGTGATCGCCGGGCTGGCCCGGCGGCGGCCCCACCTCAGTCAGTGGGCTTGCTTTGACACCGCCTTCCACGCCACGCTGCCGCCGGAGGCCCACACCTATGCGCTGCCGGCCGCCTGGCGGCAGCAGGGGTTGCGCCGCTTCGGCTTCCATGGCCTCAATCACCAGCATGTGAGTGAAACGGTGGCCCTGCCCCGGCTCATCAGCTGCCATCTGGGCGCTGGCTGCTCCCTGTGCGCCATCGCCGCTGGCCGCAGCATCGCCACCACCATGGGCTTCACCCCCCTGGAGGGCCTGGTGATGGCCACCCGCAGCGGATCGGTGGATCCCGGCCTGCTGCTGCACCTGCTGCGTCAGGGCGTTGGCCTGGAGGAGCTGGAGCGGGGGCTCAACCAGGAGGGGGGCCTCCTGGGGCTCTCCGATGGGCGCAGCGCCAGCATGAAGGAGCTGCGCCAGGCCGCTGAACGGGATGAGCCGGCGGCCCGCCTGGCGATCGATGTGTTTCGCCATGGATTGGTGCAGGCCATCGGCGCCATGGCCGCCAGCCTCGGCGGGGTGGATGGCATCGCTCTCACCGGTGGCATCGGGGAGCACGATCAGCTGCTGCGCCACGAGCTGGAGCGCTCCTTGAGCTGGCTGAGGCCGTTTGAGTTGCTGGTGGTGCCGGCCGATGAGGAAGGGGTGATCGCCCGCCAGTGCCGGGCGGCGGCTGGCCTGCTCTGATTCCCCCGACTCTCAGGCCAGGCAGTCGCGGCTCACCAGGGCAAACGACGCTTCGATCTGCCGCAGCGTTGCGGGAGCCACGCTGAGGGTTTCGGCCAGCTGGGACAGCACGGCGGCTTCCTCCGCGGTCACGATCCGGTCGCCATGCACCAGGCGAGCCGCTAGGGCGAAGGCGGTTTGCTGTTGTTCGGGGCTGAGCAGCACCGCCGCTTCCCGCAGCATGGCCTCTTGGCGATCGCGCAGGCCGAGAAGCAGGTTGGAGATCATCAGGCCAAAGGCGGCTGGGTCCATGTCGCGGTAGGGAGAGCGCTGGCGCAACTGGGTCTGCAGCAGGTGGGCCTCCTCAGGATTGAGCACATGGTCGGCGCGCACGGCGGCCAGGGGGATCAAGGCAAAGGCTTCGGCGGGGGTCATCGGGGGGAGAACGTACACCCCCCACCCTGGGAACAGCAGATTAGGGAGTCGTTAACTGCCGCGATCGGCCTCAATCTCTCCTGTGCGGTGCGATGACTGGAGAAGATCCGCCACAATGTTGGTGCGGCTCCCTTTCGCCATGTTCCCTCTGTTTGCGCTGTCGGCCCTGTTGCTCGGTTGCTCGCTGCACAGCAACGCGGCGCCAGCGGGGGTGCCAGCCGGTTTTCGCACCCAGGCCGAGGCGGAAGCTGCTGCGCCCCGTTTTGGCTGCAAGGGTGCCCACCGCATGGGCCAGATCTGGATGCCCTGCAGCTCCCACGGTGATGCCCCAGGC
>JAYKGR010000097.1:0-4493 GCA_035285645.1 Cyanobacteriota bacterium | reverse complement strand
AGGCTCGTGCCCGTGATCAGGGCAGCGTCAAGATCATCGACATCGTGCGCGCCAAACTCGATACCCGCAGCGACTCCTATTCCGCAGAAATTCCCAGCCTCACCATCAAGGATGCCCAGATCGATGACGAACTGGTGCGTGCCAACGAGCGCATGCTCACCGATGGCTTTTATGCCGAGTTGACACTTGAGTACGACCCCGTGATCGCCCAGGAGCGCAATGGGCGGCCTTTTCTAATCGCAGGGCTCCGGCCGATCCAGATGTCCAACCCGAATGTGCTGGGCATCCTTGCAAAGGGGCGCGCGGCCTTTAGCACCGACGAATGGCGAGACTTTCTGATTCGTGCCATCGGTTTGGAGCCGACCGCACTCGATGAGCGGGCCAAGATGGTCGCCTTGCTGCGGATGGCTGCTTTCGTCGAACGCAACTTTAATCTGGTGGAACTAGGGCCTCGCGGTACAGGCAAGAGTCACCTGTTCCAACAGATTTCTCCTTATTCCCATTTGGTCTCGGGTGGCAAGGCCACCGTTGCCAAGATGTTTGTCAACAACAGCAGCGGGCAGCGTGGCTTGGTTTGCCAATACGACGTGGTCTGCTTCGACGAGGTGGCCGGCGTCTCTTTCGATCAGAAGGATGGTGTCAATATTCTCAAGGGCTACATGGCCTCTGGTGAGTTCAGCCGCGGGAAAGAGAGCATCCGGGCAGAGGGTGGGATCGTAATGGTTGGCAACTTCGATGTCGATGTTGAGCAGCAGCAGCGCATCGGTCACCTGCTCAGCCCCCTTCCCCCTGAGATGCGAAACGATACGGCTTTCCATGACCGTATCCACGCCTACGCACCAGGCTGGGATTTTCCAAAGCTGTTACCTGAACACTTCACCACCCACTTCGGCCTCGTGAGTGACTTCCTCAGCGAATGCTGGAGCCGTTTGCGCGATGGCAGCCGTCTGTCCGCTTTGCAGAACCGCGTGCATCTAGGCGGTGCCCTAAGCGGTCGTGACATCGAAGGAGTCAACAAAACCGTAAGCGCTTTGATCAAGCTGCTTTTTCCCGATCCTGAGATGGAGATCCCCGACGATGATCTGGAGTGGATCGTACGCTTGGCGCTTGAATCACGCCGTCGTGTCAAGGAGCAACAGAAGCGTTGTTTCAAGAGCGAGTTCCGCAACACCCACTTCAGCTACACCCTTGGCCTCGATGGTGTTGAGAAGTTCGTGGCAACACCCGAACTTCACAGTGATGATGCCATTGATGGTGATCCACTGCCGCCTGGGCAAATCTGGGCGATGAGCCCCGGAAGTGGTGAAACTGGCCCAAGTCTCTACAGAATCGAAGTTGCTGTTGGACCTGGCAGTGGAGTGAAGATCCTCAATCAACCGGTCCCTCCAGCCTTCCGCGAGAGCTCCAAGGTGGGTGAGCAGAACCTTTATGCACGCGCCAAGAGCTTGGTGGGCGACCGCGACCCGCGCGGGCATGAGTTCTCCATCCAGATGCGTGCCATGGATAACGACCGCAGCGGAGCGGGCCTCGGCCTACCGGTAATGATTGCTCTTGTGGGTGGACTGCTTGACCGCAATACCCGCGGCAGCACCATCGTTGTTGGCTCCCTCAACCTGGGCGGCTCGGTGGAGATGATCCCCAATGCCATCGCCATTGCCGAACTGGCCGTCGAGAAACAGGCCAAGGTCTTGCTGATGCCCGTTTCTGCTCGTCGCGGGCTCAACGATCTCCCCGACGACCTCTGGACCAAGATCTCGATTGAGTACTATAAGGATCCTGAGGATGCAGTATTTAAGGGACTGGAAGAGTAGAAGCACATGACTGCTAGCGCTTGGGAGCACATCGCGAGTCGAGAGGCTGACAGGGTTCAGGTGTTGACTCGCAGCCCTGAACAGACCGAGCTAATCAAGGACTCCTTGTATCTGTTAGGATTTGAAAATAATACAGCCTCCTTGGCTGAAAGGTTGCAATTTTTTCCAGAAGCGGAGAGGGCGACGCTATTCCGCTGCTTCGATCAAGGCAAGGAAGGTAATTCATTCTATAACGCAGTTGCGGTGTATCCAATCGCCGGCAAGATTCTTGGCATCAGATACCCGGAGATATTTGATACCATCTACTTGGTGTCAGCATTATTCGATGGTGTGATTTCGGCGGAGGATCCTTGTCTTGACATTGGAACCTGCACTGGCTTTGCCCCTTTGGTCTTAAGCAGACTTGGAATCGGTAGCTGGCTAGGGATTGATCGCTCGGCGAGCTGCATTGCATATGCCCAGCGCTGCACAATGGATCTGGCCTCTGAG
The DNA here is from genome assembly GCA_035285645.1 of Cyanobacteriota bacterium. Lineage (GTDB taxonomy): Bacteria > Cyanobacteriota > Cyanobacteriia > PCC-6307 > Cyanobiaceae > Cyanobium. Next base: position 2,193 of record JAYKGR010000097.1, on the reverse strand, counting down.
AATCCGCCTAGCTTTAAGAAGCAGGAGCTTGAAAAGCTGCCAAGAGAGGCTCGGTACAGGCTAGTCTTGAACTCTAGGGGCCCTGAGATGAAAGCTTCAGAGGGTCATTATGCCAAAGTTGCATCGGCGATTCAGCCTGGTGGCTTTCTTGTCTATGTTGGCGATTACATAAGAAATGATACTGAGGCCAAAAAAATCTACTCCAAATCGGGCCTGTCACTCATATATAGGGACATCGTTGGAGGCTGGTGCCAGACTGCGGGCCGCTTTGGTGTCTTCAGCCTCTCGGTCTTTGTAAAGGCTGCCGCGCAGTTGCCCACAGGGGACTATCGCGGTGCCTATGAGACGCTTTGGTCGCCTTACTTCCAAGACTATTCCAACAAAACAGTGCGTGATGAGCCGTGCAAGAAGACGCTCTGCTTTATGAGAGAATACGGTCGTCTTTAGGCATTAGAAATAGTGCCTTGGCGGGCCACATGGGCAGTTCCTCTCCGTTGAAGCCGTCTCAGAAAAACTCATCCGCAATGCGCAAGCAGCTGGTGGGGTCACGTTGAGCCCCCCACGAGGCTTCTGCCAACCCGTGGCAAGAGCCAGAGGAACCGCCACCCCCTGGCTCCATGAACCCCCTGCTGCGGCTGCTCGGCGCGGCCGCCTCCCATGGCCTGCTTACTGGTCAGATCGTTTTTTCCACGGCCTTCATCGGTGCCTGTGAGCTGCCCAACTGGATCCAGGCCCCCCGCCAGGTGAATGCCTGCCTGGAGCGCTGGATGACGGTGAGCGCCCTGTTCTTCCCCTCCGGCATGCAGACCGCCGCGGCGACCAACCAGCCGGCGCTGGCCCCCGGCCGCCGGGGAGTGTTCCGATGAGCCGCTCCGTCTCTGCTGGCGACTATGTCGAGCACTTCGATCCCGAGTTGCCGCACCACCGGGCCTGGTTGCTGGCGGTGCTGGAGCAGCTGGTGGCCCATGACCCCCAGGCCCTGGAGGAGGGCGGCACCCTGCGGCGCCTCTGGACCGCACGCCAGGAGGAATCCTCAGCTGCGCTGCCGCCATCACCGACACCACCCGCGGCCATCGCCACCAGCCGCGGCAATCCGCTCTCAGTGTCCTGGTTCGCCCAGCTGGATTCCGCGACGGATCAGGCACGTCGCATGTGCTTCTCCTCCAGCTGCGCCATGCTCCTGGCCTTCCTCAAGCCCGGTCTCCTCACTGGGCCGAATGGCGACGACCAATACCTGGCCAGGGTGTTCCACGACAATCAGGTTGAGGGGTCGCGCCGATCTGGTTGACCGCTCACGAGGGGATCTGCTGAATCCGGTTGCCATGCGCAGGGCACCGGGTCATGCCTGCTCCCCTCACCGCTCAACAGATTGCGCTGTACATGACCAAACGACGTGCCGGCAGCCGCCAGGAGGTGGCTGCCGCAGCGGCGGGCATCTCGGTGAGCAGTGCCCACCGGATTGATTCAGGCCGCCTCCAACCCAAAGCCGCCAAGCCCCGTGGCCGGCGGCGTCCCGACCCATTGGCCGAGGTCTGGGAACCGCTGCTGTTGCCACTGTTGGAGCGCTATCCGGCCCTGACGCCCACCACGCTGCTGGAGCACCTGCAGGAGCAAAAGCCAGATCAGGACTGGAGTTCGCTCAAACGCACCCTGCAGCGGCGGGTGCAGCATTGGAAGGCGCTGCATGGCGCGGCGCCGGAGGTGATGTTCCCGCTGGCGTATCAGCCCGGCGAGATCGGCTTCTGCGATTTCACCAGGGTGAAACGGGTGGCGATCACCCTGCGTGGTGAGCCCTTCCCCCATCTGCTGTTCCATTACCGCCTGGCCTGGAGTGGCTGGGCCTATGGGCAGATCGTCCACGGCGGCGAGAGTTTCGTCGCCCTCTCGGAGGGGCTGCAGAACGCCCTGGCCGCTTGCGGCGGGGTGCCCAAGGAGCTGCGCACCGATCGGCTTTCGGCCGCCAGCCGCAACCGTGACGGCAGCTACGCCCTCGACATCACCCCCCGTTACCAGGCGCTTTGTGCCCACTACGGCCTGTCCGCCAGCCGGAACAACCGTGGCGTGGCTCATGAGAACGGCATCGTCGAGGCCCCGCATGGCCATGTGAAACGGCGGCTGGAGCAGAAGCTGATCCTCCGCGGCAGCTGCGATTTCGAGGAAGCCTCCGAATACGGCGAGCTGCTCGCTGAGGTG
>JAYKGR010000096.1:0-4454 GCA_035285645.1 Cyanobacteriota bacterium | reverse complement strand
CATGGCGATCCGACAGGACGACAACCGCCCCAGCCGTCGCTTCGGGCTGATCAACCTGATTCTGATCGGCTTCGGGGTGTTGCTGCTGATCAGCAATGTGGTGCCCACCCCGGGCGGCCAGGTGCCGCGGGTGCCCTATTCGCTGTTCATCGGCCAGGTGGATGCCGACGATGTGAAGCGGGCGTTCATCACCTCGGATCAGATCCGCTACGAACTCAAGGAAGCACCGGCGGAAGGGGCCCCCACGGTGTTGGCCACCACGCCGATCTTTGATATGGAGCTGCCGCAGCGGCTGGAGAAGCACGGCGTGGAATTTGCGGCGGCGCCGCCGCGCAAACCGAGCATCGTCTCCACGATTCTCAGCTGGGTGGTGCCGCCGCTGATCTTCATCCTGGTGCTGCAGTTTTTCGCCCGCCGCAGCGGCATGGGTGGCGCCCAGGGGGCGCTGAGCTTCACCAAGAGCAAGGCGCGGGTGTATGTGCCGGATGAGGCTTCGCGGGTTACGTTCGCCGATGTGGCGGGGGTGGATGAGGCCAAGCAGGAGCTCACCGAAATTGTTGATTTTCTGAAAACCCCCGATCGCTATGCCGCCATCGGCGCCCGCATCCCCAAGGGCGTGCTGCTGGTGGGCCCCCCCGGTACCGGCAAAACGCTGCTGTCGAAGGCGGTGGCCGGTGAGGCCGGCGTGCCGTTTTTCATCATCAGCGGTTCGGAATTTGTGGAGCTGTTTGTGGGTGCCGGCGCCGCCCGGGTACGCGATCTGTTTGAAGAAGCTAAAAAGAAGGCGCCCTGCATCATTTTCATCGATGAACTCGATGCCATCGGCAAGGGCCGCGGCGGCTCGATGGGTGTGGTGGGCGGCAATGATGAACGCGAGCAAACGCTCAACCAATTGCTCACCGAAATGGATGGGTTTGCGGCCCAAGACAAGCCGGTGATCGTGCTGGCCGCCACCAACCAGCCGGAGGTGCTCGATCCGGCCCTGCTGCGCCCCGGCCGCTTCGATCGGCAGGTGCTGGTGGATCGGCCCGATCTCTCCGGCCGCCGCACGATTCTCGGCATCTATGCCGGCAAGGTGAAGCTGGCCGAGGGGGTGGATCTCGACCGCATCGCCCAGGCCACGGCCGGCTTCGCCGGCGCCGACCTGGCCAACCTGGTGAATGAGGCCGCCCTGCTGGCCGCCCGCGCCAAGCGCACGGCGGTGGAACAGGGCGACCTGGGTGAGGCGATCGAGCGGGTGGTGGCCGGCTTGGAGAAGAAGAGCCGGGTGCTCCAGCCCGATGAGAAGAAGGTGGTGGCCTATCACGAAGTCGGCCACGCTATCGTGGGGCACCTGATGCCCGGTGGCAGCAAGGTGGCCAAGATCTCGATCGTGCCCCGCGGCATGAGTGCCCTGGGCTACACGCTGCAGCTGCCCACCGAAGAGCGCTTCCTCAATTCCAAGGAGGATCTCGAAGGCCAGATCGCCACCCTGCTGGGGGGCCGCAGCGCCGAGGAGCTCGTGTTTGGTGAGGTCACCACCGGTGCCGCTAATGATCTGCAGCGCGCCACCGACATCGCCGAGCAGATGGTGGGCACCTACGGCATGAGCGAAACCCTTGGCCCCCTGGCCTACGACAAGCAGGGCGGCGGCCGCTTTCTCGGCGGCACCAACAACCCCCGCCGGGTGGTGAGCGACGCCACCGCTCAGGCGATCGATCGGGAGGTGCGTGGTCTGGTGGACCGGGCCCACGACCGGGCCCTGTCGATCCTGCAGCACAACCGCGAGCTGCTGGAGGCCATCTCCCAGCAGATCCTGGAGAAGGAGGTGATCGAGGGCGACGACCTCAAGCACCTGCTGGCCCAGAGCACCCTGCCCCAGCAGGCGGTGGCATGAACCTGGGGATGGCCGCTCCCCCCGCCACCGCCTCGTTCGAAGCCCTGCAGCAGGGGCCGGCTCCGTTTGTGCTGGCCGATGCCGAGGGTCGGGTGGTGGCGATCAATGCGGCCTTTCGCCGTATCTACGGCTGGAGCGAAGCGGAGCTGGTGGGCCAGTCGCTGAGCCTGATTCTGCCGGAGGCCTACCGCATGACGCACCAGCTGGGGTTTTCCCGGTTTCGCTCCACCGAAACCTCCCAGGTGCTGGGCCATCCGCTGCTGCTGGCCACGCTCTGCCGCGATGGCCGCGCCATCGTGTCGGAGCATTTCATCGTGGCGGAGCGGGGCCCTGGCGGCTGGCGCTTCGGCGCCACCCTCACCCCGCTGGAACCGCCGGTGGGCGCTGCCGCCGATGGCCACGGCTGAGCCCACTCCCGACGACGGGCTGGTCACCGAGCTGCGCCACACGCTGGCGCAGCTGGAGGCCGCCCTTTCGAGCATTCAGGATGCGCTGGCGATCACCGATGGCCGCGGCCAGGTGATCTGGTGCAACGCCCCGTTTCATGGGTTGAGCGGCTGCACGCGGCTGGGGCTGCTGGGGCAGTGGATCGGCCACCTGTTGCCGCTGGATTGCAGCGGTGGGCCGCTGCTGCCCCAGCTCGCCCCCCACACCGCCCCGCGCCAGAGCGGCTCCTGCATCCGCGTGATCGCCAGCCAGCCGCTGCAGGTGATGGAGCTGCAGTGGACCCCGGTGGCGGGGCAGAACCCGGGTGCGGTGATCTTCTGCCTGCGGGACGTGAGTGCGCTGATCGCCCTGCGGGAGGTGGAGGGTCTCAATGCCCGCCTGCAGGCCAGCCAGCAGGAGCTGGCCCGCCAGCTGCTGGAGTGCCCGGTCACGGGCCTGCCCAATCGCCGCGGCCTGCTGGAGGCCCTGCACCGGGCCATCGCCGCCCTCGAGCCCGGCGGAGCGCCGCTGGCGGTGATCTTCTGCGATCTCGATCGCTTCAAGGAGGTGAACGACGGCCACGGCCACCAGGCGGGCGATGAGCTGCTGCAGGCGATCGGGCGGCGCATGGCGGAGGTGCTGCGCCCTCAGGATGTGATCGGCCGGCTGGGGGGCGATGAGTTTGTGGTGGTGTGCCGCCAGCTGGGGCGGGCCGATGAGGCGCTGGAGATCGCGGCGCGGCTGCAGCATTCGGTGGGCCGGCCCTGGCGGCTGGGCCGCGAGCTGCTGCAGCCGCGGTTGAGCATGGGCATCGCCGTGTCGAATGATCCGGCGGTGGCGGCCGGTGAGCTGCTGCGTCGCGCCGATCTGGCGATGTATGAGGCCAAGGCCCAGCCGGGCCAGGTGGCCCATCTTTATGAGGGCGGCATCGATACCCGCCAGCAGCAGGCGCGCAACCTGCTGCGCCAGCTGCGCCGCGCCCTGGCGGGCGACGGGCTGGTGGTGGTGTTTCAGCCGATCGTGCACCTGCCCAGCGGCCGGCGGGTGGGCCATGAGGCGCTGGTGCGGCTGCCGGCTGCCGATGGCGGCCTGATCGCCCCCGATCGCTTCATCCCGCTGGCGGAACGCAGCGGCCTGATCCAGGTGCTGGGCAGCCATGTGCTGCGCCTGGCTCTGCAGCATCTGGCGCAGTGCGATGCCCGGGGCGCCACCAGCGCCACCCTGGCGGTGAACACCAGCCCCCAGCAGCTGGCGGTGCCGGAGTTTGGCCTGGAGGTGCTGCGCCAGTGCGCGGCCAGCGGCATCGCCCCATCGCGGCTGCGGCTGGAGATCACCGAAACCAGCCTGTTGAGCCCGTCGGAGCACACCCTGGCCAACATGGAGCAGCTGCGCGGCGAGGGGGTGGAGCTCCACCTCGATGATTTCGGCACCGGCTTGTCGAGTCTGTCGCTGCTGAGCGACCTGCCGATCGATGCGGTGAAGATCGACCGCAGCTTCACGGCCGAGCTGGGCCGCAGCCGCCCGCGCACGGCGGTGATCGAAGCGGTGATCGGCCTCTGCGGCGAACTGGGCCTGCAGGTGATCGCCGAGGGGATTGAAACCGAGCACCAGCACACCTGGTTGCGCCAGCAGGGGTGCGGCTACGGGCAGGGCTTTCTGCTGGGCCGCCCCGGACCCCTTGACGCGGGGGCGTCCGATCCCCGATAAGGGATCTTTGAGAAGGGCTCCATGGCCCCCATCCTTCCGGCGCTGACGCCCCTGCGGGGTGCCGATCTTCTCTCCAGCGCCGATCTCACCACCGCCCAAACCGAAGCGCTGCTGCAGCTGGCCGCCGATCTCAAAGCCGGCCGGGTGCAGGTGGATCTGGGGGGGCGGATGCTGGGCCTGATCTTCTCCAAGGCCTCCACCCGCACCCGGGTGAGTTTCACGGTGGCGATGGCGCGGCTGGGCGGGCAAACGATCGATCTCAATCCCCAGGTGAGCCAGGTGGGCCGCGGCGAACCGGTGGCCGATACGGCCCGGGTGCTGAGCCGCTACTGCGATGCCCTGGCGATCCGCACCTTCGAGCAGCGCGAGCTGGAGGAGTACGCCCACTGGGCGTCGATTCCGGTGATCAATGCCCTCACCGATCTGGAGCACCCGTGCCAGGCCC
>JAYKGR010000095.1:0-50933 GCA_035285645.1 Cyanobacteriota bacterium | reverse complement strand
TGGCCGCCCTGCTGGCCCGCCACGGTTTGCTGGCGCCACTGGTGGAGCGCGAAGTGGTGGCCCAGGCGGTGCAGGCGGTTGTGCTGACCGATGAGGTGCGCCGTCAGGCGCAGCAGGCCTGGTCAACGCACCACGGCATCAGCTCGCGGGAGCAGCTGGAGGACTATCTGCGGTGCCAGGGCCTGCGCGAGGCTGATCTGATCTGGCAGGCGGAACTGCCGGCCCGAGTGGCCATCCACAGTGAGCAGCAGTTTGGCCATCGTGCCGAAAACCGCTTCCTCGCCCGTAAAAACGCCCTCGATGAGGTGATCTACAGCCTGCTGCGCGTGGGGGATGCGGCCCTGGCCCGTGAGCTCTACCTGCGCATCGCTGAGGGTGAAGCCGATTTCGCCCAGCTGGCGGCCCGTTATGCCGAGGGGCCTGAAAAAGCCACCCGTGGGGTGGTGGGGCCCGTTCCTCTGCTGCAGGCCCATCCCCAGCTGGCTGAGCTGCTGCGCACCTCCCGGCCGGGAGAGCTGCGGCCACCGTTGCAGATCGAACAGTGGTGGCTGGTGGTGCGGCTGGAAAACCTCCGTCCCGCCACCTTCGATGAGACCATGCAGCGGCGCATGGCCCGAGAGCTGTTCGATGACTGGGTGGCCGAGGAAGTTGCCCAACGGCTCGCCCAGCTCCGCACCGTATGACCTCCACCAGCCCCAACGCCCTCGATCTGATCTGGATTCAGGAGCCGTTCTCCGGCTTCTCTCCTCTGCAGCGCCAGCGTTTGGCCAGCCGCTGCACGCTCGAGCGCTTTGAGGAGGGCCAGCGGCTCAGCGGTGCGGAAGCGATCGGCCATCGGGTGCTGCTGGTGCTTGAGGGCCAGGCCCGTCTCCTGGCCGAACACGATGGTCAGCCATTCACGCTCGAGCGCCTCGGGCCCGGGGCCCTGATCGGCATGGTCTCGTTGCTGCGGGCTGAGGGCTGTGAAGAGGTGAGTGCAGCCACGCCGGTGTTGGCAGCCGTGCTGCCCGACACGGTGGCTCTTGAGATGTTGTTGGAGCTCGACCATCCGCTCAGTCGCTACTGCCGGGAGCACCTGTGGACGGCTGAACTCCATGCCTTGATGCAGCGCCTGGAGGGTGCCCGCGTGGAAGCGGGAGCCTTCAGGGCTGAAGCCTGGCGGTCGCGCCTGGCGGAGCTGCGCCAGCGTTGCCGCTTGGTGGATCCCAGCCACCGCCACCAGCTCCCGCAGCTTCCTGGCGAGCATGTGCTGATCGCCAGCGCCAATGTGCCTGAGCGGCCGATCGGCACGCCTCTCGATGGGGCCGCTCCGTTGCCGCGTCCCCAGCCGCCCCTCCCCCTGCGCCTGATCAGCGTGCAGTCTGAGGCCGCTCCGGCTGCCGCAGCCGATGGCGCCCTCGCCGATCCCTGGGGCGTCCTGCCGGCGGCGGTGACCACCTCGGCACCCGCCAGCGGCAGCGAGCCCCTGCCCACCAGCATCGATCTGGGCCAGGCCGATGCTGCCCGTGGCCTGCAATTGGTGCGGGCCACGGGCGTGCTCGAGGAAACTCTCGCCTGCTTCCAGATGCTCTCGAAGCAGCTCGATCTGCCCTACCGCCGCGATGCGATCGACAAGATCCTGCGCGACAAGCTGCGCCGGGGTCATAATCCTGATCTGCAGCTCTGCGGCCAGATTGCCGCCATGCTCGGCCTGCTGGTGAGCGGCGCCCGAGTGCCTGCCGCCGCCTGCACCCGCTTGATGACTCCGGCCATGGTGCCCTGGGGTAAGAGCTTTGCCCTGATCACCGCCAGCAATGCTGCCGGCATCCGCTTGGCCTCCCCCAGTGAGGGCTGGTTGGTGCTGCGGCCGGCTGAGGTGGCCGAGCGCTTTCCCGATGGCCTTGATGTGCTGCTGCTCGACCGCAGCGTCAGCACGCCGGAGAGCCGCTTCGGGGTGGGTTGGTTCTGGCCAGCCCTCAAGCGCTACCGCGGCATGCTGCTTCAGGTGCTGCTGGCCTCGTTTGTGGTGCAGCTGTTCAGCCTTGCCAATCCCCTGCTGATTCAGGTGATCATCGACAAGGTCATCACCCAGCGGAGTCTGGATACGCTGCAGGTTCTTGGTATCGCCCTTGTTGTCGTCACTCTAATGGAAGGGGTGATCGGCTCACTGCGTACTTTTCTGTTTACCGATACCACCAATCGCATTGATCTACGGCTGGGCGCCGAGGTGATCGATCACCTGCTGAGGGTGCCGCTTGGTTATTTTGATCAGCGCCCTGTCGGCGAGTTGGGTACGCGGGTTGCTGAGCTGGAGAAGATCCGCAATTTCCTCACGGGGCAAGCACTGATCACCGTGCTTGATGCGATGTTTTCCGTGATTTATATCGTCGTGATGGCGATCTACAGCTGGTTGCTAACTTTAATTGCACTGGGTGTGCTGCCGATCCAGATCGGCCTCACCTTGCTAGGTGCGCCTCTGTTCCGGCGGCAATATCGCCAGGCCGCTGAAGAAAATGCCCGCACTCAAAGCCACCTGGTAGAAGTGCTTACTGGCATTCAAACCGTCAAGGCGCAGAATGTTGAAATGGTGAGCCGCTGGAAGTGGCAGGAGTTTTACGCCCGTTATATCTCGCGCACCTTTGAGAAAACCATCACGGGTACAGCCCTCAATGAAAGCAGCCAAGTGCTGCAAAAGCTCTCCCAGCTGCTTGTGCTTTGGGTGGGTGCTTCGCTGGTGCTGAAAGGTGAGCTCACTCTTGGCCAGCTGATTGCTTTCCGCATTATCAGCGGCTATGTCACGCAACCCCTGCTGCGGCTTTCCTCCATTTGGCAGAGCATTCAGGAGTTGCGCGTGTCGTTTGAGCGTTTGGCCGATGTCGTCGATACTCCTGAAGAATCCACCCAGGCTGACAAAGCCAACATTCCTCTTCCTCCGGTTGTGGGTCGCGTCGTTTTTGAAAACGTCAGTTTTCGTTTTGGCCCTGCCGCCCCCGAGGTGCTCAGCAGCGTCAATCTCACGGTCGAACCGGGTACTTTTGTGGGGGTGGTAGGCCAGAGTGGCAGCGGCAAGAGCACACTGATGAAGCTGCTGCCGCGGCTTTACGCCCCAACCAGCGGTCGGATCCTTGTGGATGGTTACAACATCCAGAAGGTAGAGCTTTACTCCCTGCGGCGCCAAATCGGCATCGTGCCGCAGGATCCCTTGCTGTTCAGTGGCACCATTGCCGACAACATTGCCCTCACCAACCCCGATGCTCCCAGCGAGGCGATCGTGCAGGCTGCTCGGGTGGCCAACGCCCATGATTTCATTATGGAGTTGTCATCTGGCTACAGTACCGAGCTCGGTGAGCGCGGTGCCTCGTTGTCGGGTGGGCAGCGCCAGCGAATCGCCATCGCTCGCACCCTGCTGGCCAACCCACGGTTGCTGGTGATGGATGAGGCCACCAGCGCCTTGGATTACGACACCGAACGTCGCGTCTGCGACAACCTGCGCGAGGCCATGAACCACGCCACGGTGTTTTTCATCACCCACCGCCTCTCCACCATTCGCAATGCCGACATGATCGTGATGCTGCATCAGGGAGCGGTGGTGGAAACCGGCACCCACAACGAGCTGATGGCTCTCAAAGGTCGCTACTACGCGCTTTATCGCCAGCAGGAGGCCAGCTGAGATGGGACCTCTGCGTTGGGCTCAGAATCGACTGGAGCGCTCTCTATACAACGACAGCAGTGATGTAGTGCTGCAGCAGGGGCGCTTCTGGGCCCGCAGCATCACCTGGACCCTGATGGCGGTGACCGGCTTTGGCCTGGGCTGGCTGGCCCTGGCCCGCACCGAGGAAATTGTGACGGTGCAGGGCAAACTGGAGCCGCTTGGCGTGGTGAAGGAGGTGCAGATGCCTGTGGGCGGAGTGGTCGATGATGTGTTGGTGAAAGAGGGACAACTGGTGCAAAAAGGGCAGGTTTTGCTGCGGCTTGATACCGAGGCATCCCGTGATCGGCAACAAACCATCAGCAAAGCGATTGCTTACAAGGAACAGCAATTGGTGCTCAAGCAGGAAGAGCTCACTCGCTACCTCGCCACCAATGACACCGAGCAGCAGGTGTTGAGCCAGCAGTTGGTGCTGCAGCAGGAGGTGCTGCGCCGTCTGGAGGTGCTCAATCGTGAGGGAGCTACAGCTGAATTGCAGTACTTGCAGCAGAAGAATACTGTTCAAGAGGTGCAAGGCAATCTTGAACGTGCCCAGGTTGATCGTCTGCGCCAACAAGCCATCTTGCAGCAGGGCATTCGCGAATTGCAGAGTGAACTCGCCGATCTGCGCAGCAAACTAATTGAGCTTAACGTGAATCTTCGCTATCAAGTGATCCGTGCTCCGGAGCGAGGTTTTGTGTTTGAGCTCAAGCCTAAGTCGCGAGGTTTTGTTGCCCAGACCAGTGAGCCGGTGATGAAGGTGGTTCCCATCGATAAGCTTGAAGCCAGGGTTGAAATCCCCAGCGATAAACGCGGCTTCGTTTCGGTGGGGCAAATGGCTGATGTCAGCATCGATTCCTTCCCCGCCACCGATTTTGGGGTGCTTCAGGGCAAGGTGCGTCGCATCGGCTCCGATGCCCTGCCCCCCGACCAACTGAAAACCTTCTACCGCTTTCCAGCCGATGTGCAGCTGGCCGCTGAATCCGTTCAGGTCTGCCCTGATGAGGTCATCGGCGATGTCTGCTTCCGCACGCCCAAGGGTCAGTCGCTACCTCTGGAGGTCGGCATGTCGCTCACAGCCAATATCAAGTTGCGCAAGGTGACGTACCTACAGCTCCTGCTCAGCGACTTCAAAGACAAGGCTGATTCGCTGCGGCGCCTCTGATGGCACCTGTGACACAGCCACCCCCTCTGCCCCAGGCCCTGCGCCGCTGGATTCGTACGCCCTGCGGCCGAACCCGTTACCAGGAGCTGGCCGCTCGGCCTGGGTCGCTGGCTCGTTGGCGACTGGCCTGGTTTGTGCTGATCGCCGCCCTCAGGGATCTGCCGCTGCCGATTCCGCCAGAGCCCGGCGGGCCACCCGGTTGACCAGCACCACCACGGCCAGGGTGGACGCGACCCCCAACACCCGCAAAAACCAGGTGGGTGCATCGGCTGCGCCGCTGAGCACCTCGCCAAAGCGGGCCACATCGCCAGCCAGAGCTCCCAGCCCGCAAAACAACACCGTGCCAGGCAGGATGCCCACCAGGCCAAGGCTGTAGTCGCGCAGGCTCACGGTGCTTAGTCCGTAGGCCAGATTCAAGAGGCTGAAAGGAAAGGCCGGCGACAGACGGGTCAGCAATACCAGCCGCAGGCCTTCGCGGCTCACCGCCTGCTCCACGGCCCGCAGTTTCGGGTTGCCAGCCAGGCGCTGCTGCGCCCAGCCGCGCAGCAGGCCGCGACCCAGCACAAACACCACCAGGGCGCCCATGCTCGCTCCCACGAAGACCACCAAGCTGCCCCAGAGGGTGCCGTAGAGGGCTCCCGCCAGCATCGAGGCCCAAACCCCTGGGAGCAACACGGTCACCCACAGGGCGTAGAGCGGTATGAACAGCACCGCCCCGGCCGGGCTGCGGAGCCACGGCACCAGGGTGTCGAGCAGGTGAGCATGCAGGCCGGCAAGCAGGGGGACGGCGTCCATCGATGGCTGCCTCGGCAGACGAGGGGGGTGTCCTAGGGTCGCGCATCACGAACGGCCGGCGTGCCTTGCAGCCGCCGGCAGACCACGCGGTTGCGGCCTGCGTGTTTGGCTTCGTAGAGGCACTGGTCGGCCAATTGCTGCAGCTGGTCGGGATCGCAGGGCTGGCCTGGTTGCCACACGGCGATGCCGATGCTGATCGTGAGCGGCTCGCACAGCTCCCCGGCCGGTTGCAGCAAACCGGCTTGTTCCACCGCCTGCCGCAGCCGTTCACCGTTGCGCTGGGCAATCAGCGTATCGCTCTCGGGCAGAATCACGGCAAATTCCTCACCGCCAAGCCGCGCCACCAGATCGCTGCGGCCGCCCAGCGTGTCGGTGAGCCGATTCGCCACCCGCCGCAGGCATTCATCGCCGTAGGCGTGCCCCAAACCATCGTTCACCGCCTTGAAGCGATCGATGTCGATCAGGGCCAGGGCCAGAGGGGTGCCCGCCGTTTCCGCGGCGATGCCCTGGAGTCGCAGGGTGCGATCAAAACTGCGGCGGTTGGCCAGGGAGGTGAGCGGATCCAGCAGGGCCAGGCGGCGGGCGCGATCGCTTTCAAAGGCGTGAAACAACAGACTGAACAGATTGCTCATCCGCTGGATCCGCTGGATCTGCTCATCGCTGAAGGCGCTGTCTTCCGCCAGGGCGATCGTGAGCACCGGCACCGAAACGCCGCGCGAGTCGAGCCGCAACCCGAGGTAGTCGTGGCAGCCCAGCATTCGCAGCTCCTTCAAGAAGGGAAAATCCAGCTCCCGGCAGCTGGCCAGACGCTGTCGGTAGAGCGGTGAGCGCGTGGCGATGTGGTGCAGGGGGCTGCACAGATGCTCCGGTCGCTGCAGAAAACTGGCATCCATATCCAAGGTCTGCACATCACCTGGTCGATCACGAGTCCAGATGAATTGATTGCAGTGGAGGTCATCCTGGTCTGGGAGGAAAGCCAGCGACAATCGCATCAGGGCCAATCCCCAGGAGCGCAGCTCCTGGGCATACAGGAGTACGAATTCTTCAAAACTGCGCAGCGACGACCAATGATGCAAGATGTAGCGCTCCAAGGGCATCGGTGCACTCGCCGGATCGGCTTCGCTGAGCGGTAGCGGTCCGGTGAGCGGATCGGCCTGACGGATCTCCCTCAGCTGGGCATGCAGGTGGTCGGGCTTCAGCCAGCTCGATGTCGCTGTGAAGCCCATTAGCTCATCAAGGCTGAGAGAGGGGGCAATCAGAAAGCCCTGTACGGCATCAACCCCAAGGCGTACTACGGCGGCCAGATCGGCAAGATTTTCGACCCCTTCAGCGACGACGGTTTTTCCTAGGCTGTGGGCGGTTTGAATGAATGATCCGAGATAGCGCTGCAGCCGAAACGATGAGCTGATGCCGTTTACAAGATTCAGATCGATCTTGATCACGTCATACCAGGCTTGGCAGATGCGCTGGTAGTTCGATAGGCCCGATCCAAAGTCATCGATGCATACCTTCAGGTTCAGTTCCTTGGTCAACCGTTCGGAGGCGGTCACCACATTCAGGCCGCGACTGATTTCACGCGTGGCAGCAGTTTCTGTAATTTCGATGCAGAAACGGGTGTGGTCGATGCCGATGTTTCGTACCCTCTCAATCAAATGGTTGAGGCGAGACTCATCGGCGATGGTTTCGCTGCTGAGATTCACCGTGACATGGTCGAGGCGGCCAGCGAGCCATTGCCGTTTGGCCAACGCCTGCTCCAGCCCGGGGAGCAGATCGAGCACCAGGGCATCGATGCGGTGCGCCAGACCCATCTCCAGGGCCATCTCAAACACGGCACCGGTGCCCAGTTCCGCCAGAGGGGAATGGCGAAAGCGGCTTAGGATCTCCACACCCAGGTGACCGGGTCGGGCCAGCCAGAGAATCGGCTGAAAGCGCAGTTCCAGATCGTCGGTGCTGAGCTGCATCAATGCCCGGCGAATCGTTTCCAGGCGGCGTTGTTGCTCCCCTGGTCCATCACGCAGGTGTACCAGAGTTTGCTGGCGGCTTGCCGCCAGCCGCGCCGCCTGGGCGGCGCGCTCCATCAACGCCGGCGCCATCACGGGCGGCGTCACCGTTTCCCAGGTGATGATCACATCATCGGGATTGAGCAGGATGCCCAGGCTGGTTTCCAGGGCGCGCCGCACCCCTCGCTGCAGGCGTGTCAACTGCCCTGGCACCACTGTTTGGTGCATCAGCACCGCCAGGCTGTGCGGTGCGGGCCGGTAGGGCCCGGAGTGGTGCTGACTGGCCAGCCAGAGGCCGAGTTCCTGGGCTACCGCGTTCACGGCGGCGATGGTGTCGTCCGGGCTCAGCACCCGCTCCCGGCGTTCCAGCGCGCGGAGGTGGAGCATCAGCAGCTGCAGGGCATGCCCAACGCCTCGGCCCGGCTGGGGCCCATCGCCCAGGTCTTCCTCCAGGGCCTGCAGGGTGGCCAGGGTGGTCTGGGGATCCTGGCGTCGGCTCTGCTGCCAGCGGATCCAGCGCTGGCGCCGCCGGGCGTGACGCCTGCCCACCAGCACCCCGCCGGCCACGCCCAGGGCTGCCAGTATCCAGGCCACCACTAATAAGGCGACGCGCGCTGCCGCTGCTGGCGGCTTGGCCCCAAGGGCCAGATGCGCCACCACTAGCCACCCGAGCGTCAGCAGGACGGCCGCCAGGCTGACCGCGAGGCTCTGCCGGCTCATGGGCAAAGAGATTCCCCAGCATGGAACTGACGCTACTGCTACCTGCACACAAGTGACGGCGATTAGTTTGAGGGCAAGTGTTTTTGCAGGGCAACCCCAGCCCCATCCCGATGCCCGTCATCGCGAGCCCCAACGCTTCATCCCGGGCGCTTGTCGTGGGCAGTGGTGTGGCGGGATTAGCCGTTGCCCTCCGCCTCGCTGCGCTCCACTGGACGGTGACCATTCTGGAAGCCGACATCGGTGCTGTGGGGAAGGGCCATGGCCTGCTGCTGCCCCTGACGGCCTCCGATGACCTGGAGGCGCTGGGGGTGATGGGCGGCAACCTCGGCATGGTCTTGCAAGGCTTTGATCTGTGCCATCGCGATGGCACCTGCCGGCGCCGCTTTGCCTTGGAGGGTTGCCGTGGGGTGCTGCGCCGCGATCTGATGGCTGCCCTGCAGGCGGCATTGCCTGCAGGGGTGGAGCAACTCGCGGGCCGGGGCCTGGGGCTGAGCGGCCTGCCCGACGGCACCTATCGGCTGCTCACCGCTGACCACGGCCCCCTGCAGGCCGACCTGATCGTGGCGGCGGATGGTGTGGCCTCCCCCTGCCGCCGCAGCCTGTTTCCCGCCGCTCACCTCACGCCCGAGCGGGTCACCGAACTGGTGCTCGACCTGCCGGTAGCTGAGGCCTGGCAGCGGCTTGAAGGTCATTGCCTGAAGTTTGAAGATCCGGAGGCCGGGCTGGCCCTGGGGCTGCTGCCCTGCGGGGTTGATCGGGTGGTCATCTATGCCCAGCTGGCTACCGACCGCTATCCGCTGCCGTTAACGGTGGCGGGTGCAGCGGAGCTGCGCCAGTTGTTTGTGGGTTGGAATCACTGGCTTGACGGCTGGCTCGAAGGGCTCGCCGATGCCCGGGTGCACCGCTGGCGTACCACGGATCTCGATCCTCTGCCCTGCCTGCATCGCGGCAATGTGGCGCTGGTGGGAGATGCGGCCCACCCTCTCTTGCCGTTCACCAGCCAGGGTGTGCCCGCCGCCCTGGCAGACGCCCTGGCGCTTGGCCACAGCCTGGAGGGTGTCGATCCCAGTCGACCCACCGAGCTGATGATGGCCCTGGCCCGCTACAGCGACCGGCGCCTACCGGCCCTGGCGCCGTTGATCGAGCAGGGTCGCCACATGCAACAGCAGTTTCTCGTGCCGGCAGCTGCCGGCTCCACCCCGATGCCTCCGCTGGCGGGCTACTCCAGCAGCCGCGTGGCGATGGCCGCCGGATGAGCGACACGACCCCGTTCGGCAACGACCGGGTTCCCCTGGCGCTGCTCCGCCAGCGGGCCTTCAATCTGCGCTGGGCCACCCTGCCGCCTGATGTGATTCCGCTCACGGCAGCCGATCCTGACTTTGCGGTGGCACCGGTCGTGCGCGAGGCCATGGCCGCTGCCGCTCGTGAGGGTGTGTTCAGTTACGGCCCTCCCGAAGGATTACCGGAGTTCCGCCAAGCCTGTGCCCGGTTCAGCGCCGGAGAACGTGGCGCTGGGCACGCCGATCCAGCCCGCATCCTGGCGGTCGACGGGGCGGCTGCGGGGTTGCGGCATGTCTGCCAGCTGTTGCTGCAGCCTGGCGATGAGGCGATCATCTTCGATCCGGTTGACTATCTCTTTGAGGCCGCGGTGGCGGCCGCCGGTGGTCGGGTGCGGCGGTTGCCCGTGGATCCCCTGCGTGGGGTGCTGGCGCTGGAGAGCCTCGAGGCGCTGATCACACCGCGCACGCGCCTGCTGGCCGTGTGTAATCCGCTCAACCCGGTGGGTCGGGTGCTGCGTCGTGACGAGTTGGAGCATCTGGCCCGTTGTGCTTTACGCCACAACCTCCAGATTCTCAGCGATGAGGTGTGGTCGGCCATTGTGTATGCACCGCATCGCTTTCTCAGCCTGGCGGCCCTGGATGAGGATGTGGCGGCCCGTACGTGGACGGTGCATGGCCTCTCCAAAAGCCATGGCCTGGCCGGATTGCGGGTGGGCTTCGTGCTCTGCCCCGATGCTCCCGGCTGCCAGCGGCTGCTACAGGCCAGTTTGGCCGCTAGCACCATGACCGGGGTTGCCACGCTCTCGCAGGTGGCGGCGGTGGCGGCACTGGAGCATGCCCACGACTGGCTTGAGGCCTGGGTGTCGCACCTGCGCCAGCGCCGTGACCAGGCGGTGGCGGCCCTGGCCGCCATGCCGGGTGTGAGCGTGACTCCGCCGCAAGGCACCTATGTGCTGTTCCCGCGGGTGGCGCACCATGGGATGGCCGCCGAGGAGCTCACCCGCTGGCTGCTCGAACGCCATCGTGTGGCGGTTGTGCCGGGTGCGGCCCGCTGGTTCGGCCCCGGGGCCGAGGGCCACCTGCGGCTGGTGTGTTCCACCTCCGAGGCTCTTTTAGGGGAGGGGCTGGCTCGTCTCCGGCGCGGATTGGAAGAGCTGCAAGCCGTGGATGCCGCCGGTTGAACGCGAACGGACACACGGGCGCACGCGCGGCGACGTACTCCAGCCGGGCCGTAAAGCTATTGTCGGCGGAAGAGCAACGAAGGCGATGGCGCTGCAACCGTGCATACTCCATGCCGGAATGCCGAAGACGGGGTCGACTTCAATCCAGGAGTATTTGGCTGGGCCCGAATGTGATCCCAGATATTTATATGTGAAGCTTGGTGAGGCGAATGGCAGCCTACCGCTGATGACGCTCTTGATGGATCATCCGGAAAACCATTGGGTGCATCGTCGTCGTCATGTCACATCTCATCAGGCGCAGAGATTGCGGCTCCGTTACCGGAAGCTTCTCGATCGTTCGTTGACCACCGCTCGCCAGCAGGGGAAGCAGCCCATCTTGTCTGGAGAGGGTTGTTGGCGGCTGAGCCATCGGTCGCTGCTTCGGTTGCGTCAGCAATTGGCCGATCAAGGTTTTTGTACGCATGTGATTGTTTATCTTCGGCCTTATCTTTCATGGTTGGAAAGTAGCTTTCAGGAGCTTGTGAAATCGGGCCGAGGCTCCTTTGACCCCGTTTCAATCCATCAAAGTTACTGGCAAGATGGTGCTGCGGATGCCAGGCTTAAATTTGCATACAGTTCGCGGCTTGAGGTCTTCGCCAACGTTTTTGGCGCCGATTATTTGACAGTCAGGCTCCTGGATCCTTCGCTGCTAGTTTCGGGGTGCGTTGTCGCCGATTTCTGCACCACTTTTGGCATCACCCCACCCGCCAAAGTCTTGACGCGCAAAAACGACGGGCTAAGTCTGGATGCTCTGCGATTGCTCTATGCCTATAATCGCTATTGGGGGAAGGACGCGATTCCGTCATTAAGGGTAACGCAGTCAATTGTTGAAAAGCTGCAGTTTTTACCGGGATCAAAGTTGCGTTTTCATGCCTCGGTCTTGGATCCCATTGCCGATCAACTCGCTGTTGAGCGTGATCTGATCCGCCAGCGCTATGGCCTGGATCTCGGCGAATCTGGCCGCCATTTAGATGGGGTTGATAGCGTGAGATCCGAAGCCGATTTATTGCATTTCAGCCCAGGCTCCCTGGAATGGTTGGCCAGTACAGCGGCTTGCCGGCCGATCGATGGTAGCCAGACCGATGCACCCCAGCAGGTTGCTCTGGCCGTGGATCGGCTGGGCGGTAGGTTTCGCGGGCTTCCATCTCGGGCTGCCCGATTCCTCGGTTGGCGCTGATGCGTTCTCTTGCCTAGAAAGGAGAGGTGCCCGGCCCCCTTTTTGTGGTGAGCCATTGTCATCGTGATAAACTTATCGAGTTTTTCAATTGGCGATGAATAGCTGTATTTTGCATGTGGGAATGCCGAAAACGGGCTCTTCGTCGATTCAAGACTATCTTGGGCATCGCCTTGGCGATCGTCGCTTTCTTTTTGTCGCACTTGGTTATGCGAATAGTTCTAGATCTCTGCTAACAATTGCTGGCGATAATCCAGAGGACTATCCAATGAACCAGCTTCGAGGCATTGATCGACAGCGTGCTGCCAAATTGCGATCACACTATCTCAGGCAATTGGGTCGCTCGTTGAAGCGAGCTCGCCTCAGGGGGGCAGACTCCCATTCTCTCGGCAGAGGGGTGTTGGTATTTAAGCTATAACGAATTATCGCGGCTTAAGCAGTGTTTTTGCGACTTTGGCTCCGCGGTTAAGATTGTTGTTTATCTCAGGCCTCATCTGCCTTGGCTGG
The DNA here is from genome assembly GCA_035285645.1 of Cyanobacteriota bacterium. GTDB lineage: Bacteria > Cyanobacteriota > Cyanobacteriia > PCC-6307 > Cyanobiaceae > Cyanobium. Next base: position 38,405 of record JAYKGR010000095.1, on the reverse strand, counting down.
AGAGTGATTTCCAGCAGCAGATCAAATGCGGAAATCGTCCAATCGATCCTTTTGATTTGGATCCTGTTGGCTTTGATGGTTCCGAAATGAACTATTTGAGGAATTTGGATCGCCTGGCCGAGGTCTTTGGCGAATCTAATCTTTTGGTGCGATTGTTTTCGCCCAGTGAGCTTGTTGGAGGCTGTGCCGTACGCGACTTCTGTTCCCGGGTTGGCATCGATGATCCCAATCCTGTAGTGCCGCGCCGCAACGATGGCCTCAGCCTGGATGCGGTGCGATTTTTTTATGCTTGCACGAAGTTTGGTGGGACCTTGGTTCCACATGGCCTCAGAGAAACGAACGCACTGATCCGCCGCCTGCAGCAGCTGCCCGGGGATAGGCTTCGCTTCTCTGCTTCTGTTCTGGCGCCTGTCGCTGAGCATCTCGAGAGTCAGCGTGTGCAAATCCTTCGCCGGTTTGGTGTTGATCTGGGTGGTCTGACTGCCCCTGAGCAACCGGTTACGGGTGCCATTTGTTGTGAGCAGGATCTGTTTCGATTTTCCTCCAGCTCCTTGGCCTGGCTGCAGGCTCAGGCGGGGGTTGGGCCGATTCAAGGCCAGGGAGAGCAAGCGGCTCGGCAGGTGGCAGAGGCCATGAATCACCTGCGGCGCCGCCTCGGGCGAAAGGATTGGCGTGCTTTGGCTCCGGAGCGGCTGGGTTTGCATGGGCAACGCTCTTGGCTCTTGCGCTGATGGCCTGGTTCTGTGGGTCTTGCACGCCATGATGATTGCGGCCACCCAGGCGGCGCCTGCGAAACACCTAGAGTTAACTGCCCATTCGTGCGCACCGATCGTGGATGCTGTGCAGGCTGGTGGCCGTGATTGATCTGCTCGGTTATGCCGCCGCCACCCTCACCACGGTGAGTTTTGTGCCCCAGGCGATCAAAACCCTCCGTACCGGTGATACTGCTGCCATCTCCCTGCGCATGTACGTCTTGTTCACCGGTGGCATCGCCTTATGGGGGATCTACGGTGTGCTGCGTGGCGACGGGCCCCTGATTGCAGCCAATGGCATCACCTTAATCAGCGCTGGGCTGATCCTGCAGTGCAAGCTGCGGGCGGTGCTGGCGGGGCGCCGTTGATCGCCGCCCCGATTCGAGCCTCCACGCACGATTCCATACCCGTCAATGAACGGAAACCCGGCCCAGGCCAGCCGCGAAGAGCTCACCCTGCTCAGCGGCGATGGGGCATTTCAGGCCTATGGCTGCCTGCTGCGGGATGCGCGGGCATGAGGCGATGCCGCTCGCCCCAGCGTCAGCCCAGATCCGCCAGGCGCTTCCGCGCCAGCTCCGCCTGAGACTCGGCTTCGGCCAGGTTGGCGCGGCACTCGGCCACCACCTCCGGCGGCGCCTTGCCGGTAAAGCTGGGGTTGGCGAGGCGGCCGGCCAGGCCCTTGATCTCCTTGGCGGCCTTGGCCAGATCCTTTTCCAGGCGACCGCGCAGGGCATCGAGATCCACCAAGCCCTCGATCGGCAGCAGCACCTGCAGCTCGCCGCACACCCCGGCCAGGGCCCGCTGGCCAGTGCGGGCGGCATCGGCAGCGGTGGAGTCGAGCACCTCCACGCACTCGGCGCGGGTGAGGGCGGTGATGTCGGCTGTGGCCTCCTGCAGCAACTGGGTCAGGGCGGCGCGGTTCGTCACGAACTGCACCGGTGCCGGCTGGGACGGCTTCAGCCCCGCCACGGCCCGCAGGTTGCGCACCACCCGGATGGCTTCGATCAGCTCGGCGAAGCTGGCCTCCAGGCTCTCGTTGAGGGCGGCCTGATCCAGCTCGGGCCAGGGTTGCAGAGCCAGGAAGGTGCCAGCGGCCTCCCCGGTGAGCCCATGCCAGAGCTCTTCTGTGAGGTGGGGCATAAGCGGATGCAGCATCACCAGCAGGTCATTCAGCACCTTGGCCAGCACGGCGCGGGCGGTGCGCTGCTGGGCCGGATCCTGCAGCCGTCGCTTGATCAGCTCCAGGTACCAGTCACACACCTCGTTCCAGGCGAACTCGTAGAGGCCCTTGGCGGCCTCGCCGAGGGCGTAGCTGCCAAAGCGCTCGGCCGTGTCGCGGTTGAGGCGGGCCAGGCGTGATTGGATCCAACGATCGGCCAGCTGCAGGTGGGCGCGATCCGGCTCACCGAGCGAGCCGGGCGTCTCACCCCCCAGGTTCATCAGGGCAAAACGCGTGGCGTTCCAGAGCTTGGTGGCAAAGTTGCGGGCTGCCTCCACGGTGGCGGAGGTGTCGGATTGGCGGTCGTAATCAAGGCGGATGTCCTGGCCGGCGCCGGCCACCTCCCGCACCAGGGCAAAGCGCAGGGCATCAGCTCCGTAGCGCTCGATCAGCAGCAGCGGGTCGATGCCGTTGCCCGCCGATTTGCTCATCTTGCGGTTGTTTTCATCCCGCACCAATCCGTGGATGTACACATCCCGGAAAGGGATCCAGCTGTCGCGGCCACCGGTGGGCGTCTCTGCCTCCTGGAGGAAGGCGCCGGCCATCATCGTCATCCGCGCCACCCAGAAAAAAATGATGTCGAAACCGGTCACCAGCACGCTGGTGGGATACCAGCGAGCCAGGTCGGCCGGTTCGGCCTCGCTGCCGCCAGCGGCGCCGCCCTCACCGGGCCAGCCCAGGGTGGAGAAGGGCCACAGGCCGCTGGAAAACCAGGTGTCGAGCACGTCGGGGTCCTGCTCCAGCTGCAGGGGGCGGCCGGTGATGGCTTCGCCGTAGCGGGCTTCGGCCTTGGCGCGCGCTTCGGCGGCATTGGTGGCCACCACGTAGGGGGTGGCGTTGGTGATCTCGCCGCCGGTTTCGCTCACCACAAACCAGGCGGGAATGCGGTGCCCCCACCACAGCTGGCGGCTGATGCACCAGTCGCGGATGTCGGTGAGCCAGTCGCGATACACCTTGCTCCAGCGCTCCGGTACGAAGCGCGGCTCGCCCCGCTCCAGGGCCTGGCGGCAGCGGGCGGCGAGGGGCTCCGTTTTCACAAACCACTGGGTGGAGAGCAGGGGCTCCACCGGCACCTTGCCCCGATCCGAGAAGGGCACGCTGTGGCGGTGGGGTTCGGTTTTCACCAGCAGGCCCTCCGCCTCCATCGCTGCCACCACCGCCTGGCGGGCCTCAAAGCGATCCAGGCCGGCGAAGCGACCGGCCTGCTCGTTCATCGTGCCGTCTTTGGCCATCACCGTGATCTGGGCTAGGCCGTGGCGTTGGCCGATGGCGAAGTCGTTGGGGTCGTGGGCGGGGGTCACCTTCACGCAGCCGGTGCCGAAGGCCGGATCCACGTGCGCATCGGCCACGATCGGGATGCGCCGGCCGGTGAGCGGCAGGGCGATCATGCGGCCCACCAGGTGGGCGTAGCGGCCGTCGTGGGGATTCACAGCCACGCCGGTGTCGCCCAGCAGCGTTTCCGGCCGGGTGGTGGCCACCACCAGATGGTCGCTGCCATCGCCGGCGGCGCCATCGGCCAGGGGATAGCGCAGATGCCAGAGGTGGCCATCCACCTCCTTCATCTCCACCTCCAGGTCGCTCACGGCCGAGCCGGAGGCGGGACACCAGTTCACCAGGTATTCCCCCCGGTAGATCAGCCCCTGCTCATGCAGCCGTACAAAGGCCTCCACCACGGCCCGGTTGAGCCCCGGATCCAGGGTGAAGCGCTCCCGCTGCCAGTCCACCGAGTAGCCCAGCCGGCGCAGCTGACCCACGATCGTGCCGCCGCTTTCGGCCTTCCAGGCCCAGGCCCTCTCCAGAAAGGCGTCGCGACCCAGATCCTCGCGGCTGCCTCCCTCGGCCTTGATCTGTTTCTCCAGAATCGTCTGCACGGCGATGGAGGCATGGTCGGTGCCCGGCAGGCAGAGCACGTTTTTGCCCTGGAGGCGCTGGAACCGCACGATCGTGTCGATCAGGGCCGTATTGAAGGCATGGCCCATGTGCAGGCTGCCGGTCACGTTCGGGGGTGGAATCACCACCGAGTACGGCTCCCCTGGCGCCTCCGGATCCGGGTGAAAAGCGCCCGATCGCTCCCAGGCCTGCTGCCAGCGGGCCTCTGTGCCAACCGGGTCGTAGGTTTTGGGGAGGGTCTCCTCGGGCACGGGGGCTGGGGCAGCGAGCTCGACCCATCGTCTCAAAGGGCGTGGCTTGGCGGCAGCGCTGAGCCGGGGCTTAGCCTCGGCCGGCCGATGTTGCTGCATGGCCCACGAATGGATCCTCAGCCCCATCGTGCGGGCCATGGAGCAAACCATGCCCAGCCGCGCGGCCCTGCGCAGCTTTCGCTGCTGGCGTAGCCATCGCGACGGCAGCAGGCCCAGGGTGCTGTGTGTTGGGTATCAGAAAACCGGCACCACATCCTTCGCTAAGGCAATGAAGCAGCTTGGCTTCTCGCATTACGGTTATGACCGCGATCTTGATTCGGCCCTTGGTCGTGGCGAGATACAGCGCTGCCTTGCGGTGGCCGCGCAGTTTGACAGCCTGGATGATCTGCCCTGGTCTACGCCTGTTTTTGTTGAGGCATTCCAGCGCCGTTATCCCGATAGTTACTACGTTTTATTGGAGCGGGATGAGGCTGGCTGGCTAAAATCGTATCGGGATTTCTTTCGTTCCAACGCTTCTGCCGAGGTGTTGCTTGATCAGTTGCATTCCCATCAGCGCACGATGGAACGTCTGCTGGCCGGTGAGCAGCATGTTCTGCGCATGAACATCTGCGCTGGAGATGGTTACGACAAGCTTTGTCCCTTTTTGGGCGTGCCCGATCCCGGTACGCCTTTCGCCTGGGCCAACAGGGGTGTGTCCTGAAGCGTATCTTCATTGACAGGTAGAAGCGAGGCCGAATATGTTTAAGATGGTTTCCACTCTTGGCCTGGGTGTCAAGTGGCTCTCCAAGTCTTCTGGTGATGCGCATCCTGCAGGTCAACCATCAGTTTCCGCCGTTCTCGTCCCAAGGCTCGGAGGTGTATTGCCGCCATCACAGCCTGGCGTTGGCCGCCGCAGGGGATGACGTCGCTGTCTTTCACATATCGAATACCACGCCGGCTCGGCCGCGCCGACTTGAGCGCGGTTACGACCAAGGACTGCCTACATTTCATTGTATTGATGGAGGCGAGTACGGGCGTCAGGCGGATTGGAGTAATCCCTTTCTTGCGGAATCGTTTGATGCCGTTCTCCGTGAATTCAGCCCCCAGATTGTTCACTTTCACAACTATCTCGTTCTCGGTGATGACCTGGTGGGTCGGGCCGCTCGCAGTGGTGCTGCTGTGGTGTATACCCTGCACGACTATGGCTTGATTTGTCCGAATCATTTGCTACTTCGCCACGACGGTACCCTCTGCGGCAAAGCCGATCCCAATTTTTTTGAAGCCTGCTGCCCCCAAGCGCTGCGTGTCTCTGGCGGACGCCAACCCCTGGTGGCTTCCCGGGTTCCCTCACTGGCTCGATGGCGGCAGTTTGCGGAGAGCTATCCGCATCGGCGCCGCCGGGCTTTGTTGCGGGCTGGCGTTGGCATGGCTGAGCGCGTGCTGGGTCATCCCCTGCAAACCGACATCGCTGCCAAGCGCGCGTTTTACTTCGCCAGCACACGGCGCATCTTTGATGCTGTAGATCTCTTCATCGCACCTTGCAATGATCTGCGGAATCGTTTCGTCAACTGTGGTTTGCCGGCCCAGCGCGTGGTGCACCTTCGCTATGGCATGGCCCATTTCCCGCGGTCCCCGCAGCGGCCGGCCCCCGATCAGAAGTTGCGCTTCGGATACATCGGTGCTTTCCATGCCCATAAGGGGATTGCGGTGTTGCTTGAGGCCTTTCAAGGGTTAGGTGATCGTGCTGCCTTGCACCTGCATGGGTCCAGTTTTGGCAGCCCGGTTTCGGAGGCTCACTTCAAGCGCTTAACCGCCGACCCGGGTTCCGGCGTTGTCGTGCATGGCCGCTACGACAACGCTCGCATTGGCGAACTGCTCGCTGGTTTGGATGCCATCGTGGTGCCCAGTGTCTGGTATGAAAACTCGCCGCTTACAATCCAGGAAGCTCAGATCGCGGGTGTACCGGTGATCACGGGCAACGATGGGGGGATGGCCGAGCTGGTGCGCGATGGCATCGACGGCCGACTGTTTCGCATCGCCGATCCACTGGATCTCCGGCGGGTTTTGCTGGAGGTGATCAACAACCCCGAACAACTGCATCGCTTCCGCGACCAAGCTCCCGAGGTGCCGACAATCGAGGCCCAGTCATTACACATCCGCGATCATTATTGCCGGCTGTTGGAGCAGGGCCTGCCGCGGTGTCTTTGAGGCCCTCTTGGTGTTCATACCGCTATCGGTGGATGGGCCGGCGATGGCATTCATGCGTCTGACAACCCGCTGCTGAGAGACAAGAAAATGCCGATGTCTGCGATGTTTGAAACCCAAGCAGCCAAGGTAGTGAAAATCGATGGGTTGGTGGTGAAACTGAGCAGCAAAGTTATGGATACGAGGATCTTTTGAGAAGTTGCGAACGCCCAGCAATATGATCTTTTTGTGTGCCATTTCTTGGCCAAAAAACATTAATAAGTGAAAGGCGCTGCTCGCTTCTCCTGCCACCGTGCGGGCTTGGGCTAGCACGTGTAGCTGGTCGCGGATGGATCGTTCCTGAGGATGGACGATCTGCCAGCCATCTTGAGCAAGGCGCCTCTCCAGCATCATCTCGCCATCAAGGTGGCGATAGCTGGATGGCAACCGGCTGCGACTCAGGTAAATGCGATCTGTCGAGCTGGGATTCAGAGCAGCCTTCAGAAGCGCTGCTCGATCGCCGGCGGAGAGGTGATGCAGCCGCATCACAAGCTCGCGGCTGGCTGCAAAGTGATGGGGTGCAACCCAGCCTCGATTCACCATGCTGGGAACCGGCAAAAAGACCCGGTGGCAGAGGATCGGCTTGCTGAGTGAGTCGGTGGGGCGCACCTGTTGGCTGGGCACCCCCAGGATGGGGGCGATCGCCTCAGCCTTGGCCACGCCATCGGGATGGCTGGCCAACACCACCATCATGCTGGGATCCACCCAGCGCAGCGGGTTGCTGTCTGAGTGCAGCATGGGCCATAGCCAGGCTGTTGTTTCGGTAAGGCGATGGCCAAAATGATCGATTACGGCATAGGGGATGAAGATCGAGGCATGCCATCTTTCGTGTGGCCAAACAGGCTGCATCGATAAGGAGGCCGGGTGTTGGCCGCCCGAAAATTCAGGTGCCTGCTTTGGACCCCGCTTGAGGAATGATTCCAAGATGGGTTGGCCTTCAGGGGTGTAGAGACCACTGGCCCCAGGCATGATGAGACAGCGGTGCAGCACCTGGAGAGCAGCGGCTGGGTGGCTTGAAGCAAATGGGAAGTCACCACTCCGGTATTCCCGGAGTGGCAGCCAGGGTGCCATGCCTCTCACGAGCAGGGTTTGCAGCACCATCAGGCCGACTGAGAGCGCAGGGTGGCCCTAAATTCAGCGGCCCAGAGCAACTGGCCGAAGAGGCAGCAGGGCAACAACGCTAGAAAGCGCAGTAAGTAGTGGAGTGGAGCGTGTCGCAGGGCCCAGCAAATGCGCGGCAGAATAATCAGAGGCGCTCCAAAGATCAGTGCTGGACAGCGTTGAACCAGGCGGATCGCCCAGCCTCCCAGTTGGGCCTGATCCTGGGCCGCCGCTCGCCCCATGGCCCTGCAGTAGCGCCGAAATTCAGCCCAGCCCTGACGGTTGAAATGCCTCACCTGGATGGAGTGGTCGTAGACCACGCGATATCCTTGGGCCTTCACCCATTCGCTGAGCAATAGATCCTCCCCCAGGGTCTGATCGGGGAAGGCGACGTTTGTAAACACCTCAACACGCCAGGAACTGTTGGCGCCGATCAGGAAATTAGTGCTAACTGTTTGGCTATTGCGGCCCGGAAAATGATTGAGAAATTCCAAAAAGTAAACACACCAGCCGCTGATGTTCTCGGGATTGGCAACGGTGATGGCTCCCCCTGCCGCGCCAACGCCGGGTTGGCTCAGGTGCTCCAGTAAGCGCGGAATCCAGTCTTGGGGAACGATGCAATCCTGGTCAACGCAGAAAATCCATCGGCCTCTGGCGTGACGCACACCGAGATTGCGTGCCTGGCCCGCCGTGAGGCGACGTTGCGTGGCAATCACCCGCACGTCTGGGCAATGATCACGGATCAGATCGGCCGTGCCATCGCCGGAGCTTTCCACCACCAGCACTTCATGGTTCCACCCCTGGGCCACCTGTCGCACTGCGCCCACGCACGACCTGATCGTCGCTTTGCCGCGATAAGCGGGCACGATGATCGAGATCTCAGGCCGACCACGGCCCCGGTTCGCAGCGTGCGCGGCTGATGCAGACACGCTAGCGGCTTCGGCATCGAGGCACGCCTCCGGGGAAAGGTCCAGCAGTGGTTGTGGCGACGTCGAGGCATCCATCGGTGGTGACCTTCAGGCTGAGGTGAAACATTGGTGCTTCACTCTGAGCGCTTTCTTCGTGTCGGCTTACGAAACCGTGCGGAGCGATTGCTGTCAACCTTTCATCCAACCTTCGCTTCCCTGCTGGCTAGGCGTCGTGTCAATTCATTTGTTTTTCCGGCGTTGATCCAGCCGGTGGCGATCGTTTTGGTGTGGCGGTGATTCACCCGTCCACGGTGAATGTGCGACAGGCCAGCTGGAAAGATCACGAGCTTGCCCCGTTCGGCTTCTTCGTGGTGCCCCTGCCAGTGAAACTCCGTGCCCCCCTCGGGCAGGGTGTTGCAGTAGAGGATCCATGCCAGCACCCGCCGGATCGGCTCGGTGGCTTCTGCATCGGTGCTCCAGTCGCAGTGCCATTGGTGGAAGCCCTCCCCAGGGGCATAGCGCTGCAGGTTGAAGATCGGCATCACGAACAGGCTCTGGCCCGGGCAGCATTGCCGCCACAGCGGTCGCTCCTGCAGCCAGCGCTCGAGGGCAGCGCTCACCCCCCGCTGAATCACCTCGGCCAGGGCGAAGGCCTCCGGGTCGGAGCGGTCGATGGCCACCAGGCTGATGTCGGTGGACACCTTGGCGGGTTGCCCGCCGCCCTCGGTACCGAAGGCCACCCCAGGCCGCCAGAGGTCGGGGCGTCGGTCGAAAAACGCCACAACCCCATCGGCGACCGCCTCGAAGCCGGCATTGCGATAACGGCCAATCAGTTGCATGGTGCCCAGGGAACCCTCACCAGCCTCGCTTCCAGCCGCCACTGCTCGCGATCTGGCACCACGTGCTCCAGCAGATCCGCATGGGCCAGGGCGGTGGCGGCCCGTTCCGGCGTCAGAGGCTCTGCGCCGGCCTCCGCCACCACCAGCACGTCCGCTTCGGCCGGATCGGCCAGCAGTCGCAGCCCCAGATCGGCCCGTTCGCGGCCGAAATAGAGCTGCCGCAGGCGGCGGCTCAGGGGGGCTGGCAGGGCTGCGGCAAAGGCTTCAAGCCCTGCACGGTCGCCGCTGCAGCCGCAGTTGAGGGCCAGCCAGATCAGCAGTTTGGCCCAACTTTCCTGCGTCCACAGCGGTGCGAAGCTGCCGCGGTGGCTGCGCACCAGTTCGGCGATGGCAAACTCCGCCAGGTTCGCCTGAAGCCTGGCGGCGTCGGGGGGGGATGTCATGGCTTGCCCGTGTTGGCACCATCTTCCCCAGCGGCGGGCAAACTGCAGAGGCAACGTCGCACAAGCCGCCGATGGCCCTGGATCTGAATGACCCGGAGCTCGAGTTTTCCGATCTGGTAACGGCTTACCAGAGCTGGGTGATGGCCGTGATCAACGACGAGAAGCTGGGCGGTGATGCCATGCTCACCGAGGAGATCGCCGACGACGCCCTCAACGCCATGCGCTTTCTGCCCGACGTGGTGACCAGCGCCATCGAAACCACCCTGGCGCGGGTTTACGACGTGGATCCTGACGAGCTGGCCGAGCTGCTTTACCCCGAGGATTGACGGACGCCGGCAAGCCCGCCCGCGAGCGAGCTGTGAAGCGACTGCTGTGCTTGCTGTTGTGGCCCCTCCTGGCCCTCGCGCTCGGTGGCTGTGGTCACCGCCCCGGCTCCGCTCTGCACACCACCGTGCTGCTGGCCTACGGCGTGAGCAGCGATGAAGCGTTCACCTCCGATCTTCAGGATGTGCTGCGCGAGCGGATGGAGGGTCTGGAGCAGGGCTTCCAGGCTCTGCACCCTGGGGTGCGGATCCGGGTGCTGGCATTCCCAGAAGACCGGATTGCCGAGAAGTTGCGGCAGCTGCAGGCCAGTGGTCTGGCGCCAGACCTGATCAATGTGGATGACACCACGGCGCAGCAGCTGCACGGCGACGCGCTGCTGCGCACGGTGCGGATGCCCAGCTCCGTGGTGGCGCCCCTCGATCCGGCCATGCTGCGGCTGTTGCGCCGGCCCGATGGAGCGCTCTTCGGGCTGCCGCTGGTGTTGCGCCCGCAGCTGGCCTGCTACGACCGGCGCAAGATGGTGCGCAGCCCCGACACCCTGGCAGAGCTGCTCAGCGTGGCCAGCGCCGGGGTGCGGGTGGGCCTGCCCCTCGATCCCCTCAGCCTGGCCTGGACCAGTGGTGCCACCGGTGCCCTGCCCGCCCTCAGCGCTGCCGCCGCCGGTGCACCGCTCGACGTCTCCCAGCATCAGCGGGTGCGCGACTGGCTGACCTGGCTGCTGGGGGCCGACCTGCAGCAGCGGGTCACGTTTTATGCCGGGCAGGAGCAGCTGGTTCAGCAGCTGGCCGCGGGCTCCCTCGACTGGATCAGCTGCCGCAGCAACCAGGTGCTGGCGCTGCGGCAGCGGCTGGGGGATCGGCTGGGGCTGGCGCCCCTGCCCAGCGGCCCGGGCGGTGCCCCCAGCCCTCTCTCGCGGCAGCGCGTGCTCGTGTTTGGCCGTAGCTCCAGTCCGGCTCAGGCGCGGGCCACCGAAGCGTTGGCAGCGTTTGTGGTGAGCCCCCTGATCCAGCGCTCCCTCACCCTCACCAGCCTGGATCTGCTGCCGGCCAACCGTCAGGTGACACCGCCGGCAACCGCAGGCTCCTCCCTGGCGGCCCTGCTGGCGGCCCAGGCTCAGACCGACGCCCTGCCCTCCGACACCTGGATGGACCGCCTGAGCCCCACCCAGGAGCGGCGCATCAAGGGGGTGCTGGTGGGGCTGTTGTTTGGTGAGGTGGACACCGCCCAGGCCGCCGATCAGGTGATTGCGGCGTTGCAGGGGAGGCGCTGATGGCTGCACTGATGGTGGAAATCACTGCCCTGGGGGCCTTTCTGGAGCGCACGCCGGTGCAGCTCCAGCTGGGGGCTGTGCTGCTGGCCCTGCTGCTGGGCGGGTGGTTGCGGCGCCTCGACTGGCCTCGGAAGCGGCGCGGGCTTCAGCCCCTCCTGCCCCTGGCCCTGCTGGCTGGCACCCAGGTGGTGCTGGCGGTGGCGGGGCTGCCGCGGGGGGTGGTGGTGCTCGCCACCTGGTTGCTGGCCGGTTGGGTTGCCCTGGGGGGCCTGCGGCTGGCTCTGCGGCGCCTGTTCAGCCCCCGCGATCTGCGCCAGCTCGATACCCAGCTGATCCGCCCGGCCTACCTGGTGGTGGTGGTGCTGATCGTGCTCGACCATGTGGGCAGCCTGCGGGATCTCTCCTTGGTGAGTCTCGGCAGCTGGTTTGGCAGCACGGTCTCGGTGGGGCAGCTGGCGACGGCCATCGCCGTCACCTATCTGATGGTGATCGGCTCGCGGCTGCCGGCCGATGGGCTGGCCCTACTGCTGCAACGCGGCCTGGCCACCAGCGATGGCACCCGCCGGGCGATGGCGCTGATGCTCCGTTATGTGGCGGTGGGGTTGGGGGTGGTGTGGGCTCTCGACCATCTCGGCTTCAACCGCACCGCCATCCTCACGGTGGCTGGCGGTCTGTCGGTGGGCGTGGGTTTTGGCATCAAGGAGGTGTTCTCCAATTTTGTAAGTGGGCTGTGGTTGCTGTTCGAGGGGTCGGTGCGGCCGGGTGAGGTGCTGTTTGTGGAGGGCGATCCTTGTGAAGTGATCCGCCTCGGCCCCAGAGCCGCCACGCTCTGGCGCGATCGCGACAACGCCGAGCTGGTGATTCCCAACCAGCTGTTTTTCACCAGCACCACCACCACGTACACCGGCAGTGATCGGCTGCGGCGCAGCCAGGTGCTGGTGGGAGCGGCCTATCGGCACGATCCCCGTGAGGTGATCGCCCTGCTGGAGGCCACGGCGGCGGCCACCTCACGGGTTCTGGCCGAGCCGAAGCCGCGGGGGCTGCTGCTCAGTTACGGCGATTCCGCCATTCAATACGCCCTGCGGTTCTGGATTGCCAATCCGATGGACAACGTCTCGATCTGCAGCGACGTGCAGGCGGCGGTGTGGCACGCCTTCCGCCAACGCGGGATTGAGATTCCCTACCCCCAGCAGGTGCAGCACCGTGTGGACCACCAACCGATTCGCCGGGAGGATGTAACTTCGCCCCTACCGCCGCCCGACGCATGATCCTGCTCAAGATCAGCAACTCCTCCGAGATCATCGCCTCGAAGCTGGGCAAGTTTCTCGAAAGTCTCACCCCCGATGCCCTCGACGAGCGCAAGGTGGAGGACGTGGTGGTGCGCACCCTCTGCCAGAAGCTGAGCGAGGAAGGTCTCAAGGGTGAAATTGCGGTGGTGCAGGGTCTCGACCTCGGTGGCCAGAGCGATCTGGTGATCAAGGAACGCCTGCATGTGCGCCATCAGCAGCGTTTCTGAGGCCGGGCCATGCCCGACTGGCTGGCGATTCTGCTGCCCCTGCTGCTGGTGAGCTTCACGCTCAACCCCAGCGCCGACGACTTTCGTTGGTTTCTGCGGCTGCGGCGGCCCCGCTGGCTGACGTTCGAACGCTGGATCCCCTTGATCTGGCTGCTGATCTACGCCTGTTTTTATGCCTCGGCTCTGTTGACCTGGCGGGCCGGAGGCGATGTCTGGCTGATGGTGGGGTATTTGCTGCTGTTGGTGCTGGTGCAGACCTACACCTGGCTGATCTGCCTCACGCGGAAGCTGGCCAGTGGCACCTTGGTGGGTGCTTGCGGCTGGGGGTTGGGCGCGGCGTTGGCCGCGGCGGTGCTGAGCCCGTCCCGTCCAGCGGCCCTGCTGTTGCTGCCCTATCTGCTCTGGAGCCCGGTGGGCACCTTCGTGACCTGGCGCATGCAGCGGCTTAACCGGTGAGCGGGTCCAGATCCGATCCCTCGGCGTTGAGCCCGCGGCGCTGGGCCTCCCGCAGCAGGTCGGAGGGGCGCACGTGGAAGCGTTGCTGAAAATCAACGCTGAACAGATTCACCGTGCGATAGCCGCATTCGCTCGCGATCGAGGCCACGGTGTCGCCGGGGCGAGGATGCTGCAGCCGCCGGCGGGCCAGCTCCAGCCGCTGGGTGCGGATCCAGTCGGTGGCTGTGCACCCGAGTCGCTGACGGAATTTGTACTGCAGGGTACGGGCCGAGTAATGGCTGGTTTGCACCAGCCAGTCGAGGCTCAGGGGTTGGTGCAGATGGCTCCTGATCGTTTCGAGCAGATCATCAAATGCATCATGGCCCCGGCGGCCGCGATCCACGAGGCGCTCCAGTGGCTGGCGGTGGCGCAGCTCGGGAAACAGCATCAGCGCCATCAGCTGATGAATCAGCCGATCACCGCCGAAGCGCTCCGGCAGCCAGGGCTGGCAGTGGCCGAGCAGCGACACCATCGCCAGGCCGTGCCCCAGAACGGCCCCGAGGCCGGAGGTCATCACCCGGGATGTGAGCAGCCGGCCATCGCTGTCCTTCAGCAGCGGTGGCCAGGAGCGCGGTGGCGTGTCGGCGCCCAGCAGCTGGCCCCCCTCATGCAGGAGGCGTTGTTTGCTCAGGGTCACGATCACACAGCTCAGTGCCCCGCTGCGCAGCGCGAAGGGCTGCGGCGACAGCAGGGCACAGTCGCCGGGGCCAATCTGCCAGCTGGAGCTGCGCTGGCGCAGCCGCAGGCGGCCCCGGCTGAGATGGATGGCGGTGAGATGTTGGTCATCGGCAGCTTCCACCTGCGCCGCGAGAGCCGGCCAGTCGGCGGCCAGCAGGGGCAGGGATTCCTGGGGTGAGCGGGCCAGCCGCTGGTGCCACCCCTGCGGCCCCTGTTGGGGCCGCAGCCGCCGCACCGGCAGAATCCAGCGCAGCTGCCGCAGGCTTTCCTCCAGATCCTCAATCATGGTGAATGCCGAGGTCTGGCTATCCAAAGCATTTGGCTTAGTTCTGGCTACAAAAGATCTGCCTGGGGGCTGGCTGGCGGAAATCATGGCTGGCTGCCGTTTGTAGTTGACGATGAAACAAAAGCACGCATCAACTTCGGTAAAGCATTTGGCGATGGTGTAACCAGGCAGCTGGAATTGACATCGCACTGAGCTCCGTGACGGTGGCCTTTCTTAGCAGATACTTGCCCCTCAATGGCGCGGATCTGCTCCGCAGCGTCGTTGGAATTGACGGGATTTGCGCCTTTTCGGCCTTCCTGCAGCTTCCAGTGGATCGAAACTGCAAATCCCTGCGTTTTCTGCAACCACCGATCGGTTTTATAGGATTTATGCTTGGTTTGGATGGCTAGGGTTTTGGCGCTGGAACCTGCAGCCAGTGCATCGGCGACGGTCGCCGCCATCAGTCGGGTGCTGCTGATCGCTGGTGGTGCGGGTGCTCTGCGGCCTCTGGTTGCTCTCCTGCCCTCCCTGCCCAGCGGTGAAGGGCTCGCGGTGGTGGTGGCCCTCACCAGCGGCGGGCGCAGCCCCACGCGGCTGATGCGCCTGCTGGCGGCTCACGTGCCCCTGCCGGTGCGCCTGGCCCGGTCGGCCACCCCCCTGGCCCCCAACCAGCTGCTGTTGCTGCCGCCCGGCTGCGACGCTGTGGTGGAGACCCACGGCGTACGCGTGCACGCTGCCGCCACGGCCGCGCTGTCGCTCGATCGATTGCTCAGTTCGCTGGCCGTGGCCTGGAGCGGCCGCGGTGTGGCTGTGCTGCTGTCGGGCCGCGGGGTGGATGGCGCTTTTGGCCTGCGGCGGCTGCGAGCCGCCGGTGGGCTCACCCTGGCGCAGATGCCGGCCAGCGCCCGCTGGCCGGCGCTGCCGCAGGCTGCGATCCGCCTCGGGGCGGTCGATCGCGTGCTGGAGCCCGCTGCCCTGGCCGCTGCCCTCGCCGGCCTCGAAGGCAGCCTGGCCCTCGGTCGCATCGCGGCCCAGCTGCAGCGCCACACCGGCCTCGATGTCAGCGGTTACAAGCCCTCCAGTCTGGGTCGCCAGCTGCGACGCCGCATGGCGATTCGCCACTGCCGCGAGGCTCTGGCCTACGAACGCCTGCTTGCTGATGATCCTGAAGAGGCCTCTGCACTCGTTGGCAGCCTCATGGTTGGCGTGACCCGTTTCTTTCGCGACCCTCCCGTGTTTGACGCCCTGCAGCGGGAGCTGGAGCGGTATGGCCGCCAGCGCAGCGCGGCCGATCCCCTGCGTGTGTGGGTGCCCGGCTGCGCCAGTGGGGAAGAGGTGTACACCCTGGCGATGGTGATCAGCGCCGCCCTGGGCCATCCCCAAGACCTGCCGGCCCGCCTTCGCCTATTCGCCACAGACCTCGACGAGCGGGCCCTGGCGGTGGTGCGCAGCGCCACCTATCCGATCGACGCTGCCGAGTTGATCCCACTGGAGCTGCGCCAGCGGTTCACCTGCATCACAGGGGATCAGCTGCAGATCAGCCGCGAGCTGCGCAGCTGTGTGGTGGTGGCCCGCCACAACTTGCTGGAGGATCCGCCCCTGCCGGCGCTGGATCTGGTGTCGTGCCGCAACACCCTCATTTATTTCAGCGCACCCCGGCAGGAACAGGTGCTCAACGTGTTTCGTTTTGCCCTGGTGCCGGGGGGGCTGTTGCTGCTGGGGTTGTCGGATTCGCTCGGGGGGCGGCTGCAGCAGGGTTTTGCCGCCATCAGTCGCGTGCCCCGCCTGCACCAGCGCCGCCCCGACGGCCGCAATCGCCGCCAGCCCCTCGCCCCTCTCCGGCCCCGGTCGGGGCCGCCGCCATTGCCTCCGATTCCTTCCAAGCCCGGCGTGGCGGCCCTGGCCGAGCTGCCGGCGGGGCTGCCGGAGGCGCTGCTGCGGGCGGTGTGCGGCCCCTCGCTGCTTCTCGATGAGCGCCATGAGCTGCTTGGGGTGGTGGGCGATGTGGATGCCTTCTGCCGCTTGCCGGAAGGGGGCGCCACCC
Source organism: Cyanobacteriota bacterium (assembly GCA_035285645.1). Lineage (GTDB taxonomy): Bacteria > Cyanobacteriota > Cyanobacteriia > PCC-6307 > Cyanobiaceae > Cyanobium. The sequence continues at coordinate 22,187 of JAYKGR010000095.1, read as the reverse complement.
TGGCGGCGCGGGCCGTGCTGCGCCCGGAGCTGCAAGCTCCGGCCCAGGCGCTGCTGCTGCTGGTGCGGGCCGATGCCGCCGCCCTGCGCTCCCAGCCCCTGTCCCTCGCCGATGGCGCCGCGGTGTGCCTGGAGGTGCGCCCGCTGCAGCTCGCCGAGCGAACCCTGCTGCTGCTCTCGTTTCTCGACGCTGCCTCCACCAGTGCGGCACGGCCGGTTGCCGCCGCGCCAACCGATCCGCTGGCCCTGCTGCCGGCCCAGGCCGCGCCGTCTTTGCAGGAGGCCATCAGCCGGCTGGAGCAGGAGCTGATCGCCAGCCAAGAGCACCAGCGCAGGTCGCTGGAGGCTCTGGAGCAGGCCAATGAAGAACTGGAAGCCTCCTCGGAGGAACTGCAGGCCTCCTCGGAGGAGCTGCAGTCGGCGAATGAAGAGCTGGAAGCCTCCAATGAAGAGCTGCAGGCGGCCAACGATGAGCTGCAGGCCCTCAACCAGCAGCTGCGCAGCCACAGCCAGATGCTGGAAAGCCTCAACCATGAGCTGGAGCACATCCAGCGCTCCCTGAGCCAGGGCATGGTGATTGTCGACCACCAGCTGCGGGTGAGGCGCTTTTCGCCGTTGGCGGTGCGGGTGTTCGGTTTGGTGGCCGACGACATCGGCAAGCCCCTGCTGGGGGTGCCCACCGCCCTGCCGTTGACGAACCTGCGCGAGGCCCTGCAGGAGGTGGTGAGCGGCAGCTCGCTGCGCCGCACCATGGAAAGCGCTAACGGCGACAGCTGCTTTCAGGTGCAGATCGTGCCCTATCAGCAGTACACCGGCGAAACGACCGGGGCGATTCTCACGCTCACCGACATCAGCGAGGAGGCGGGGCTGCGGCGCGCCGCCGAGGCCGCGCTGGGCGATTTCCTCACCGTGGTGGACAACCTGGAGCTGGTGGTGTGGAAGCGCGATCTGGTCATGGGTCAGCTGCTGTACGTAAGCCGCCGCATCGAGGCCCTCAGCGGCTGGAGCGCGGCGGAGCTGCTGGCTGCACCGGGGCTGCTGGATGGGGGTGTGGATCCCGACGATCGCGAGCGGCTGGCCGAGTTGCGTGCCAGTTCGCCCGAGGGTTGGGTGGTCGAGTATGGCTTCACCGATCGCCACGGCCGGCCGCTGCTTCTGCGGGAGCAGGCCCGGCGGGTGGAGGCCGATGGGGTGCCCTGTCTGCTCGGCACCCTCACCGACCTCACGCCTCAGCGGCGGTTGGAGCAACACCTGCGCGATCAGGAGGATCTGCTGGAGGCCTTGGTGGAGGCCGCCGGCTGGGGCGTGCTGCTCCTCGATGAAGAGCTGCGGCTACAGCGGGTGAATGGAGCTCTGGCCAGGCTGCTGGCTGTCGACCCGGCCATGCTGGTGGGGGTGCCGCTGGGGCTGTTGCTGTGCCCGGGCCAGGAAGCTGAGCTCGCCGCTGCCCTCTCACGCCTCCGTACAGAAGCCCTGGCGCGACTCTCCCTGCGCTTGGCCTTCCGCAACCGTGATGGCAGCGATCGCGAGCTGGATGCCGAGCTGCGGCCGTTGGGTACCTCCCTCAGCCTGGCCGGTGCCCTGTTGCTGGTGGCTCTCTGAGCTCGGTGCTCCCACTGCGGTGATCCCCGGCGCAAGGTGTTCTCTTGTTGGTGAGCGTGCAGGTCTGCCTGGTGTACTCACACATCATTCATTACCACTTGCATAAGACGGCCGGCACCACGATCAATCGCTGGCTCGATCTCACAACGTCGGCAGACCGTGCCCGACCGGCTCATTTCGATCGACACTTCTTTGCCGAGCTGGAGGCTTCAGGCCCGTTGCATCCTCCCGGCCCGGATCGGGATCTGCAGCATGGCGAACTGGGGCGGGTCTCACGGGCCTACTGGGAGGTGATCCATGGGCACAGCTTTGGCTTAGTGCCAGCTGATCCCCACGCCTATGTCTTCGTGATTCTGCGAGAACCGGTGGATCGCTATCTCTCCTTTCTGAGGGATTGGCGCCGTTGCCGTGAAGTCGATATCGCCAGGATGCCGGAGGGTGTGCAGTCCATCCGGCGTGATGCCCTGCACCTCGATGCCAGCGCCTTCCTCTTGCGCCATGGCCAGCATCCCATGCTCCAGGCGCTGAGCCAGGCCCAGGCCTTGGCCAGGGTGGCTCGCCGGCTCGGCTCGCCGGCCCTGCCGGTTCTAAACCCTGCTTCGGCCTCCGCTCTTGACCTGGGGCGCATGGCATGGGATCAGTGTGATCGGCTCCGGATTTCAGGGCCGGGAGGTTCTGCGTGGCCATGAGGTGGTGGTCTGGACCGGGCCATCAACCCGTTCCCTGCTTTACATCCCGGTGCCCGGCGCTGAGCAGGTGGAACTGTTTCTCGATGTTGCAGCGTATGCCCATCCATCGCTGCGTCATGCGCTTGAGCTGCTGGTGGATGGAGTGAAAGTGGAGTGGCGAAGCGTCCCCGCTGAGGCGGGAGCAGAGAGGCTCAGTTGTCGGGTCAGCACCCTTAGGCACTTTGCCAAGGTGGAGTTGCGGCTCGAGCGTCTCTTCAGCCGCGATGGCACGCCCCAGGCCGCCGCCAGCACCCAGGGGGTTGGCCTGGCTCTGCGGGCCTACGGGTTTCGCCTGCTCTCCCCCTTCCCCCTGCCGGTAGGGAGCGCCCAGCGGCCCTGCCTGCGGGCTCTGCATCCACTCAGCACTGAGGCAGAACGCATCGCCCTGTTCACCATCAGGATTTCGCCGGAACGGCTCGTCCGCAGCCCTTCAGCGGAAGATGTGGAGGAGGCCTTCCAGCGGGTGCTCCAACGGTCGGCTCCACCGGGTTGGATCGCCTTCTGGGTGGGCCATCAGGCCCGATCGCTGCATCAGCTGTACGCCAACCTGATTCGCGGCATCCCTGCTCCCTAGGCTGGCCCCACTGCATGCTGCCGCCGGTGACCGCCACCGTTCCTCCCGCCGCCACACCCGATCCCGCCACCTTGGCACCGGCGGTGCGGCCCGATCCCCTGGGCCGTTTCGGCCCCTACGGGGGCCAATATGTGCCCGAAACCCTGATGCCGGCTCTGGCGGAGCTGGAAGCCGCCGCCGCCGAGGCCTGGGCTGATCCCGCCTTCACCAACCGGCTCAACCATCTCATGCACACCTATGTGGGCAGGCCCAGCCCGCTGTATGAGGCCGAGCGGCTCAGCGAGCACTACGCCCGGCCGGAGGGCGGCCCGCGCATCTGGCTGAAGCGCGAAGACCTCAATCACACCGGCGCCCACAAGATCAACAACGCCCTCGGCCAGGCGCTGCTGGCCCTGCGCATGGGCAAGAAGCGTGTGATCGCCGAAACCGGCGCCGGCCAGCACGGCGTAGCCACCGCCACCGTGTGCGCCCGCTTCGGCCTGGAGTGCGTGATTTACATGGGGGCGGAAGACATGCGTCGCCAGGCTCTCAACGTGTTCCGCATGCGCCTGCTGGGGGCCACGGTGCAGCCGGTCACGGCCGGCACCGCCACCCTCAAAGACGCCACCAGCGAGGCGATTCGCGACTGGGTGACCAACGTGGAGAGCACCCACTACATCCTCGGTTCGGTGGCCGGCCCGCACCCCTACCCGATGCTGGTGCGCGACTTCCACGCCTGCATCGGCATCGAGGCCAAGCAGCAGTGCCAGGAGGCTTTCGGCCGCCTGCCCGACGTGCTGGTGGCCTGCGTGGGCGGCGGCTCCAATGCCATGGGCCTGTTTCACCCCTTCGTGGAAGACACCTCGGTGCGGCTGATCGGGGTGGAGGCCGCCGGCGAGGGCGTGGCCAGCGGTCGCCACGCCGCCACGATCACCGAGGGCCGCGTGGGCGTGCTGCACGGCGCCATGAGCCTGCTGCTGCAAGACGAGGAGGGCCAGGTGCAGGAGGCCCACTCGATCAGCGCCGGCCTGGATTACCCCGGTGTGGGCCCCGAGCACAGCTACCTCAAGGGCATCGGCCGGGCGGAATACGCCGCCGTGACCGATGCCGAAGCGCTCGACGCCCTGCAGCAGCTCTGCCGCCTGGAGGGCATCATTCCCGCCCTGGAAACCGCCCATGCCTTCGCCTGGCTGGAGAAGCTCTGCCCCACCCTGGCCCCGGGCACCGAGGTGGTGGTGAATCTCTCCGGCCGCGGTGACAAGGATGTGAACACCGTGGCCGAGAAGCTCGGCGGGGCGCTGGGGGGCTGAATCGGCTCGCCCAGGCTGCGGTTGAAGCCAGGCTGCTGTTAGTCGAACAGCTGGCGGGTGAGCCGCAGGGCCAGGGAATCAGGCAGCTCCACATCGTCCCAACCTAAGACCCCACCAGCAGCCACCGGCCGGCGTAGCACGGCATTGAGCACGATGCCGAGGGGCACATGGCCGGGCGCCGCCTCGGCCAGCACCGCTTCGCCCCGCAGATCGAAGCCCCCCATTCCCCGGCTGATCCGCTCGCCGGCTGCGAGATCACGCTTGGCAATGGCCGCCACGCTCACGGCCGGCCGATCGCCATTATTCAGCAGGGGCGGGGCACCGGCCAATGCTTCGCGGATCGTTTTGGCGATCTCCAGCGAACAGAGGTGATAGGGCCGCTCAAAAACATAGTGCGGTCCATCACCCATCTTGTAATAGCGCATGGCATCCGCCTCGCCGGGATCGGTGCGGGCTGTCACAAACACGCCCGGTGGATGGCCCCGCTCCAGGATGTAATCGGCCACGGGCGCACCGTGGGCCTCAGCCAGCCGGCCCAGTTCCAGGGCGGCGGCCTGGCGGTCGGGCCCCTGCACCCCCACCAACCCCTGGCGCAGAATGGTTGCTCCGCAGCCGTTGGCCAGCAGCACCTGCTCCATCTGCACCTTGGTGCCATCGGTGAAGGCCGTCACCTGTTCCAGGCTGATGCCCTGGCGTCCGCCCCAGTAGGCCATCTCCTCCGGGGTTGGGGTGTGGTTGAGGAAGCCCTTCATGTTTCCGTACACCAGCGGGGTGAAGCCCATGGCTTTCACATCGCGGGCGAGAGCAGCCGTGCAGCCCGGTTGGTCGCCTTCGGCTTCGCTCAGCCAGCCCCGCCCCACGAAGGCTGAACCGCAGGTCACGTGAAACTCGGTGTTCATCGTGACCACCGGCCGCCCCAACTGGAATGCCGCCTCCACCACCCGGGCCGCTTGCACAGGATCGCCGCAGCACTCCACCACCACATCGCTGCCCTCGGCCAGGGCGTCAACCCGGCTGGTGAGCAGGGTTGGCTCCGGGAATCCCTTCACCGCTTCGGGCTCGCGGCGGCTGAGCACCGCCACCGGCTGCAGATCGGTGGTGCGAGCCAGGGCTCTCAGCAGTTGACGGGCGATGAATCCGGTGCCTGAGATGCCGATGCGGGCCTGGTCGCTCATCGGCAGGGCCGAAAGATTAAGGGCGGATTGTAAAGGGGCGTGCCGGCCTAGCCCAGGAGCCGTTGGAGAATGCCTGCCACCGATTGCACGGCCGCACGGGCGGTGGCATAGGCCATCCGCATCGGCCCCACCAGGGCCACCTGGCCGATGCCGCCATCGCCGCTCCAGTAACTCGCCTGCACCACGGCACAGGAGGCCAGCTCCGGCTGGGGGTGTTCGCTGCCGATCCATACACCCTGCTCCGCCCTGCTCAGCCCGGGGCCGAACACCTGCTGGGCCCCTTGCTCCACCAGTCGCACCAGGGGCAGGAGGGTGGAGGAGCGGCTGAATTCCGGCTGGGCCAGCAGCCCGCCCAGGCCGGCGGCCACCGCCTCGCCCCGTTGTTGCCGCTCCAGTTGATCGTGGCTGTCGAGTGACTGGCGGAGCAGGTCGCCGCTGCGTTGAAGCTGGCGCGGCAGGCGGCTCCAGGGCAGGGGATCGTCGGCGTGGGGCGCCGGCAGCTGGGCGTTCAGCCAGCGCTCCAGAATGGGCAGCTCCGCCACCGGCAGGCCGCTGAGCCGCAGGTTGAGGTTGGTGGTGAGCGCGGGGCTGTGCACCAGAAACACCAGGAGTCGCTCGCCGCTGGGCACCAGTCGCACCGCCTGCAGGCCTGGTCGGGGTCTGTGCGGGCGGGTGATCAGCCCGAGCAGGCCCGTCAGGTCAGCCAGGCGGCGGCAGAGCTGCAGCAGCAAGTCGTCGAGGGCGGCCCAGTGCAGGCTCATGGCCATCAGCTCCCGCTCCAGTTGAAGAGCCGCTGCCCCAGGGGCCGGCAGCAATTCATCCACATACAACCGATACCCCAACTGGCTGGGGATGCGACCGGCGGAGGTGTGGGGCTGCGTCAGCAGGCCACGCTGTTCCAGCGCTCCCATCGCCGAACGCACCGTGGCCGGGCTGGCGTTCATGCCGAAGCGCCGCACCAGGATCTGGCTGCCGACCGGCTCCACAGTGTCGACGTAATGGCGCACCGTGGCACGCAGCACATCTTGATGGCGGCGGGGCAGCGACGACACCGACCTGGGAGAAGGGCAATTAATGTAGGCACAACCTCCCACCTATGCCGTCAGTAACGGGGAATGCTGGCATCTACCTCCACGCTCCAGGCATCGATGCCTCTCTCCAGATTCCAAACCGCCCCATAGCCGCGTTCCTGGATCAGCCAGCAGCCCATCTGCCAGCTGCGGATTCCGGCATGGCACATCACCACGATCGGCCGATCGCGATCCAGCTGTTGCTCCAATCCCTCCAGCCAGGTTGTTGACCGGCTCAGGGGCAAATGGAGCACGGGCAGGGGCAGGCGTGCCAGAGCCAGTTCGGCGTCTTCCCGCACATCCACCACCTGAATCGGTTCGCCCCGCTGCAGTCGTTCGTGCAGCTCTCGCGCCGACATCCGCATGGGCTGGTTCATGCGGTCATCATGGCGCCCCCCCTGGCGGCAGGATGGGGCTGTTCTGCGCGTGCGGCATGAAGGTCCACCCCTTCCTGGCGGTGCTCCTGGCAGTGGCGCTGGCCCTGCTGAGCCTGGGGCTGGGCGGCTGGGTGCTGCTGGTGCGCCGCAGCCCCCTGGCCCTGCAGCGCCAACCGCTCACCCCGCCCGCCCTGGCGCGTTTCGTGCCCCGTCAGGCACCCCTGGCCCTCTATTGGCAGCTGGATGCCGAGCGTGCCCCGGCCTACGCCAGGGCGGTGGCCAACCCGCGCCAGCGCCGTGCGGCTGGCGACACGGTTGCGGCCCTGCGCGATGGCGCCTTTGCCGCTGCCGGCCTGGATTACCACGATGAACTGGCCGGTTGGCTCGGTTCCGAACTGGCCCTGGCCATCACCGATCCCCCCTCTGCCGAGGGCCAGCCGGCTGGGTGGCTTCTGGCGCTGCGCGGTCGTGATGGCGAGGGTGCCCGGCGCTTTCTGCAGCGCTTCTGGCAAACCCGCAGCCTGGCTGGCGTTGATCTTCAGGTGAGCCGATATCGCGGCATGGGCTTGATCAGCGGCCGCGGAGCCCTGCTGGGCCAGGATCCCCAACCCCTGGCCACCGCCCTGATCGATGAGGAGCTGGTGCTGATCGCCTCCGGTCGCACGGTGTTGGAGCGGGCCCTCGATGCCTCCCAGATCGAGGAATTGCACCAGGGCAGCCTGCCAATCCTGCAGCGGTCGCTTGCCCGGGTTGATGCCGGTGTGGCACTGCTTGTGGCCCGCCCTGCGGCCCTGGGCGCCCTGCTGGACCTGCCGCTGCCGGCCGAGCATGGGCCTGAGTGGTTGGTGGCTGCCCTCGCACCGCAGGGGCGGGGCCTGGTGGTGGAGGCCCGGCTGGAGGGTGGCGATGATCCGCCGCGACTGGCTCCATGGCCAGCAGACGCCCTTCTCGACCCGCTGGCCATCGCACCCACGGCCCTGGCGTTGCTGCAGGATCCAGCCGCTCAGCTGGCCCATCCCCTGGCGACCACCTGGGTGCGGCCGTTGTTGGCTCTGGCCGGCGCCGACGGCCCCCTGCCGCTCAGCGTGGCCCAGGCCGCCGAGGGGCCCCTGCTGCTCGCGACCCGTCCGGGGGGATGGCTGCTGGGTACGCCGGCCGGCGACCCCGACCCGCAGGCCCTGATGCCAGCCCTGGCGGAAGAGGGCCTCAGCCAGGCGCCGCTGCGGGTGGAGGGCCAGCTCCTCCAGGTCTGGAGTCGCCTGGGCGTGAAGCCCGCCCGCGGCACCCGGTCGGCTGCGCTGGAGGTGGAGCTGGCGGCGGCGCGACGCAGCGCTGCTGGCGAGGCGTGGTGGAGCTCGGATCTCGAAGGCCTCGATCGCCAGGCCCCGGCGCGCCGAAACCCTGAGCAGCGCCGTCGCCTCGAGCAGCTCCAGGCCCTGGCCTGGCCTGAAGCACCCCTGCAATGGGCCCTGGGGCCCTCCCAGGCCCGCCAGGTGCTCGCCGACTGGCAGCCCTGGCGCCTGCTCAGCGGCCTAGCTGCGGCGCCCCTGTCCGAGCCGGTGAGCGGCCTGGCCCTGGCCGCCGCGCCCGATGGCCAGGGCTGGCAGCTGCGAGGCTTGTTGCAGGTTGAAGGGGCCGATGGCTGAGCGCCCAGACACCCGTGAGCTGCTGCTGCTGCGTCACGGCATCGCCGAAGAGCGCGATCCCGGCGCTTCGTCCGAGCAGGAGGCGGCCCGGCCCCTCACCACCCAGGGTCGGCGTCGCACCCGCGCGGTGCTGGAGCGGTTCAAGGCGGCTGGCCTGAGGGCCGATCGCCTGCTGAGCAGCCCGCTGCAGCGCGCCTGCCAAACGGCCGAGCTGGCGATCGCAGCCGGGATGGCCGAAGGCCTCGAACTGGCTGAGCCCTTGGCGCCAGGAGGCGACAGCCTGGCCCTGCTGGAGTCCCTGTGGGGTTTGGAGTGGCAGGGGCCTGCCTGGAACAGCCTGCTGCTGGTGGGCCATGAGCCCGACCTGGGGCTGCTGGCCGCCCGGTTGCTGGGAGCCCCGGAGGGCTCGCTGAGCCTCAAAAAGGCCGGCCTGGCGCTGCTGCACGTGCCACCGCGTGAGGCCTGGCGCCATCCGCGGATGGCGGGCAATGCCCAGCTGAAAGCCCTGCTCACGCCGCAGCTGGTGCTCCAGGAGCAGCGCTGACGCAGCGCTGCGCGTAAGTTCGCCCCAGAACCGATTGCCCCGATGGTCGCAGATCTCTCTCAGGCTGCCGCGCCGCCCTTTCGCCCGGGTCTGGAGGGGGTGCCGGCCACCCAGTCGGCCATCTGCGATATCGATGGCGGCAGCGGGGTGCTCACCTATCGCGGTTACGACGTTCAGGAGCTGATCGACCGCTGCAGCTTTCTCGAAACGGTTTACCTGCTCATCTGGGGCGAGTTGCCCTGCCAGGAGGCACTGCAGCAGTTTGAGCACGAGGTGCAGATGCACCGGCGGGTGAGCTTCCGCATTCGCGACATGATGAAGAGCTTCCCCTCCCAGGGGCACCCGATGGATGCGCTGCAGGCCAGCGCGGCTTCTCTGGGGCTCTTCTACTCCCGGCGGGCGCTCGACAACCCCGAATACATCTATGGAGCGGTGGTGCGCCTGATCGCCAAGATTCCCACCATGGTGGCTGCGTTTCAGTTGATCCGTAAAGGTCAGGATCCGATTCAGCCTCGAGACGATCTCACCTTTTCGGCCAATTTCTTATACATGCTCACCGAGCGGGAGCCCGACCCCCATGCCGCTCGCATTTTCGATGCCTGTCTGATCCTTCATGCCGAGCACAGCCTGAATGCCAGCACCTTCAGCGCCCGCGTGACCGCCAGCACCCTCACCGATCCCTACGCCGTGGTGGCCTCGGCGGTGGGCACCCTGGCCGGGCCCCTCCATGGCGGCGCCAACGAAGATGTGCTCGACATGCTCGAGGAGATCGGCAGTGTCGACCGGGTGGAGGCCTGGCTGGATCAGGCCATGGCAGCACGCCAGAAGATCATGGGGTTTGGCCACCGCGAGTACAAGGTCAAGGACCCTCGGGCGGTGATTCTCCAGAGGTTGGCGGAAGATCTCTTCCGCCGTTTCGGTCACGACGAGATGTACGACGTGGCTCGGCGCCTGGAAGACGTGGCCGCCGAACGGCTCGGCCCGAAGGGGATTTATCCCAATGTGGATTTCTATAGCGGCCTGGTGTATCGCAAGTTGGGCATCCCCCGCGATCTGTTCACCCCGATCTTCGCGATCGCCCGTACCGCGGGCTGGCTGGCCCACTGGCGCGAGCAACTGGGAGCCAACCGCATCTTCCGGCCATCCCAGATCTACACCGGTGCCCAGGGTCGGCGCTGGCTGCCGATCGACCAGCGGGGGCCCGTGGCGCCTAAGTTGCCCGTGTCGGACCTTCCCTGATGGCCACGTACACCCTCTTCGCCAGCACGGCCGCCAGCGCGGTGGCCAGCGGCGGCATCGATCTCCAGGCCAGCCTCGTCGAGCTGTTGCAAGGCCTTGGCTTCAGCTCCGGGGCCGCCCACCTGCTCTGGTTGCCCCTGCCGATGCTTTCGGTGTTGGTGGCGGCTGTGGTGGGGGTTTTGGTGAACGTGTGGCTGGAACGCAAGATCTCTGCAGCCGTGCAGCAGCGTATCGGCCCTGAATATGCCGGTGCCCTGGGCGTGCTGCAGCCCTTGGCGGATGGCCTCAAGTTGCTGGTGAAGGAAGACATCATTCCAGCCCGGGCCGATGGGTTGCTCTTTACCCTCGGCCCGATTTTGGTGTTAATACCGGTCATCCTATCTTGGCTGGTTATTCCTTTCGGTCAAAACTTGCTGATCAGCAACGTTGGCATAGGCGTATTTCTTTGGATTGCCCTCAGTAGTATCCAGCCGATCGGGCTGCTGATGAGTGGCTATTCTTCCAACAACAAATATTCACTCCTTGGAGGCTTGCGGGCCGCTGCCCAGTCGATCAGCTACGAGATTCCTCTGGCTTTGGCAGTGCTCGCTGTGGTGATGATGAGCAACTCTCTCAGCACCATCGACATTGTCAATCAACAGAATACCGCTGGCATCCTGAGTTGGAACGTCTGGCGTCAGCCCGTGGGCTTTGTGATCTTCTGGATCTGTGCTTTGGCGGAATGCGAGCGCTTGCCCTTTGACTTGCCTGAGGCCGAGGAGGAATTGGTGGCCGGCTATCAGACGGAATATGCCGGTATGAAGTTTGCCCTCTTCTACCTGGGCAGCTACATCAACCTGGTGCTCTCTGCCCTGCTGGTTTCCGTGCTCTATCTCGGAGGCTGGGGCTTTCCGATCCCGGTGGAGTGGATCGCCGGCTGGCTCGGCCAATCGGCCGATGCCCCTTTGAGCCAAGTGATCACGGCCACCCTCGGCATCGTGATGACCGTGCTCAAAGCGTATCTTCTGGTCTTTCTGGCGATCCTTCTGCGCTGGACCACCCCGCGGGTTCGGATCGACCAGCTGCTGGATCTCGGTTGGAAGTTCCTGCTGCCGATCGGCCTGGTCAATCTGCTGGTGACCGCGGCCCTGAAGCTCGCGTTTCCCGTTGCCTTCGGCGGCTGATCCCTGCCCGCCACCCCAGCACTGCCCTGTCTGGGCCATGATGGTGAGCACTGAGCCCGCCCTGTCCTCCGCCCCCGTCTTCTGCCATGTTCGGGTTTCTCAAAAAAGTCGGCGAGTACACCCAGGATGCTGTCGGTGCCGCCAAGACCATGACTCAGGGCTTGGCGGTCACGTTTGATCATCTCCGCCGCAGGCCGATCACGGTTCAATACCCCTATGAAAAGTTGATCCCTTCGGAGCGATACCGGGGTCGTATTCATTACGAGTTCGATAAGTGCATCGCTTGCGAGGTTTGCGTGCGCGTTTGCCCGATCAATCTTCCTGTGGTCGATTGGGTGATGAACAAAGCCACCAAGAAGAAGGAGTTGCGCAACTACTCCATCGATTTTGGTGTGTGTATTTTCTGTGGTAATTGTGTGGAATACTGCCCTACCAATTGCCTGTCGATGACGGAAGAATATGAGCTGGCAGCCTTTGACAGGCATAGTCTTAATTACGACAATGTGGCATTGGGTCGCTTGCCCACCAGCGTCACGAGTGATCCGGCCGTGATCCCGCTGCGGGAGCTCGGTTACCTGCCCAAGGGTGTGATGGATCCCCACGATGTGCCCGCCGACGCCCCGCGTGCAGGCAAACTGCCCGAGCATGTTCTGGCTGATCAGCCTGCCGCCGACGCCGGTGCCGCCCCCAACGCCGCCCCCCGATGACGATCGCTTCCGCCACCCAGCAGATCTGCTTCCTGGTGCTGTCCGTCACCCTGGTGCTCGGCGCGTTGGGGGTGGTGCTCCTGCCGAGCATTGTCTATTCCGCCTTTCTGCTGGGGGGGGTGTTTCTCTCGGTGGCTGGGCTTTACCTCTTGCTCAACGCCAGTTTTGTTGCCGCCGCCCAGGTCCTGGTGTACGTGGGAGCCGTGAATGTGCTGATTCTGTTCGCGATCATGCTCGTGAACAAAAAGGAGACCATGGCTGCGATTCCAGGCCTGCCCTTGCGTCGGGTTCTCTCGGGCGGCGTCTGCGCCGGCCTGCTGGTGCTGCTCCTGCGGGTTGCCTTTGTCACGCCGTGGGCTGTGCCGGGTCCTGAACCCGTCGGCGAGGAAGCCACCATTCGTATCGGCGAACACTTCTTCTCTGATTACTTGCTTCCTTTCGAGCTGGCCTCGGTGTTGTTGCTGATGGCCATGATCGGAGCCATCGTTCTGGCCCGCCGCGATGTCTTCAGCAGCGATGTGATCACCGGCGAGCCTGCAGACCAGGGTCTCCTCGAAAAGGCCCGCACACCCCTTCTCATTGAGACTCCCGCCCCCTCCCCCACCGCTGGCCCACGATGATGCTGCCTTTCTCCGCTGCAGAACCGATCCCTTTACAGGCCTACCTCCTCCTTGCTGCCGTGCTGTTCTGCACCGGTGTCTGGGGGCTGATCAACAGCCGCAATGCCGTGCGGGTTTTGATGAGTATCGAACTGATGCTCAATGGTGTGAATATCAACCTGATGGCTTTTTCGAGCTATCTCGATGGCCAGCTGATCCGCGGTCAGGTGTTTGCCATTTTTGTGATCACGGTTGCCGCAGCAGAGGCCGCTGTGGGTTTGGCCATTCTTCTCTCTCTCTACCGCAACCGCGAAACGGTTGATATGGAGCGCTTCAACCTGTTGCGCTGGTAACGCGTCATGCAGCTGGAGCGCGTCTGGCTGATCGTGCGCAGCGGTAGTCAGGCCGCCCAACGTCAGGCCCGACGCAGTGCCGATGAGCTTGCGGCTCGCGGGGTGGCTGTGGCGGTTGCCGCCAGCGGATTACGCACCAATCCCTTCCCGGGATTGCTGGCCAGTGAACCCTGCCTGCCCGATCTGGCCCTGGTCTTCGGCGGTGATGGCACCGTGCTGGGAGCTGCCCGTCATCTGGCTCCCCAGGGGGTGCCGATCCTTAGCTTCAACGTGGGAGGCAATCTGGGATTCCTCACCCACGACCGGCGTTTCCTGCGCGACCGCAGTGCCGACGGCCAGGATCTTTGGCAGCGGCTGGTGGACGATCGCTACGCCCTCGAGCGACGGATGATGCTGGAGGCAACCGTATGGCGCAGCGATGGCCAGCGCGATCAGGGTGAGGAGCACCTCGCCCTTAACGATTTCTACTTTCGCCCGAGCCTCGACGAGGTGTCGCCAACCTGTGTGCTGGAGCTGGAGATCGATGGCGAGGTGGTGGATCAATTCCGCGGCGATGGACTGATCATGGCGACGCCTACCGGCTCCACCGGCTACTCCATGGCCGCTGGCGGGCCGATTCTCCATCCGGGCATCGAGGCGATCGTGGTGAACCCCATCTGCCCGATGAGCCTCTCCAGCAGGCCCGTGGTGGTGCCGCCCCGGTCGCGGTTGAGCGTGTGGCCCCTCGGTGAATCAAGCCGCCGGGTGCGCCTCTGGAAGGATGGTGCTCGCGCCACCGATCTGGAGCCCGGTGATCGCTGCGTGGTGCAGCGCAGCGGTGATCCTGCCCTGCTGGTCGTGTTGGATCACAGTCCTTCCTACTACCGCACCCTCAGCCACAAGTTGCATTGGGCCGGCAGTCTCACGGGTGTTGAACCCTCCCACAACTGAGGCTGCTCCGATGGCTCTTGAGATTGAACGGCGGTTTCTGGTGGCGGGTGAGACCTGGCGCCAGCATGTCAGTTGGCGGCGCCGGCTGCGCCAGGGCTATCTGCTGGCCGCTGCCGATGGCCTCACCGTGCGCGTTCGCCTCCAGGAGGGTGGCGGCGGTGATGCCGCGGCCGACGCGGCTTGGCTCACCCTCAAGGCCCTGGCCCAGCCCAACGACGCGATCAGCCGCCGGGAGTACGAGTACGCCATTCCCGTCGCCGACGCCCGCGAACTGCTGCAGCTTTGCGGAGAGCGGCAGCTCGCCAAATGGCGCCATGGCCTCACCCTGCCCGGAGGCGAGTGGGTGCTCGATGTGTTTGAGGATGCCAATGCCCCGTTGGTGGTGGCGGAGGTGGAGCTGGATCGCGTTGATGCTCCCCTGGTGATCCCGGCATGGTGCGCCGCAGAGCTGAGCGGGCGTCATGAGCTCAGCAATGCAGCCCTTGCCGTGCGACCGCTGGCCTTCTGGCCCCATGCGGAGCGTGCGGCTCTCCTGGATGGGCTGGCGCCACGGGGCGCAGGCGGGATAGATTGAAATCGGAAGCAAATCAAAAGCTCTTCCGAGCCCCCTCCCCGTGTTCGGCCTCTACGACAACCAAGGCGTGCTGCGATGCACAGGCCGCGACCTGGCGGAGTGCCTCGATTACGTGAGCCTTTTTGGCATGGCGCCCGACGCTTACAGCGTCTCGGATCTGGCCTGCGACCTCGGTGATGGCAGTGGCTCCCCCGAGATGGCCGTCATCGGGGAAAGCCTGATGCCGATCGGCTGACGGCAGCCCCGTCTCAGCCAGCCTTCCGGCCATCGTCGAGGGAGCAGCAGTTGAAGCCGTCGCGGCAGATCTTGCCATGGTCCATGGCCCAATTGAGGAGAGCCACGCGATTTTTGGCACCTGTTTTGGTGAAGATGTTGCTCACGTGGTTATCCACCGTTCGCTTGCTGATGGTCAGCCGTACTGCAATCTCCTGATTGGTGAGCCCTTCGGCCACCAGTTCGATGATCTCCAGTTCTCGCTCGGATAAATCGGCGCGCCCACCGCGCAGGTCGTCATGGCTGCGTCCGGCGGCAGCCTGGGGGGCTCCGGAGGCCTGGCTGGATCGGTCGCTCATCAGGCACCGCCCGGAGACATGCTCACTGTAGGCAGGGCGGTGCAGCATGATGGCGCTCACCTGCGGTTTGGGTGTGTTGCTGCAACAGGCGTTGACTACCGGCTCCTTTGCTGTCACCGCCGAGGTCACGCCACCGCGGGGTGCCGATGCCAGCCGCACCCTTGAGGCAGCCCGCCTTCTGCGTCCCTGGGTGCACGCGGTGAATGTCACCGATGGCAGTCGAGCGGTGATGCGCATGAGCAGCCTTGCCCTCTGCCGTCTCCTGCTCGATCAAGGGGTGGAACCGGTGCTGCAGCTCACCTGCCGCGACCGCAATCGCATCGCCCTTCAGGCCGAATTACTGGGAGCCCAGGCCCTGGGCATCCCGAATGTGCTCTGCCTCACCGGCGATCCGGTGCGTGCCGGCGATCAGCCTGAGGCCCGTCCGGTGAACGATTTTGAATCGGTGCGACTGTTGCGCCAGGTGCAGCAGTTCAATGCCGGCCTCGATCCCTTGGGTGGTGAGCTGGTCGATGGTCCCACCCGGCTCTTCGCGGGAGCCGCGGCCGATCCGCAGTCGCTCAGTTGGAGTGGTCTCAAGTCTCGCCTGCGGCGCAAGCACGAGGCTGGTGCCGGTTTCCTCCAAACCCAGATGGTGATGGACCGTGCGGCGTTGCAGCGATTTGTGGAGGAGATCACCGCCCCCCTCGGTCTGCCTGTGCTGGCGGGGGTGTTTCTGCTCAAGTCGGCTCGCAATGCCGCCTTCATCAACCGGGTGGTGCCCGGTGCCGCCATCCCCGCAACGATCATCGAACGGCTGGCCCAAGCCAGCGATCCGGGCGCCGAGGGGGTGGCCATCGCCGCTGAGCAGGTGGAGGCCTATCGCCCTCTGGTGCAGGGGGTGCACCTGATGGCGATCAAGGCAGAGGAGCGGATCCCTGAGATCCTCAGTCAGGCGGGTCTGGCTCCGCTCAACTCGCCTGGCTGAGGCTCATGTCCGAACCCAACAGCTCCACCAGCGCTTTTTGATGGGGGGAGGGTTGCACCACATCCTGGCGCCGGGAGTCGGTGATCAGCCAATCGAGCTCAGCCTCCTGAAGATCAAAATGGTCGCCATTGCGGTCGACACAGTAACGGCCAAAAACCAGTTTCTCCACCAGCCGCACACCAGGGCCGATGCGGGAGTAGTCAAAAATGATGGAATTATCAATGGTGGCGCCTTCGCAAATGTGGCAGCTGGGGCCGATCATGGCTGGGCCGATGATGGTGGCGCCATTTTCGATGCGGGTCATGCCGCCCACATACACAGGGCCTTGAATCGTAATTTTATCCCAATCTGCGGCCACGTTTAAGCCTGCGTACACGCCGGGGCGCACCTGATGGCCAGGGATCTGAACCTGACGAACCTCGCCCTGCAACACGCTGCGGATGGCTTGCCAGTAATCCGGTACCTTGCCGATATCGACCCATTCGAACTCCATCGGCAGGGCGAAAAAGGGTGCTTTGGCCTCCACTAGCCGTGGAAACAAATCACTACCGATGTCGAACGGAACGCCAGCTGGAATGAAATCAAGAACCTCGGGCTCAAAAATGTAGATCCCTGTGTTGATGGTGTCGCTTGCGGCTTCCTCAATGGCGGGCTTCTCCTGGAATGAGAGCACTCGACCCTCGGGATCCGTTACCACCACGCCATAGCTGCTGACCTGATCGCGGGGTACGCGCTTGGTGACCAGCGACGCCATGGCCCCCTTCTGCTTATGGCGTCGCACGGCTTCCGTGAGATCGAGATCGATCAGAGCATCGCCACAAATGACAACAAAGGTGTCATCGAAAAAGGGTTGGAACGTTTGGATCCGCTTGAGGCCTCCCGCCGATCCCAGGGCTTCACCAATTAATTCACCGTCTTCAATACGGCCTTCAAAACTATAGGCAATTTGCACGCCGAAGCGCTGTCCGTCGCGGAAGTAATTTTCAATCTCTTCAGCAAGATGGGAAACGTTCACCATTACTTCGGTGAACCCGTGCTGGCGTAGAAGTTCCAGCAGAAACTCCATGACAGGTTTCTGGAGGATGGGAATCATCGGCTTGGGAATCGTGTGCGTGATCGGTTGCACACGGGTGCCCTTGCCGGCCGCCAGGATCATCGCCTTCATCGGCGCGGAGAAAGCGCAGGAGCTACCACCTTAGTCAGTCTGCCTAAGCGGCCATCCTTTCCGGAGCCGGCCTCCCAGCTGACCCCGTTTCCAAGGGCCGCAGGCTGAGGGGAGAGAAGAGCCCGTCGCTCTGCTCCAGTTCCACCTTGCCCTGGGAGCAGAGGAACAGCAGCGCCCAAAACACACCGACGCGATCCTGGTCAAGCTCCTCAGCGGCCCCCTCGGCCTGCACGCTTGCCGCCCAGGCCTCCACCAGCTGCTCGAAGCCGATCCAATCCCCATTGAGGCTGGGCGGCCAGTGCAGCAGAAATCCGGCGAGGGCTGCCGTGGTTTCCGGCAGCTTTTCGCGATGGGCGAGGGTCGCCACTTGCGCGATCGCCGCCCGGTCGCTGAGCCGCCGCCCCCGGTTGCGTTGGCGTCGCCCGCCGTCCTCGCTCTCCAGGCGCTCGGCGATCTCCTCGAGCTGGCGGATCAGCTCCCCCAGGGTTACGGGACGCTGCAAGGGTGGTGGGGCCACCGGTCGTCTCAGCAGATGGCGTTCCGGCCGCCTCGGTAGCACCATCCCGGCCCCCTGGGCCGCGGCATCCTCGGCCTCGAAGTCAAGGTCGAAGTCTGCCTCCAGCACCGGTTCCGGCGGAAAGGTGGCGCTTTCCAGTAACTCGGCCTTGAGCCCAACCAGCACCGAGGCGGCGAGAAAGGCTTCGCTGCTTTCGGCCAGATCCTGCTCGTAGCTGCCGCCCCGGCCCACGGCCAGGCGCGGCAGGGCCATGCGCTGTCTGAGTTGGTCGAGAAACCCGTCGATCACGCCAATCACATCCACATCCCAGGGGTCGATCTCCCCCCGCAGGGCCGCCTCTTGCAAAAGACGGATCGCCAATCTGGCTCCGGTTTCCGCCACGGGCAGCCCTGACAATGCGTCTCAGGTGGTCTCAGCCAGGGTAACCAGAGCGGCGTCGCCTGACCAGCCGCCTCAGTCGACCGTGACCGAAACGGGGTCGGGATCAACCGGGTTGGCCGAGCTGCCACCGGCTGCCGGTAGCAGACCCAGCTGGGCATCCACCGTGGCGCGGTAGCGCTCGAGGTCGTGCTCCAGCTCCTGGATCCGCACCATCTGGGCTTCGCGTTCGCCGGTGTCCTGCAGGGTTTCCACTTTCTTCACCACACCGCTCCAGACAGCGAAGATCCAGGCCGCTGTGGCTCCGATGCCCCCAACAACCAGTAGCAGGGCCGCAAGGGGGAGGGTGGTGCTCATGCCTGGCAGAAAATGCACGGTGGTGGGGGTGGTGTTCTCCAGGGTGAACATCACCATCGCCAGGCCGAAACTGAAGATCAGCAGAAAGTTGATCTGACGCATTCGGGGCAATGTCGCTAGGCCGATGCTACGTCGGCGGTTCAGACCAACCGCGGCGCCACCATCGGCCTGGCGGAGCTGGGCAAGCTGGCCGCCAGGGGCCGCATCAAGGCCTTGGCCGGTGGATTGCCTACCCGGGCCAGGGCCTGTTGTTCGCGCTGCACCAGCGCTTCGATCGAGGCGCGGTAGCTGTCGGTCATTAGCCGGGGGTAGAGGCCGATGCCGATGATCGGCACAAGCAGGCAGCTGATCACGTAAATTTCACGGGGTTCGGCATCCACCAGGTGGGTGTGCGAGGCCAATTCGGCATTTTCCTTGCCGAAGAAGATTTCGCGCAGCATCGACAATAAATAGATCGGTGTGAGGATCACCCCCACAGCCGCCAGCACCGAAATCACGATGCGGAAACTGAGCGTGTATGCGTCGCTGGTCGCGAAACCCACAAACACCATGAGCTCGGAGACGAAGCCGCTCATGCCTGGCAGTGCCAGGGAGGCCAGGGAGCACACGGTCCAGAGCGCAAACATCTTGCGCATCTTCTGGCCCACGCCGCCCATCTCATCCAGCTGCAGTGTGTGGGTGCGGTCGTAGGTGGCGCCCACGAGGAAAAACAGACTGGCGCCGATCAACCCATGACTCACCATCTGCAGCATGGCCCCACTGGTGCCCAGCGGGCTGAAGCTGCCGATGCCAATCAAGACAAACCCCATGTGACTGATGGAGCTGTAGGCAATTTTGCGTTTGAGATTGCGCTGGGCAAACGAGGTGAGGGCGGCATAAATGATGTTCACCACCCCCAGCACAACCAGCAGCGGCGCAAACTGAGCGTGGCCCTCGGGGAGCATCTGCACGTTGAAGCGCAGCAAGGCATAGCCCCCCATTTTCAGGAGAATGCCGGCCAGCAGCATGTGCACCGGTGCGGTGGCTTCACCGTGGGCATCCGGCAGCCAGGTGTGCAAGGGAACGATCGGCAATTTCACGCCAAAGGCGATCAGGAAGCCGGTGTAGCAGAGCACCTGGAAGGCAGTGCCGAAATTTTTGGCCGCCAGGTCGGTGTATTCAAAAGTGGGGGTGCCGCCGCCATAAAAGCCCATGGCGAGGCCAGCAAGAAGGATGAACAGGGA
The DNA here is from genome assembly GCA_035285645.1 of Cyanobacteriota bacterium. GTDB lineage: Bacteria > Cyanobacteriota > Cyanobacteriia > PCC-6307 > Cyanobiaceae > Cyanobium. The sequence goes on along the minus strand of JAYKGR010000095.1, from coordinate 2,439 downwards.
GCTTCCAGCCGTATAAAGAATGAACTTGGTGGCTGCGTACTGCCGTTTCTTGCCGCCCCAGATGGCCAGCAGCAGATAAACCGGAATCAGTTCCAGCTCCCAGGCCAGGAAGAACAGCAGAATGTCTTGAACCGCGAAAACAGCAATCTGGCCACCATCCATGGCCAGGAGCAAAAAGTAAAAGAGTTTGGGCTTGAAACTCACGGGCCAGGCCGCGAGGCAGGCCAGGGCCGTGATGAAGCTGGTGAGCAGAATCAGCGGCATCGACAAGCCATCCGCCCCTACCGACCAGGCCAGGCCCAGATCGGGGAGCCAGGGCACCCGCTCCACCAGCTGCAGACCGCTGTCGGAAGGGTCGTAGCCGTTGAGATAGGCGCCCACCGTGAGCAGAAAGGTGGTGAGGGCAACGCCAAGGGCATACCAGCGAACCTGCCGACCATCGCCTTGGTCGGGCACAAAAGGAATGAGCAGCGAGGCAGCGATCGGCAGGAGGATCGAGGCGCTCAGCCAGGGGAAAGACACGAACCGGGCAGACCGTCTGACTGAAGTGTAGAAATCGCGCCTGGAAAGGGCTTCCGCCGGTGGGGGGAGCCACACAGTCCGTTGTGTCGCCGGCGAGGAGCCCGGGGTGGATTCAGCCCAGTACGCCGAACATCACCACCAGCGCGATCACACCACCGAACACAATCAGGGCGTAGAACTGGGCTCGGCCGGTTTCGAAATATTTGAGGCCTTCGCCGCTGCCCAGGGTGAGCAGGCCGGTGAGGTTGACAACACCATCCACCACTTTGGAGTCGAGGTTGAGCACCTGGCGGGCCAGTCGGCGACTGCCCTGAACGAATACGCGCTCGTTGCTGGCATCGAGATACCACTTGTTGGCCAGGAACGCATTAACAGCCGGGAAGCGGCCAGCGGCCAGCCGGGCCAGATCAAGGCGGCGCAGGGCGTAGGCCAGCACCGCCACGCTGATGCCCAGCACCGAGATGGCCACCGACGCACCGGCCAGGGGCAAAAAGTCGTGCCATGCGAAGTGTTCGGCCATCTCGGCGGCTTCGTGGGGATCGATCAACCGGGCAAAGCGGCTGTTCCAAGGGGTGCCCAGCAATCCGACCAGGATGGACGGCACGGCCAGAACAATCAGGGGCAGGGTCATCGGCCAGGCGGATTCATGGGGGTGCTCGGCATGGGCATGGCCGTGCTCCTCGTCGCTGGCCCCCCGGCCGGCGGCCTGAAGCAGGCTGACGCGGATGGAAGCGTCATGGCCGCGAAACTCACCCTCGAAGGTGAGGAAATACAGCCGGAACATGTAGAAGGCCGTCAACCCTGCCGTCACGAAGCCCATGGCCCAGAGCACGGGGAAGGTACCGAAGGCCTGGCCCAGGATTTCGTCTTTGCTCCAGAAACCTGCCAATGGCGGGATGCCGGCAATCGCCACGCAGCCGATCAGAAACGTGAGGCTGGTGATGGGCATCCAGCGGCGCAGGCCGCCCATCAACCGCATGTCTTGAGCCAGGGCTGGATCGTGACCCACCACTTCTTCCATCGCGTGGATCACCGACCCAGAACCCAGGAACAGCATGGCCTTGAAAAAGGCGTGGGTCACCAGGTGGAACATGCCGGCCAGGGGAGCGCCGCAGCCCATGGCCAGCATCATGTAGCCCAGCTGCGAGACGGTGCTGTAGGCCAAACCCTTCTTGAGGTCCTGCTGGGTGAGGGCGATTGATGCGCCCAAAAACAGGGTGATGGTGCCCACGACAGCAATCGTGACCTGCACCACTGGGAAGGGCTCGTACACCGGCTGCAGCCGGGCCACCAAAAACACTCCCGCCGCCACCATCGTGGCCGCATGAATCAGGGCTGAGATCGGGGTTGGGCCCTCCATGGCGTCGGGGAGCCACACGTGCAGGGGGAACTGGGCGGATTTCGCCATCGGCCCCATGAACACCAGCAGGCAGAGCAGAACAGCCGCCGCGTTGCTCACCGTGCCGCCGGCGACGGCCTCACTCAGGCGACTGCCGATCTCCTCAAACCCGAAGCTGCCCGTAGCCCAGAACAACCCCAGAATGCCGAGCAGCAGGCCGAAATCCCCCACGCGGTTGACCACGAAGGCTTTCTGGGCCGCCTGGGCCGCCGAATCGCGGTCGTACCAGAAGCCCACGAGCAGGTAGGAGCACATGCCCACCAGCTCCCAGAACACATAGATCTCCAGCAGGTTGGGGCTGATCACCAGCCCAAGCATCGAACTGCTGAAGAGAGCGAGGTAGGTGAAAAAGCGCACATAGCCCTTGTCGTGGGCCATGTAGCCGTGGGAATAGACCATCACCAGGAGGGCGATGGTGGTGACCAGTGACAGCATCACTGCCCCGAGGGCATCGACGCGGAAGCCCATCGGCAGGTTGAAGGTGCCGGCACTGGCCCAGTTGAACAGCACTTCGGTCA
>JAYKGR010000094.1:0-18144 GCA_035285645.1 Cyanobacteriota bacterium | reverse complement strand
CGCGAAATGGGGATGCCGTTCCGCAGCAACTGAGCCCTCTTCCGGACACGACCATGGCCAATCACGATCCGATTTCCGACATGCTCACCCGCATCCGCAATGCGAGTGAGAAGCGTCACGAGACCACCCGCATTCCCGCTTCCCGACTCGCCCTCAGCATCGCCAAGGTGCTGCAGCAAGAAGGGTTCATCGGCGGCGTCAGCGAAGATGGCGAGGGTGTGCAAAAGCATCTCGTGCTTGAACTCAAGTACAGCGGCAAACATCGCCAGCCCACCATCCGCTCCGTTCAACGGGTGAGCAAGCCGGGCCTCCGCATCTACAAGAACACCCGTCAACTGCCCAAGGTGCTTGGCGGCCTAGGAGTGGCGATCATCTCCACCTCCAGAGGAGTGATGAGCGACCGTGACGCCCGCAAGCAGGGTGTCGGTGGCGAAGTGCTCTGCTACGTCTACTAACCCCGGAGGACTCAGCAATGTCACGCATTGGAAAAGCACCGATCCCCTTGCCCGACAAGGTCAGCGTCGGGATTGAAGGACTTGCCGTCACCGTCAAGGGACCCAAAGGCGAGCTCAGCCGCACCCTGCCTGAGGGAGTGGAGATCCGCCAAGACGGCAATACGTTGCATGTCAGCCCCAGCGACACCAGCCGTCGCTCGCGCGAACGTCACGGGCTGAGCCGCACCCTCGTCGCCAACATGGTTGAAGGGGTCAGCCAGGGGTTCACACGCAAGCTTGAAATCATCGGCGTGGGCTACCGAGCCGCTGTTCAGGGCAAAAAGCTCGTCGTCAGCGCGGGCTACAGCCATCAGGTGGAAATGGAGCCTCCGTCAGGCATCAGCTTCGCGGTGGAAAACAACACCACGGTGCTCATCACAGGTACCGACAAAGAAGTGGTGGGCAACGAAGCCGCCAAGGTCCGTGCCATTCGTCCCCCCGAGCCTTACAAGGGCAAGGGCATCAAGTACGAGGGTGAGAGGATCCTTCGCAAGGCCGGTAAGACCGGTAAGAAATGAGGCCCGCCTGAGCGTCCCTATCCTGTACCACCATGGCCACCAAATCCCGCAAATCGCAGACTCAGGAGCGCCATCGCCGCCTGCGTCGCCATCTCTCCGGCACCGCCGAGCGCCCGCGCTTGGCGATCTTCCGTTCCAACAACCACATCTACGCCCAGGTCATCGACGACGCCGCACAAAACACGCTTTGTGCGGCGTCGAGCATCGACAAAGACCTTCGCACCAGCCTCAGTACTGGTGCCACCTGCGATGCCTCCCAGGCGGTGGGTGCCCTCGTCGCCAAGCGTGCCCTGGCCAAGGGCATCACCCAAGTGGTCTTCGACCGCGGCGGCAACCTCTATCACGGCCGTGTCAAGGCACTGGCCGATGCCGCCCGTGAAGCGGGCCTTCAGTTCTGATCCCTGCTCTCACCATGACCGAATCCAACGTTCAGTTCAACGCCGGCGACGTCCCCGCCGCCTCTGATGCCCCCCCTGCGGCCGAAGGTCAGCAGGAGCGCCGGGGTGGCCGGGGAGAAGGCCGAGGGGAGCGCCGGGGCGGCCGCCGCGGCGGCGATCGCCGTGGCCAGGAACGCGACAGTGAATGGCAGGAGCGGGTGGTTCAGATCCGCCGTGTCTCAAAAACGGTGAAAGGCGGTAAGAAGATGAGCTTCCGAGCCATCGTGGTCGTTGGCAACGAACGCGGCCAGGTTGGGGTGGGCGTCGGCAAAGCCGGCGATGTGATCGGTGCCGTGCGCAAGGGCGTCGCTGATGGCAAAAAGCACCTGGTCAAGGTGCCCCTCACCCGTACAAGCTCCGTACCCACCGAGAGCCGTGGCCGCGACGGTGCCGCCAGTGTGCTGATTCGCCCCGCAGCTCCGGGTACCGGCGTGATCGCTGGTGGATCCATCCGCACCGTTCTCGAATTGGCTGGCATCAAGAATGTGCTGGCCAAGCGATTGGGATCCAAAACTCCCCTCAACAATGCCCGGGCCGCCATGGAAGCCCTCGATGCCCTACGCACCCACAAGGAGACCGCCAAGGAGCGTGGCATCTCCCTCGAGCAGATCTACTCCTGAGGACCCATGACTCTCCAACTCCAGTCTCTGCAATCCAACCCCGGCGCCCGGCGCCGGAAACTCCGCAAGGGCCGAGGTATCGCCGCGGGCCAAGGAGCCAGTTGCGGCTTCGGCATGCGTGGACAGAAGTCACGCTCGGGACGCCCGACCAGGCCTGGCTTTGAGGGCGGTCAGATGCCTCTCTATCGCCGGATCCCCAAGCTGAAGCACTTTCCGCTCGTCAATCCGAAGCAATTCACCGTCATCAATGTGGGCCGCCTTGCCGACCTCAAGGCTGGTAGCACAGTGACTCTCGACAGCCTCGTGAACGACGGATTGCTCACAAGCCCCAAGCATCCCCTGAAGGTGTTGGGCCATGGCGACTTGAAAGTGAAGCTGACGGTGCAAGCCGCAGCCTTCACTGCCACAGCCCGCGAGAAAATCGAAGCGGCTGGCGGTTCCTGCGACATCACCAGCTGAGCGCCACCATGCTCATCAGTCGCGGACGCAACCCCAGCGCCGCCGAGATCGTCAGCCAGCTTGTGGGGGCCAAGACCCTGCGCGATCGTGTGATCGTGACCCTTGGCCTGCTGCTTCTGGTTCGCCTCGGCATCTACATCCCCGTTCCCGGCATCGACCGCGCCGGGTTTCAAGAATTCATTGCCAGGGGCGGGCAATTACTTGGATTTCTCGATATCTTCACCGGGGGTGGATTGTCCACTCTCGGTGTTTTTGCTCTTGGGATCCTGCCATTTATCAACGCCTCTATTATCATTCAACTGCTGACAGCAGCCTTACCCAAGCTTGAGGATCTTCAAAAAAACGAGGGGGAAGCTGGCCGTCGAAAAATCGCCCAAATCACCCGCTATGTTGCGCTTGGCTGGGGAATTCTTCAGAGTGTTGTCTTCGCCCTGATCCTTCGTCAGTATGCCTTACCTGGCCTGAGTGAATGGCAGTTTGTACTGCAAACCAGCCTTGCGCTGGTAACTGGCTCCATGGTGGTGATGTGGATCAGCGAAGTGATCACCGAGCGTGGCATTGGCCAGGGCGCATCACTTGTGATTTTCATCAATATTGTTGCCACCCTACCCAAAGCTCTTGGTTCAACCATCGAGTTGGCTCAAAGCGGTGACCGCTCAACGGTTGGGGGCATCGTCATCCTAGTGTTGGTTTTCCTTGTCACCATTGTTGGCATCATCTTTGTCCAAGAGGGCAATCGACGCATCCCCATCGTCAGTGCCAAGCGACAGATTGGCGGAGCGGGACTGCTATCAAGCCGTCAGAGCTACCTACCACTCAAACTCAACGCGGGCGGTGTGATGCCCATCATCTTCGCCTCAGCGGTGGTGTTTTTACCACTTACCATTGCCAACCTAACAGCCAATCCAGCCGTAATTCGACTGGCAGGCTACCTCAGCCCCAATAGCAGCACCCCCTGGCTGTACGCACTGCTCTACTTCGGATTGATTCTGGGTTTTGCCTACTTCTACGCATCACTCACAGTCAACCCGGTCGACATCGCCACCAACCTCAAGCGCGCTGGCGTCGCGATTCCTGGAGTGCGCCCAGGCTCAGCCACCGCGAACTACCTAGGTGGCGTTCAGAACCGTCTCACCCTCCTAGGGGGTCTCTTCCTCGGAGCCGTGGCGATCATCCCCCAGGCCGTCGAAGGAGCTACCCAGGTCAAAACCTTCCAGGGGATCGGCGCCACATCGCTTCTCATCCTCGTCGGTGTGGCGATCGACACGGCCAAGCAGGTGCAAACCTATGTGATCTCCCAGCGATACGAAGGGATGGTTCGTCAGTGAGCACCATCACCTCCTTGCGTTTCAGCCCATGAAACAACGTCTTCTCTTTCTTGGCCCCCCGGGGGCCGGCAAAGGCACCCAAGCCCAGCTTCTGGCTGCCAAGCGTGGTCTTCTTCATCTCTCCACCGGCGATCTCTTGCGCTCTGAGGTTCAGGCGGGAACCGATCTTGGACGAGAGGCCGAAGCGGTCATGGCCCGGGGCGAGTTGGTCAGCGATGCGTTGGTGTTGGCGATCGTGCGCCAGCGCCTGCAATCCCACCCAGGTGGCTGGTTGTTGGATGGGTTTCCCCGCAACTTGACCCAAGCGGAAGCGCTTGATGAGCTGCTGGGCGCACTCCAGCAGGGCATCGAGCTGGTGGTGTTGATGGAACTCGACGACGCGATCCTGGTGCAGCGGCTGCTCAGCCGGGGCAGAGCCGATGACAACGAGTCGGTCATTCGTCATCGGCTGGATGTGTACCGCGAACAGACGGCCCCGCTCATCGCCCACTACCGATCCAAGGGTCTTCTGCAGGCCGTGGAAGCCGCTGGCAGCGTTGAGGCGATCCAGTCGGCGATTGACGGTTTGGTTGTTGACTGATGTGATACGATCAGCGTTTGGCCAATCGGAGCCCTCACCACCCATGAAGGTGCGTGCCTCAGTCAAGCGCATGTGCGACAAGTGCCGAGTGATCCGCCGGCACGGCAAGGTCATGGTGATCTGCACCAACCCCAAGCACAAGCAACGCCAGGGCTGACCTGGCTCATTCGCGGCGGTTCATCCGCCTCTGCGGCCTGGCCGCAGCTCCTCCCCCTTCCCTTGTTGGTTTTCACACGTGGCTCGGATTGCCGGCATCGACATCCCTCGCGACAAGCGGGTGGAGATTGCCCTCACTTACATCTACGGGATCGGCCTTACCACCTCCCAGAAGATTCTCGCCAAGACCGGGGTCGATCCCGACACCCGGGTGAAGGACCTTAGCGATGCCGACGTACAGAAACTGCGCGGAGCCGCCGAGAGCCTCACCCTTGAAGGTGACCTAAGGCGCCAGGAGGGCATGGCTCTCAAGCGGCTCCAAGACATCGGCTGCCTGCGGGGTCGACGTCATCGCGCCGGCCTGCCCGTACGCGGCCAGCGGACCCGCACCAATGCCCGCACCCGCCGGGGTGCCCGTAAAACCGTGGCTGGCAAGAAGAAGTAAAACCAGCACCTACGCATCGCCGGTACGCACCGCTTGTGCGTTCGCGCCGCCGTCACCGAAGCGTTTCCAGTCTCCCGATCACCTCCCTGCCCAAGCAGGTCTTCCTCCATGGCCAAACCCGTCAAGAAATCTGGCCCCAAAAAGGCCAAGCGCAATGTTCCCAATGGCGTCGCGCACATCCAGAGCACCTTCAACAACACGATCGTTTCGATCACCGACACGGCAGGAGAGGTGATCAGCTGGTCGTCCGCAGGGGCCAGCGGCTTCAAAGGGGCCCGCAAGGGCACGCCATTTGCGGCCCAGACCGCGGCCGAAGCAGCTGCCCGCCGAGCCCTTGAGCAGGGCATGCGTCAAATCGAGGTACTGGTGCGGGGCCCGGGATCTGGCCGGGAAACGGCCATTCGTGCCCTGCAGGTAGCTGGCCTGGAAATCACCCTGATTCGCGACGTAACTCCACTTCCCCACAACGGCTGCCGCCGACCCAAGCGTCGCCGCGTCTGACCCCGGCTCTGCTTCTTTCCACTTCATCCGCTCCTTGTGATCGTGCTGTCTTACCAGATCGACCGGGTTGACCATCAGGTCCATGATGACCGCTCCCAGCTGGGGGTGTTCCTCATCGGTCCCCTTGATCGGGGCCATGCCGTCACCCTGGGCAACTCCCTGCGCCGGGTGCTGATCGGCAGTCTCGAAGGCAGTGCCATCACCGCTGTGCGCATCGCCGGAGTCAACCACGAATACGCCACTGTGCCGGGAGTGCGTGAAGACGTACTCGACATCCTGCTCAACTGCAAATCCGTGCCAGTGCTGAGTCGCAGCCGAGATACAGAGATCGGCCGCTTGGCCGTCACCGGCCCAGCCACCGTGACGGCTTCCGATCTCCAGTTCTCGTCCCAGGTGCAGGTGATTGATGGTGATCGTCCGATCGCCACGGTGGCTGACGGCCACAGCCTGGAACTGGAAGTGCACGTGGAGCGGGGCATCGGCTACCGACCGGTCGATCGCCAGACCGAAGAGGGCAGTGCCATCGATCTCCTGCAGATTGATGCGGTATTCATGCCGGTTCGTCGCGTCAACTACAGCGTGGATGAAACGGCTGTTGGTGAAGGCGGCTCAGCCCGCGAGCGGCTGCGGATCGAAATCGAAACCAACGGCAGCATTAGCCCTGACGACGCCATGTCTCAGGCGGCCAACCAACTCATTGAATTGTTTCGGCCCTTGGCCAGCCTCACCATGGCTGAGGAGCCCGGCTTGGAACCCGAACCTTCCGCAGAGGCCCAGATTCCCCTTGAGGAACTGAACCTTTCCGTGCGGGCCTACAACTGCCTCAAGCGAGCCCAAGTCAATTCGGTTTCCGATCTGATGGGCTTTAGTTACGAAGACCTGCTTGAAATCAAGAACTTCGGCTCCAAATCGGCGGATGAGGTGATTGAAGCCCTCGAGCGTATCGGCATCTCCTTGCCCCAAAGCCGCACCACGGCCTGAGAGCCCCGTCCCACCCTTCCTCTTTCCTCCCATGCGTCACCAATGCCGAGTGCCCCAACTGGGGCGTCCTGCCGATCAGCGTCGAGCCATGCTCCGCAGCCTTACCACCCAGTTGATCCGCGAAGGTCGGGTCACCACCACAAAAGCCAGGGCAAAAGCCCTGCGTGATGAGGCTGAACGCATGATCACGCTGGCGAAGGAGGGCAGCCTGTCAGCACGCCGTCGCGCCATCGGCTACATCTACGACAAGCAACTGGTCCACGCCCTATTCGAGAAAGCCCAAGATCGCTACGGCGAACGGCAAGGAGGCTATACACGCATCATCCGCACGGTGCCGCGCCGAGGAGACAACGCCGAAATGGCGATCATCGAACTGGTCTGACGCCGCTCCACCTGCCATGGCCAACGCCCCTGAGCCAGGCTCCTTCGCCGGCCAGGGGCGTCGGCTTGCTCTTTGCCTTCAGTACGACGGCGGTGCATTTCACGGCTGGCAACGCCAGACAAGCTGTTCCAGCGTTCAGGAAACCCTGGAACGAGCGGTTGCTGAACTTGACCCTATTCAGCCCGTCAGAACCGTAGCCGCAGGTCGAACCGATACCGGCGTGCATGCTGCCGGACAGGTTGTGCACCTTGACGTGACAGGGCCCATCCCCGCAGCCCGCTGGCCCAAGGCACTGAATGGCCGGCTGCCGCCCACCATCCGCGTACGGGCCGCCGCCCAAGTGCCTGAAACGTGGCATGCGTGCTTTTCGGCCTGTTACCGGCGATATCGGTACACGATTTATAACGGTCGCGTCCCCAACCTTTTTCTCCAGTCCTGGAGCTGGCATCGCCATCAGTGGCGGCTCAACCAAGAGCCCATGGCTGAAGCCCTGCACAACATGCTGGGACATCACGACTTCGCCTGCTTTCAAAAAGCGGGCAGCCGCCGATCCCACAGCCGCACCAACCTTGAGCAGGCCCTTGTCGAGCGCCATGGCGACATGGTGGTGGTGGAACTCCAGGCCAGTGGCTTTCTGTATGGCATGGTGCGGCTCATCATGGGCCAATTGGTGGCCGTTGGTGAGGGCCGCCTCAGCCTGAAGGAGTTCAACCGACGCTGGCGAGAACGGGCCCGAGCTGAGGTCAAAGACGCTGCACCTCCCCACGGCCTGTGCCTGCTGCGCGTGGGCTACCCGGAGCCGGTCTTCCCCGAGGTGTGCTGGTACGATGGTCAACCGCGGTTCACGTTGGCCAGGAGCGATCCTCCGCCCACCCCATCCAGTTCTCCGGCCAGCTGTTCGGGGCCTGATCTGGGGCAAACGTGACCGGCCGGGCTCGGAATTCTGAGTACCGGTCTGGCCAGGTCATCCTTCGCATACCTGGCTCTTTCGGCCCATTCTGGCCCTCTGCAGGCGGCGCGGTAGTGTCGCTAATGCAGCCATCCCTTGTCCCATCCGCCTGCGATGGGCTCAGTACCGCCGGTCCAGCCGGTGCCCATCGGCGACATGAACAAGACAACTCCCCCAGCTCAAGACTCCATCGATCGCCAATGGTTCGTGGTCGATGCCGAAAATCAGACCCTCGGTCGATTGGCCAGCGAAGTTGCCCAGGTGCTGCGCGGCAAGAACAAGCCTTGCTACACACCCCATCTCGACACCGGTGATTTCGTCGTGGTGATCAACGCCGAGAAGGTGCGGGTCAGCGGCAACAAGGCCACCGAAAAGGTCTATCGGCGCCACTCCGGTCGGCCCGGCGGCATGAAAACCGAAACCTTCGCCCACCTTCAGGCACGCCTGCCTGAACGCATCATCGAGAAGGCCATCAAGGGCATGCTCCCGCATAACGCTCTCGGACGTCAGCTGTTCCGCAAGCTGAAGGTGTACCGCGGCGCTGAGCACCCCCACGCCGCCCAGCAGCCCCTGCCTCTCGCCCTCGATCCCGCCACCTCCGCCCAATGAGCAGCACTAACCGCGTCGTCTACTGGGGAACGGGCCGCCGCAAAACGGCTGTCGCCCGTGTACGGGTCGTTCCAGGTCAGGGTCAGGTCACCATCAACGGCCGCCCCGGCGACAATTACCTCAATTACAACCCTGTCTATCTCGCCGCTGTCAAGGCTCCACTCCAAACTCTGGGGCTGGAAGCGCAATACGATCTCCTGGTGAACGTGCGCGGCGGTGGCCTCACCGGCCAGGCTGACGCCATCAAACAGGGCGCTGCCAGGGCCCTGTGCGACCTATCGCCCGACAACCGTAAGCCCCTCAAGACCGAAGGCCATCTCAGCCGCGATCCGCGGGCCAAGGAACGGCGCAAGTACGGCCTTAAGAAAGCCCGTAAGGCTCCTCAGTTCTCGAAGCGCTGATTTTTCCCTCTTCCACCATGCCCAAAGCCGACATCCATCCCACCTGGTACCCCGATGCCAAGGTGATCTGCAACGGGGAGGTGGTCATGACCACCGGCTCCACCCAGCCAGAGCTGCACGTCGACGTGTGGAGCGGCAACCATCCCTTCTACACCGGTACACAGAAAATCCTTGATACCGAAGGACGGGTGGATCGCTTCATGCGGAAATATGGCATGGGTGGTGGAACGTCCTCCAAGGCCAACGCCTGATCGGGCTATGCCCCCCCTTCCGCCGGATGCCACCTGTGGCATCCGGCTTTGTGCTGTTGAGCGTTGATGGATCCTTCCCTGCTGCGTGAACGATTGGAGGCGGCCTGCCGCACCTTTGACACCCTGGAGCGCCAGCTGGCTGATCCAGCGGTGACATCAGATCCCGAGCAGCTGCACGCCCTGGCCCGTGAACGCTCGCGCCTCGAGCCGATGGTGCACGACTTCAGGACACTCACCGATCTGGAGCAGCAACGGGAACAAGCCCGCCAAATGCTGCGGGAGCACCGAGGCGACGCCGACATGGAGAGCCTGGCCGCCGAGGAGATCGAGAGCCTGGCCACGCAAATCGACGCTCTGCAGCAGCGGCTCACGCTCCGCCTCCTACCCCAGGACCCCCGCAATGAACGCAGCGTCATGCTGGAGATTCGCGCCGGAGCCGGTGGTGATGAAGCCTGCCTCTGGGCCGGTGATCTCGCCAGGATGTACGAACGCTATGCCCAGACCCGGGGTTGGCGCGTGCAACCGGTGAGTGCCCATGAGGCCGACCTCGGTGGCTTCCGCGAGCTGATCCTCTCCATCCAGGGCGAGGCTGTGTTCAGCGAGCTGAAATTCGAGGCTGGGGTGCATCGGGTGCAGCGGGTGCCGGCCACTGAATCACAGGGACGGGTGCATACCTCCACGGCCACGGTGGCCGTGATGCCGGAGGCCGACCCGGTGGAAGTGAACCTGGATCCCGGCGATCTGGAGATCAGCACGGCCCGATCCGGAGGTGCCGGCGGCCAGAACGTGAACAAAGTGGAAACCGCCGTAGATCTGCTGCACCGCCCCAGCGGCATCCGGGTGTTCTGCACCGCCGAGCGGTCTCAGCTTCAGAACCGCGAACGGGCGTTGGAAATCCTCCGCGCGAAATTGTACGAACGTCAGCTGGCAGCCGCGGAAGCGGAGGAGCGCTCGGCCCGACGGGCCCAGGTGGGCACTGGAGACCGCAGTGAGAAAATCCGCACCTACAACGCCAAGGACAACCGTGTGACCGATCACCGTCTGGGGCGGAACTTTGCCCTGGACCCCGTTCTGGAAGGTCAGCTGGGCGACCTGATCGGTGCGTGTCTCGCCGATGAGCAACGGCGACAACTGGAACAACTGGCGCAACAGGCCGCCGGTGGCGGCGGTTAGCCCGTCCGGCTCGTCAGGATGACGCCATGTATTTAGCCCACTCACGATTCTGACCCGCACTGATCATGCGTGATGCTTCGAAACGGATGCCACTGATGGGGCGATAGGGTTCGCGCCGCAACGGCATGCACGCTTCTCGTGGGGTGCGGTTGCCTTTGCGGACATTGCACGTCAGGCAGGCCGTGGTCACGTTTTCCCAGACGTCGGCCCCGCCGCGACTGCGCGGCAGGATGTGATCGATGGACAGGCGCTCGCCCCCTTGGCCGCAGTACTGGCAGAGGTGACCGTCGCGCTGGAAGACGTTGCGGCGTGTCAGAGGCATGGGTCGGTAGGGAACCCTGACGAACTGACGCAGGCGAATCACCGTTGGCAACAGGTGGTCCGGTCGAATCGAACGCGTTGAATCGTGCTCCAGACCTTCGGCTTTCCCTTTGAGCAGCATCACCATCGCCCGTCGCCAGGTGGTGATGTTGAGCGGCTCGTACGACGCGTTCAGAACGAGAACGTGTCCCATGCCAGCGCCCCTGATTGCGGGCATGATACCGGTGATTTCCATCTCCCACGGTATCGACGACGGCATGTCGGCAGTTCGATCGAATCCGCAGCCGACCGAAGACGAACGCGGCCATTCGCGCCAGCGAGCCTGGGTGGAGATCCAACCAGAGGCCATCGAAGCCAACGCCCGGATTTTGTGTCGTCACATTCAGAACGACACGGCCCTGATGGCGGTGGTGAAAGCCGATGGCTATGGCCATGGAGCGGTGACCGTAGCCCAAGCTGCCCAGGCCGGTGGAGCCACCAGCTTTGGGGTGGCCACCCTGGCGGAGGGCGTGCAGCTGCGCCGCGCCGGCATCACCGCACCCGTGCTGGTGCTGGGCAATCTCACCGATCCGGAGCAACTGCGCAGTTGCTTGCGCTGGCAGCTCATGCCCACGCTGAGCACCACCCAGCAGGCGCGGCTCTGCCAAGCGCTGGCGGCCGACAGCGGGCGCCAGCTGAGGGTGCAGCTCAAGCTCGACACGGGAATGACCCGTCTCGGGGTGGACTGGCGGGAGGCCCCCCTGCTGGCAGGCCTCATCCATGACCTGGAGCACCTTGATCTGGTGGGGGTTTACAGCCATCTGGCCAGCGCTGACCTCCCCCCCGGCCAGGATGATGGCCTGACCACCCTGCAACAGCAGCGCTTTGAGCAGGCCATCGACAGCCTGCGGCAGCATGATCTGGCCACCGGCTGCCTCCACCTGGCCAATTCGGCCGGCACGCTGCTCCACCAGCAGCACCACTTCGACATGGTGCGGGTGGGCCTGGCGCTCTACGGCCACGCGCCCGCTGCCCATCTCGAGCCTCTCCCGTTGCAGCCCGCCTTGAACCTTCAGGCTCGCGTGAGCCTGATTCGATCCGTAGGCGCTGGAGTGGGCGTGAGCTATGGACATCGCTTCCGCACCCGCCGCGCCAGCCGCCTGGCTGTGGTCTCCATCGGCTATGCGGATGGGGTACCACGGCTGCTGTCCAACAGACTCGACGTTCTCTGGCAGGGCCAGCGCCTGCCGCAAGTGGGAGCCATCACCATGGATCAGATGGTGATCGATGCCACCGCCGCCAGCAACTTGGCCGTGGGGTCGGTGGTCACCCTGCTGGGCTGCTCCGGTGATGAGAGGATCAGCCCGGGCGACTGGGCCGACACCATGGGCACCATTCCGTGGGAGATTCTCTGCGGCTTCAAACAGCGGCTGCCGCGGCTCACGGGCAGGATCGGCGAGGGCTCGGCCGTTGAAGCCCCCTCTCGCTGATAAGCTCAGCAAGCCCCCTGGAGAGGTGGCTGAGTGGTTGAAAGCGGCTCCCTGCTAAGGAGTTACAGGAGGCAACTTCTGTCGAGGGTTCGAATCCCTCCCTCTCCGTTCTCACAGTCCACCGGTTGACCCACGGGGCCAAGGATGCATTCCATGGATCAGCCTCGCTGACGGCACTCCGTCAACAGGAGTCGGCAGATCTCCGGTAGCAGGGCCTCATCCTCGGCGCAGCGTTGCCCCTCGCTGAATACCACCAGCACAATAGGATCGGCCCCATCAACCTCCACATAGGCCGCGTCGTGGCGAGCCTGGCTCATCCAGCCCGCCTTACTCCAGAGCCCAGCACCCTGGGGCAAGCTCTCGCCAAGAAAGCCATCCACCTGATTCTCCGGATTGGCGGCGCGCTGCCGGGGATCCAGAGATCGGGCCAGCAGATCACGCATGCGCGCGCAGGCCGGCGGCGACACCACCTCGGCAGCCATGACCGCCTCAAGCAACCGGGCGACACCGTCGGTGCTCAAGCGGTTGCGGTTTTCCAGTTCTTCACCGTAAAACTCCCGTTCCCGTCCATAGGGGCCATCACTCCAGGTCTTCTGGCAGGCATTGGCCCCCCTGAGCTCGGGCCAGCCGAAGCCGTTGAGCCAATCATTCACCAGGCTTCGCTGGCGCGCCCACTGCTGATAACGCTCGGCTGGCAGTGCAGGCCCACTGGTCGTGCCGCTGAGCAGATCCACCACCAGCCCGGTAGCGTCATTACTCGAATCGCAGATCATATCGGCCATGGCACGGCGCAGTTCCTGACTGTCTTCCAGCAACTGGCGCTGCAACCAGGCTTCGGCCGCGACGAGATAGACCAGCTTCACCACACTGGCGGGGTAGCGCTGCCGCTCCCCAAGCCAGCTGGCTCCGCGGGGCAGCGGCAGACCATCAACCCGTGGTGCCAGCAACGACCGCCCGTATCGCAGCCAGGTGATCGAGATCTGCTCCTCCAATCCGGCGCGGCCCTCCGCGGCCAGGCTGGAGACCAGCTGGGCGAGTGTGTGGCCCATCGCCGGATCCGGGCTGTAGAACGCCATCAGTGGCGGCCTCGCAACGATGGCGACTTTATTCATGGAGCAGAACCCAGAGCCGCCGCCAGCGGTGGAGGCAGGCAGCATCTGGCGACTGGAAGCAGCCCTCAACGGTTACGCCAGAAGTCATGGCACGGGCCTGGCTACCCAATTGGCGGCTGGCCGCAGTCTGCGGGTGCTCGACGGAGGCACAGGCGCTCGGCTGCGCGTGCGCCTGCTTGAGGATGGCTATCCATGCTGGCTCGACATGGCCGAGCTGCGGCGTCATGGCCAGCCGGCTCCCCGTCAACGGCTGCCGACTCTCGATCGCGATACGGTCGCCGCCCGACTGGAGCAGGTGCTCGGCTTCGCCATGGCCGCCATGGCTGTGCCCAACACCTATCTCTGGGGAGGCACCGTTGGGCCTGACTACGACTGCTCCGGCCTGGTACAGACTGCGTTCGCCAGCGCAGGCATCTGGCTGCCCCGAGACGCCTATCTCCAGGAACGATTCTGTCTACCCGTAGCGGTGCATGCCGGGGATTACAGCCTGATTCAGCCGGGGGATCTGATCTTCTTCGGTCCACCACACCGCTGCACCCACGTAGCCATCCATCTGGGCGGCGGGCGCTACCTGCACAGCTCAGGGCGTGAACATGGGCGTAATGGCATCGGTCTCGATGATCTTCACCCCGGCAACATCCACCCGGTAGCGCGGCACTACCGGCAGGAGCTCCGCGGTGCCGGCCGGGTGATGCACAGCCACGACGGCAGTCCGCTGCCGCCATGAAAGCCGCAGGCGTCGGCGTAAGTTGGCCACCACCTTCCCACGCAGCTCCGGTGCCGATGCCGCCCTCCCCCGGCTCCTGCAGCGATGCCGCGCCGGAGCTCTCGGTGGTGGTGCCCCTCTACAACGAGGAGGACAGCGTACGGGCCCTTGTGGAGCAACTCCTTGAAGCGGTACGAGCCCTGCGACTGCCCTTTGAGCTGGTGCTGGTGGACGACGGTTCCAAGGACCGCACGGGTGCGATCCTGCGGGAGCTTTGCGAGCAGGTGCCCCAACTGGTGGCTGTGCTGCTGCGCCGCAACTACGGTCAGACTGCAGCGATGGCAGCCGGATTCGATGCCAGCAAGGCCCCGGTGATCGTGACCCTCGATGGCGACCTGCAGAACGATCCGGCCGACATCCCCCTGCTGCTGGCGACCCTGGACCAGGGCTACGACCTGGTGAGCGGCTGGCGCCACCAACGACAGGACAACACCCTCAGCCGACTGCTCCCCTCGCTGCTGGCCAACCGGCTGATCGCAGGGGTGACCGGCGTGCGCCTGCACGACTATGGCTGCTCGCTGAAGGCCTACCGCCGAGAGGTGGTAGAGAATCTCAATCTCTATGGGGAGCTACACCGCTTCCTGCCGGCACTGGCGTTCATCGAGGGGGCCCGCATCGGCGAAGTGCGCGTGAACCACCATCCCCGTCGCTTCGGACATAGTAAATATGGGATCGATCGCACCTTCCGTGTGTTGATGGATTTGCTGACAGTCTGGTTCATGAAGCGGTTCCTCACTCGGCCGATGCATGTGTTTGGCTTTGCCGGGCTGGTCAGTCTGGGGCTGGGACTGAGCACCGGCCTTTGGCTGGTGGGCGAGAAACTGCTTCTTGGCACCGACATCGGTGAACGCCCCCTTCTGCTGCTGGCCGTGCTCGCGACGCTCAGTGGCGTCCAACTGTTTGGCTTCGGCCTGCTCGCCGAACTGCAGATGCGCACCTACCACGAGAGCCAGGGGCGACCGATCTATCGAGTGAGGGCCACGCTGCGGGGCAGCAGCGCGGCATAAGGGGGCCGGGCTGGGGCTGAATTTTTATGTCACCCCCGCAGCAGCTCCAGGGATGTCTGAACGGCTGTCTTTACAGTATCGACGGTTCTTGATGGCAACTGCCATGACTGGAGAATACGCGGCAGCATGGCTGCCCTCGGTCTTTGTGCCGATCATCGGTTTACTGGGCCCGGCCGTGGCTATGGCCCTGCTCTTCAACACCATCGAAGCCCGCGATTGAGTCGGCTTCCGGACCCACGCGCCACCCCCACCCCGCCCGTCATGACCGTGACCCCCGTGGCCGACCCCACCGTCGGCAATCTGGCCACCCCCGTTAACAGCAGCTACTTCAGCAAGGCTTTCCTCAATGCCTTGCCGGCCTATCGCCCCAATCTGTCTCCGAACCGCCGGGGCCTGGAGATCGGCATGGCCCACGGTTTCTTCCTTTATGGCCCCTTTGCCGTCACAGGCCATTGGCGGCTGAGCGAGTACGCCAGCACAGCCGGTGTGCTGTCGGCCGTGGCGCTTGTTTCGATCCTCACCGTGTGCCTCTCGCTCTATGGCAGCGCCGGCCGTGGCCCCAACGTGCAACCGCCGGATGCCACGATCGACAACCCTCCCGCCGATCTGTTCACCAAGGCAGGCTGGGCAGACTTCACTAGTGGCTTCTGGCTTGGTGGTACCGGTGGTGCCGCTTTCGCCTGGTTCATGTGCAGCACCGCCATGGTGCAACCGCTGGTGAAGATTGCAGGCGGCGTCTGGAGCGTGAGCTGATCCGCGTCGGTTTGAGCCTCCCAATCCACCTATCGTCTTCTCGCCCTGGCTCCAGAGGAGCCAGGGCTTTGTTCTGTTCGTGAGTTTGTACCGAAACCAACGGTGGCAACGGTGCTCAAACCCAGAAAGAAGGTTGGCAAGAAAAAACCCCTAGCCTGAAGGCCAGGGGTTGGAGATCGTCCGTCGAGGTGAATGGAACGATCAGCCGAACTTGCCTGATGTGGAAGCGATCAGGAAGGCTGCATAGGTGAGGATGTTCCCGATCGTGAAGTGGGCAAGACCCACCACACGGGCTTGAACGATGGACAAAGCCACTGGCTTGTCGCGCCATCCAACCAGGTTGGCCAGCGGGGTGCGCTGGTGTGCCCAGACGATGGTTTCGATCAGCTCCTGCCAGTAGCCCCGCCAGGAGATCAGGAACATGAAGCCGGTAGCCCAGACCAGGTGACCGAACAGGAACATCCAGGCCCAGACAGCCAGGTTGTTGCTGCCGAAGGGGTTGTAACCATTGATCAGCTGGGAGCTGTTGAGCCACAGGTAGTCGCGGAACCAGCCCATCAGATAGGTGCTGGATTCGTTGAACTGAGCAACATTGCCCTGCCAGATAGCCAGATGCTTCCAGTGCCAATAGAAGGTCACCCAAGCCACCGTGTTCAGTGCCCAAAACACGGCGAGATAGAAGGCATCCCAGGCAGAGATGTCACACGTACCACCGCGGCCGGGACCATCGCAAGGGAAGGAGTAGCCGAAGTCCTTTTTATCGGGCATCAGCTTCGAACCACGGGCATCAAGCGCACCCTTCACAAGGATCAGGGTGGTGGTGTGCAGACCGAGCGCAATGGCGTGGTGAACCAGGAAGTCACCAGGGCCAACCTGCAGGAACAACGAGTTGTTACCTGCGTTGATGGCCTCAAGCCACCCGGGAATCCAGCCGCCGCCAGGACCGGGGGGATTGCTCACCAGGCTGTCAGCGTTGGCGAGCAACACATCCATCCCATAGAGAGCCTTGCCGCTGGCTGCCTGCACAAACTGGGCAAACACGGGCTCCACCAGAATCTGCTTCTCGGGAGTACCAAAGGCCACCACGACGTCGTTGTGGACGTAGAGACCAAGGGTGTGGAAACCGAGGAACAGGGAGACCCAGCTCAGGTGGCTGATGATCGCTTCCTTGTGCTCGAGCATCCGGGCCAGAACATTGTTCTTATTGGCCTCGGGGTCGTAATCACGGATGAAGAAGATCGCACCGTGAGCGAAGGCACCGCACATCAAGAAGATGGCGATGTACTGGTGGTGGGTGTAAAGCGCCGCCTGGGTGGTGTAGTCGCGGGCGATGAACGCATACGAAGGCAGCGAATACATGTGCTGGGCCACCAGGCTGGTCACCACACCAAGGCTGGCGAGGGCGAGGCCGAGCTGGAAGTGCAGCGAGTTGTTGATCGTGTCATAGAGGCCTTTGTGTCCCGCACCGAGGTCACCAGGGGTGCCCTTCGGGGGGTTGTGGGCGTCCAGAATTTCGCGGATTGAATGGCCAATCCCGAAATTGGTCCGGTACATGTGGCCGGCGATCACAAACAGGCAGCCAATCGCCAGATGGTGATGGGCAATGTCGGTGAGCCAGAGGGCCTCGGTCTGGGGATGAAACCCACCGAGGAAGGTGAGAATCGCCGTGCCGGAACCCGTGGTGGTACCGAAGATCTGTTGGGCCGTATCGGGGTTCTGGGCGTAGACACCCCAGTTGCCCGTGAAGAAAGGACCGAGTCCAGCAGGATGGGGCAACACCGAGAGGAAGTTGTCCCAGCCCACGTGCTGGCCACGGGCTTCGGGGATGGCTACATGGACCAGGTGACCGGCCCAGGCAATCGAACTGAAGCCGAACAGAACGGCCAGGTGGTGATTGAGGCGGGATTCAGCGTTCTTGAACCAGGCCAGAGATGGCAGGAACTTGGGCTGAAGGTGAAGCCAACCGGCAAACAGGGCCCAGGCCGACAGGATCATCATGAAGATGGAACCCTGATAGAGCTCGGCGTTGGTTCGCATCCCGATCGTGTACCACCAGTGGTACAGACCGGAGTAGGCGATGTTGACCGGAGAGGAGGCCCCTGCCTGGGTGAAGGCAGCGATGGCACCCTGGCCAAAGTGTGGATCCCAGATCGCATGAGCGATGGGACGGACATGCAGAGGATCGGCGACCCACTGCTCAAAGTTGCCCTGCCAGGCGATATGGAACAGGTTGCCCGAAACCCAAAGGCCAATGATGGCCAAATGACCGAAGTGGGTGGAAAAGAGCTTTTGATAAAGCCTCTCTTCGGTCATGCCGTCGTGGCTCTCGAAGTCGTGAGCCGTGGCAATGCCGTACCAGATACGGCGGGTTGTCGGGTCCTGTGCCAGACCCTGGCTGAACGAAGGAAATTTCGTTGCCATTGGGAAAGGTC